>JBGSWJ010000001.1:0-4775 GCA_041752495.1 Rhodobacterales bacterium
GAAGCTGACACCGGTCATCGCTAACCCACAAGGAGCTCGCTACCGGCGCTAGATATACAGACGTTGATCCATCGAAAAACAGACCAAACCGCCCGCATATCCCTTCAGTTACTATCAATGTCAAATAACGTAGAGAACAAACGAGACCCGGTGCGCCTTATCTTCTCGGCGCGCCTGCCTCGATTTACCTCTAATTTTCTTCTTGCGTCTCGTATCTTTTGCTCTCGCTTTCGACCGTCTGGCGCCCCGTCGTTCGCCTCAGCGCCGCCGGTGAGGGGGTATTTACGGATAGCGGCGGGGGTCCGCAAGAGGGGATTTCAAGAAAAGTGCATTTTTTATGACATCCCCTGTTTTCCTAGTGTTTTCGGCTTCTTAGCGTAACTTTCGGTCCCCGACCTTGCGTCAGATCGCAATTTCGTTAGGCGGTTTGTGCATCCTTGCCCCAGATATTGGGGGTCTTGGACAATGAACCGCTAGGGGCCTTTGCGGGCAGATCTGTGGATAAGCAAGGGGGGCCGCTTGGCCCCCCCGTTTTGTCGCGAATCTTGTCCGAATCCCGCCTTCTCAGGCTGCGACTCGGGTCGTGGGCCATTTGACCCGGGCCAGAAGCAGGACAAGAATGATGCCGAGATAGACGAAGGGCTCCAGCGGCCAGCCCTTTACCAGCCAGATGTAGTGGAGTGCCCCGAGGATGGCCGCAGGGTAGGTCAGTTTGTGCAGCCGCTTCCATGCTGCGGCGCCCATCCGGCGCACCGAAAGGTTGTTGGAGGTGATGGCCAGCGGAATCATCATCAGAAAGGCGGCCATGCCGATGGTGATGTAGGGTCGCTTGACAATGTCGGCCCAGATCCGGGCGAGCGACTGGACATCGAGAAGGGCCCAGACAGTGAAATGAGCCAGCACGAAGAAGAAGCAGGTCACACCGATCGCGCGGCGAAAGCGGATCAGGTTGATGCCCGTCCATTTGCGCAATGGCGTCACGGCGAGACCTGCGACCAAAAGCTTGAGTGCGAGCTCTCCATACTCTCTTTCCAGTATGTTGACCGGATCGACCCCGATGGAGCCTGTGACCGCCTGCCAGAAAAGCCAGACGGCCCAGACCGCCCCCACTATATAGATCGTGAAGGGCGGCACGCGGCGCAGCGCAGTGTTGATGGGTCCTGCGATATCCATGAACCGACCCCTAGTAATACTGCTTGAGGTCCATGCCTTCATAAAGAGAGGCGACCTCGGCTTCGTAGCCGTTGAACATCAGTGTATCGATCCGGCCCGCAAAGAGACCACCGCCAATGGGGCGCTCGGTAGCCTGACTCCAGCGGGGGTGATCCACGGTCGGGTTCACGTTGGAATAGAAACCGTATTCGCGCGGGTTGATAATGTTCCAGGTCGCGGGCGGTTCTTCGGCCACCAGCGAAATGCGGACAATAGATTTGATCGACTTGAACCCGTATTTCCACGGAACGACCAAACGGATCGGCGCGCCGTTCTGATTGGGCATCGGCTGACCCCAGATGCCTGTTGCCATCATCGTAAGGGGATGCATCGCCTCGTCGAGGCGAAGCCCTTCGACATAGGGGAAGGGGATCACACCATATTGGACGCCGATCATCACATCAGGCTGCACGGTGGTTTCAAAAGCAACATACTTGGCCTCGGGCTTGACGCCGACCTTGGCGAGGATGTCGGCCAGTTCGACACCATTCCAGGGAACGACCATCGACCAGGCTTCGACACAGCGGAAGCGGTAGATCCTCTCCTCGGTGGTGAGACCGTCGAGCAGATCAGCAAGGGCATAGTCGCCGGGGTTGTCGACAAGGCCGTCCACCTTGATCGACCAGGGAGAGGTGACCATCGCGCTGGCGTTGGCGGCGGGGTCCTCTTTCCCGGTGCCGAATTCATAGAAATTGTTGTAGGACGAAATCTCTTCAAACGTGTTGGGTTCGAGTGCGTCCTGCGCCCGGGCGGCGCCGGCAACGGTCAGGGCGCCAAGGCCCGCAGCCCCGGCCATCACCTGACGGCGGTTGAGAATGAGGTTCCGGGGCGTCGCATCGGCCCGGGTCAGATCGTTCTTCCAGCGATAGGCCATACTGCGCCCTCCTTTGTTCCGTGTCGCGTCAGGTAGAAACTGTTAGCGCAAAAGCGACGAAACAGGCGTCACGATGGCGTTGGGCAGTTGTAACGTTGAAAGACACGGTCCCGGTTCGAGAAAGTTTCACGGAAATGCCTGACATCAGTTCACGATTTCTGAACGGATCGTGACTGGAAAGAAAAACAACCCGTGGCTTAGGGCGGTGCCTGACGTTGTCAAATGCATCTGGCGGTAATGTGCTTTGATCCGAAGCGGTTTCGCAGACGTTCACCTTCCGATGCCAACACAGGCATTCGTCAAAACTTGGGAGTTTCAATATGCTTCGTCGTACCTTTCTGTCGCTGACCGCCGTGTCGGTTCTGGCTGTGACCCCTGCCTTTGCGCAGGACAAGGATATCGTCGACACCGCGATCGCTGCGGGCAACTTTACCACGCTGGTCGCTGCTGTTCAGGCTGCCGGTCTTGAAGAAACGCTTCGCGGCGCCGGCCCGTTCACTGTTTTCGCCCCCACCGACGAAGCTTTTGCCGCCCTGCCCGCCGGCACCGTCGAAGCCCTGCTGGCCGATCCCGCCAAGCTTGCCTCGATCCTGACGTACCACGTTGTGTCCGGCAAAGTCATGTCGACCGATCTGACCGAAGGCATGATGGCCCCGACTGTCAACGGCGCCGAAATCACGATCACCCTTGACGGTGGTGCCAAGGTCAACGGGGCAAATGTCACCGCCGCCGATATCGCCGCAACCAACGGCGTGATCCACGTGATCGACGCGGTCATCCTGCCGCCGATGTGATCTGACGATCGAGCGCCGGGCGGGAACATCCCGACCGGCGCAAACAAGTGTGCAGCACCGCCCAAGGTCCGCAGAATGCGTTACGCAAGAAGGCAGGCCGGGGCACACGACAATCCAGAAAATCAATGATGAACAATGGGCCGCAGCACGATGCGGCCGACGAACATCCTTTGTCCTTCATGCGCAGAAATCATGTCCACTTCATCCACGATTACCAACATCGTCGTCGGGTCTGCAGACTTCGACATTCTTGAATCGGCGGTCATCACTGCCGGATTGGCTGCCGCGCTTGACGATCCAACCGCAGACCTGACGGTCTTTGCGCCAAATGACGCGGCTTTTGTCGGCCTGGCGCAAACCCTTGGGTTTACTGGCACGTCCGAATCTGAGGCCTTTGCCTATCTGGTGGAAGCACTGACGCTGTTGTCTGGCGGGTCCGATCCGGTGCCGCTTCTGACGGATATTCTGCTTTATCATGTCGCTCCGGGGTCGCTTTTCGCAGCGGATGTTCTGGCGGCAGAGTCGATCACGACGCTGCTTGGGGCAGATGTGGGTGTTTCGGGCACGACCTTGGTCGATGGGGACCAGGACCTGACAGATCCGAACATTATCGCCGTCAATGTCGAGGCGTCGAACGGCGTTGTGCACGTGATTGATGGTGTGCTGATCCCGGTCGACGTCCTCGCGTCGGATGGGTCGAACGATGTGGACTTCATCATTTCTGGGAGCAAGAGCGACCGTATCGCTGTGGGACTCGATAATGACTATGTCGATGCGAATGGCGGCGGCGACGTTGTGAACGGCGGGGCGGGCAATGACGTCATCATGGGCGGGACGGGTGCCGACCAGCTGATCGGCGGATCAGGCAATGACATCCTGCGGGGCGAATCCGGGGCCGATGATCTGCGTGGCAACCAGGGTGATGACCTGATCGATGGCGGGGCGGGCAATGACCGGCTGAGCGGCGCGCAGGGCCGGGATGTGTTCGTGTTCGAGTCGGGCTATGGTCGCGATTTTGTCAGCGACTTTGTCAACGGGCAGGACAAAGTTGACCTGACGGACTATGGGTTCGAGAGCTATTCCGAATTCCGCGATGAAGCGCATCTGTCGGGAAGCGGCAATTCGGTTGTGATCAATTTTGAGGGCGGGGAGCAGTTGACGTTGAAGGGAATCAAGCTGTCGCAGATCGACAGTTCCGACTTCATTCTGGTCTGAAGCAACGCGGCTTGCATTATTCCTCAGCTTCCGTCGACCGTGGTCGGGGCTAGAACGTGATAGGTCGCCCGGCGCACTTGTCGGGCGGCCTTTTGCATGGTTGTGTCGGGCGCGAGTGAAAATCTGCCCTTTTCCGGCGTGACCTTTGAGAGGGCGCCCGGTTGACCAAGGAGGAACCATGGCAAAATCACACTTCATTCTGGCAGCGGCGGTTGCGTCGCTGGCGGCCAGCCCAGCCTTTGCCCATGTGGGCCATGCCGGGCATGGGTCATTTGCGGCCGGGTTCAGCCATCCGCTGTTCGGGCTGGACCATGTCATCGCTATGGTGGCAGTTGGCCTTTGGGCGGCGACGCTGGGCCGCGCGGCGATGATCGGCATGCCCGCCGCCTTTATGGCGGCGATGATCGCGGGTTTCGGGCTTTCGCTGGCAGGTGTTGCCCTGCCGATGATGGAGCCGATGATCCTGGCTTCGGTTGTGGCGCTGGGTGTGCTGGTCGCTCTGGCCGTCAAGGTTGACGTCCGCATTGCCGTTGGGACCGTGGCGCTGTTCGGCGTCTTCCACGGCGCAGCCCATGGGTCCGAGCTTGGCGGCGCGGGTGCGCTTCAGTTCGGGATCGGATTTGCGGTGGCCACCGCCCTTTTGCATCTAGGCGGTGTCGGTCTTGGGCTGCTTCTGGGCC
>JBGSWJ010000002.1:0-13448 GCA_041752495.1 Rhodobacterales bacterium
GGGGCTGGATCGGGGTCAGCCCGTCGGGCAAGGGGCGCACGTTGACCGCGCCCAGCGGATTGAGCCCGGGCCAGGCCGACAGGGCGACGGGGGCGGCCAATGCCTGCACCTCGTCCTCCGTGACGGGGAGGAGCGAGATCGAAAAGCCCTGCATATCGAGCGACGTCATCATCTCGGCGGGCCCGATGACCCATCTGACCCGGTCCGCCAGCGATGACCGCGCCAGTTCTTCGGCCAGAACGCTCATCTCAAGGGGCGTGGCCCCGCCAAGGTTGTTGAGGAGCGCCACATGCGGTCCTTCGCCAGTATGGGGCAAAAGGCGTTCGGCCACCATCGCCATGGCGGCCTTGGCGCCCGCAAAATCGACCACTTCGATTCCTGCCTCGCCATGGATGCCCAGCCCCAGCTCGGCCTTGCCAAAGGCGAGACGCTCTTCCTTGGGCGACCCGGGCACGGTGCAGGTATCAAGTGACATGCCGATGGAAACGGCGCCCTTGATGACCCGCTGCGCGGCGGCGGTGACGGTCTCCAGATCGGCCCCGGCCTCGGCCAGCGCGCCTGCGATCTTGTGCACAAAGAGTGTGCCCGCCACCCCGCGCGCCTGTGGCAGGTGCGGCAGGGCGATATCGTCATCCACGATGACCATCGACACCCGGCGGCCAAAGGTCCGCGCCCGTTCAGCGGCAAGGCCAAAGTTCAGCCGGTCCCCGGTATAGTTCTTGACGATCAGGAGGCAGCCCGCATCCCCCGTCACCGCAAGGATGCCCGCCAGCACGGCATCAACCGAAGGCGACGCGAACACATCGCCGCAGACCGCCGCCGTCAGCATCCCCTGCCCGACAAAGCCCGCGTGGCTTGGTTCATGCCCCGCCCCCCCGCCCGAGATCAGGGCGACCTTGGAACGGTCAACATCCGTCCGGATCACCACCTTGATATGCGGATAGCCGTCAAGCCGGGCCAGTTTCCCCCCAGACACCCGCAGAAGACCGTCGATGGCTTCGGTGACCAGCGTGTCCTTGCTGTTCATGAACTGTTTCATGTCCGTCTCCTCTTATAGCAGGCGATTGCCGCTGGCATCGAACCAGAGCGGGTTTTCGGGGCGGATGGCGATCATCTCGCCGGATTTCAATGGTGTATGCGGGTCGGACAGGGTGATCAGATCATGTCCGGCAAGGTGCAGATGCAGGCGCGTCTGATCGCCCAGATGTTCAACGCGGATCACCCGCGCCTCTGGCCCGTCGCCCTGCAGGATATGTTCCGGGCGCAGGCCGATCTGCGCGGCCCCCGGGCGGGCGGCGCCGAACAGGTCTGCGGGCAAAAGGTTGATGCGCGGCTGACCCAGCCGGGTTGCCACATAGGTGCTGACGGGGTTTTCATAGATCTCGCGCGGGGTGCCGAACTGGACAAGCCATCCGTGATCCAGAACGCCGACATGTGTCGCCATGGTCATCGCCTCGACCTGATCGTGCGTGACATAAAGGAAGGTTGCCCCCAGATCCTGATGGATCCGCTTGAGTTCAACCCGCAACTCCGCCCGCAGCGCGGCATCAAGCGAGGACAGCGGTTCATCCATCAGATAGATGCGTGGGGCGCGGACAAGGGCGCGGCCGATGGACACGCGCTGCATTTCCCCGCCCGAAAGCTGGGTCGCCTTGTTGTCAAGCTTGTGGGCGATCCGCAGGACTGATGCGACTTCGGCCACCCGTTTCGTGATTTCGGCTTCGGGCCGGTTCAGGATCGGCGACCGCAACGGAAAGGCCAGATTGTCGCGCACGGTCATGTGGGGATAAAGCGAATATTGCTGGAACACCATCGCCACATCCCGCTGTGCCGGCATGTCACCCATAACCGAAGCCCCGGCGATGCGCACATCGCCCGCATCAGGCCTGTCCAAACCGGCAATCAGGCGCAGCGTTGTTGTCTTGCCGGCGCCGGTCGGCCCCAGAAGGACGACAAAGGCCCCATCGGGGATCGTCAAAGAGACATCGGACAGCGCCAGCGTCGCGCCAAAGGATTTTGTCAGGCCGGACAGGACAACTTCAGCCATGATGCACCTCTGCATTCGCAGATGTCCGCAGCGCCCGGCCCGAAGCCTTGTCGAAAAGCGCGAGTGTGAATGCGGTAAAGGTCAGGCCCACCGTATCCCCGGTCCGCACGCTGCGTGCCGAAGGGATACGCGCCTTGATCTGGCCGTTCGGGGCGGACAGGGTCACGATCTGGCTTGTGCCCAGATATTCGGTGGCAAGGATCCGGCCGCGATAGGGGGACGCATCGTCAAGCCGCACATGTTCCGGGCGGACGCCCAGAACAAGGTCAGGGCCGGGGGCAGCCTCCTGAAGCTCGGGCATGGGGATCACCGTGTCGCCCAGCGTGACCGCAGTGGCGCCGCGGGCTACATGGCCCTGAAAGGAGAGAAAGTTCATCGCGGGTGAGCCGATGAAATTGGCCACAAACATCGTTGCGGGGTGGTCATAGACCTGCTGCGGCGTGCCGAACTGTTCGACAACCCCGTGGTTCATGACGACAATCTTGTCGCCCATCTGCATCGCCTCAAGCTGGTCATGGGTCACATAGACGGTCGTGGCCCCCATGCGGTCGTGCAGGGCGCGCAACTCCTCGGCCATGTGTTCGCGGAATTCGGCATCCAGTGCACCCAAAGGTTCGTCCATCATGAACGCCTTGGGGCGGCGCACGATGGCCCGGCCAAGGGCCACGCGCTGACGGTCTCCGCCCGAAAGGCCGCCGACCGGACGGTCAAGGATATTCTCGATGCCAAGTATCTTTGCGACCTCGGCCACCTTTTCCCTGACCTGCGCCTTGGGCATGCCCTGCGAGACCAGCGGATAGGAAATGTTGCGCCGCACGTTCAGATGCGGATACAGCGCGAACATCTGGAAAACAAAGGCGATGTCGCGCTTGCTGGCCGGTTTCTGCGCGACCTCTTCTCCGTCGATCCAGATCTCGCCTGACGTAGGCAGTTCAAGCCCCGCAATCATGCGCAGCGTCGTGGTCTTGCCACAGCCGGACGGGCCAAGCAGCATGAAGAATTCACCGTCCCTGACAGTGAAGGTCGAGGATTGGACGGCGGTAAAGCTGCCGAACTCTTTCCTCAGACCTTTGATAACGATTTCGGCCAAGGGGTTACTCCGGAAACTTGCTGACGATGATGAACATCACCGTGCCAAGAAGCGTGACGGGAAAGGACCAGGTGAACAGGACCAGCGCAAAGGGCTGCATCAGCATGAACACGCCAAGCGCGATGATGATGGTGGCCAGCATTTCCCACGCGCCCCGGCGAAAGCGCATCAGGCCGTTGAAAAAGTTGCTCATTTCCTGACCGCCCCGAATGTGATCCCGCGCAGCAGGTGTTTGCGCAGAAGGATGGTAAAGATCATGACCGGCAGCAGAAAGATCGTCGCGCCTGCGGCCACGGCGGGCCAGTCCTGACCGCCGACGCCGATGATCGTGGGGATGAACGGCGGCGCTGTCTGCGCCGTGCCCGAGGTCAGAAGGACCGCAAAGGCATATTCGTTCCAGGCAAAGATCAGGCAGAAGATCGCGGTCGAGGCGATGCCAGTGGCCGCCTGCGGCAGCACGACTTTGCGGAAGGCCTGAAACCGGGTGTAGCCGTCGATCAGGGCCGCCTCTTCATACTCACGCGGGATTTCGTCGATGAACCCCTTGAGCAGCCAGACGGCGAGCGAGATGTTCACGCCGGTGTAAAGCAGGATCATGCCCAGATGCGTGTCTGACAGGCCAAGCGACCGGAACATCAGAAAGATCGGGATGGCGACTGCAATCGGTGGCATCATCCGTGTCGACAGGATGAAGAACATCAGATCATCCTTGAGCGGCACCCGGAACCGGCTGAAGGCATAGGCGGCCAGTGTCCCCAGGAAGATCGACAGGAAGGTCGACCCGAACCCGATGATGACCGAGTTCAGGAACCTTTCGCCAAAGCGAGACGGGCCGGTGATGACCATGTCCCTTTCGCGGACTATCGCCTCGGCAAAGTTGGCGGGGGGCGGCAGGTGCGCCCGGTCATCTTCGTTGATGCGGGTCCGGCTGGTGAACAGGTTCACATAGCCTTCGATGGACGGGGTAAAGATGACTTTCGGCGGATAACTGATTGAATCCGGGCCGGATTTGAAGCCGGTGGAGATGATCCACAACAGCGGCAAAAGCGTGATGAAGGCATAAAGGAACACAAGGACAGCCGCGATGCCCTTGGACCGGGCAGAAGGCTCTGTCACGGAAAAGGCGCTCATCTTTCTTTGACCTTGTTGAGGGCTTTGACATAGATCGACGCAAGGCCGAACACCGTGACGAACAGGATGATCGCATAGGCCGAACTGTAGCCGGTGCGCCATTTCTCGAACGCTTCCCGCTTGAGCTCGATCGAGGTGAGCAGCGTCGTGTCGCCGGGCCCCCCCCCTGTCAGCTGCACGACAAGGTCGAACATCTTGAAATTCTCGATGCCCCGGAACAGCACGGCCAGCATCAGGAACGGCAGGACCATGGGAATGGTCATCGTCCAGAACTGCCGCCATTTGGACGCGCGATCAACTTCCGCTGCCTCGTAGATGTAGTCGGGAATAGACCGCAGCCCGGCCAGGCAGATCAGCATGACGAAAGGCGTCCACATCCAGGTATCGACGATGACGATGGCCCAGGGCGCCAGCGTGACGGACCCGAGCATGGAAAAGCTGGAGGCCGGGATGCCTGTCAGGAATTCGACCGCATAGTTGAACAGGCCGATCTGGGGTTGGTAAAGGAAGGTCCAGAAATTGCCGACAACCGCCGGAGACAACATCATCGGCAAAACGATGAGCGTTGTGACAAGGTCGTTCCCGCGGAATTTCCGGTTGATGAGCCAGGCCAGCGTGAACCCGATCACGACCTGAAAAAACAGGCTCCAGAACAGGAAATGCGCCGTGGCCTGCATCGTCTGCCAGATGTCGGGATCGGTCAGGATGCGTTCATAGTTGCGCAGGCCAACCCATTTCACCTCGGCATTGGGCTTGTTCGCGGCAAAGTTCGTAAAGCTCAGCCTTATCGTCCAGATCAGCGGAAAGATGTTGATGGCGAGCAGAAGAAGGATCGTCGGCGACACGAAGAGCCAGGCAATCGCACGGTCCGACAGGCCCCGGATGCGCGCCGCCATGACCGGGGGTGTGGCGCGGGCAAGGCTGTCGATGGGTGAATCAGACATGGGAACGGCCTTCAGGATCGGTCCTTGCCTGCGGGCAAGGAAACGGCACGGTCGCGCAACGGTGCACCGGGGAAAGGGTCGGGATCAAGTCCCGGGATCAGAGGGGCGGGCGGGGTCAGCCCCGCCCGCTGGTCAGCCGCTTACAGCTTTCCGTCATCCTCGAACGTCACGGTCCAGTCTTCGACCAGCCCGTCAAGCGCCTCTTGTGCGGTGCCGTTACCGGCAACGACATAGTCGTGGAACCGCTTCTGCGAGTCCTGCAGCAGGGTCGCATAGCTCGGGTCAGCCCAGAAGTCCTTCACGATAGCCATCGAGTCCAGATAGGTCTGGGCATAGGGTTGGCTTGCCGCAAAGCCCGGATCCTCGACCACTGACCGCAGGGCCGAATAGCCGCCCATGGACCACCACTTCTGCTGCACGTCCTGCTGGGCGAACCACTTGATGTATTCCAGCGCGAGATCCTGCTTTTCAGAGTAGGACACGACCGAAATCCCCTGCCCGCCAAGCTGGGCGAACTGGAGTCCGTCCGGGCCTGCCGGATTCACCAGATACCCGGTCCTGCCGCCGCCCACGTTCGGGTCAACTTCGAACCCGGGCCAGGTGAAGGCAAAGTTCATCTGCATCGCAACCTGACCGGATTTGTAGGCGTCGATGCCTTCGCCCATATAGGCGTTCGACATGCCCGGCGGGGTGCAGCAGTCATACAGCGACTTGTAGAATTCCAGACCGGCAACAGCACCGGGCGAGTTGACAAAGCCCTGCATGTCATAGGGCTGGTCGGGGTTCTGGTAGTTGAAACCAAAGCTGTAGAGGACATCCATGACGCCCATGGTGATCCCTTCCGAGCCCCGCTCGGTATAGATCGAGGCACCATAGACGGTCTTGCCGTCAATCTCGCGGCCCTGGAAGAACGTCGCGATGTCCTTGAGTTCGGCAAAGGTTGCCGGCGGGGCCAGATCGCGGCCGTAGGTTTCCTTGAATTCGGCCATGAGCTCGGGGCGTTCGAACCAATCCTTGCGATAGGTCCAGCCGACCACGTCACCGAACGCCGGAAGTGCCCAATAGTTCGGAGTGCCCTTGGGCCATTCGGAGTAGCCGGTCACGGTCGCCGGAACGAAGTCATCCATGCTGATGCCATTGGCATCAAAGAAATCGTTCAGCTTTACGTAGTGGCTGCTTTCTGCGCCAGCGCCGATCCACTGGCTGTCACCGATCATCAGGTCGCACAGTTGGCCGCCGGAATTCAGTTCGTTCAGCATGCGGTCGGCAAAGTTCGTCCAGGGGACGAACTCGAAATGCATGGTGACGCCGCTTTGCGCCTCGAAATCCTTGGAAAGTTCGACTAGCGCGTTGGCCGGGTCCCAGGCGGCCCAGCAAAGCGTCAGATCTTCGGCCTGCGCAGCCGAGGCGGCCCCGAAGGCCAGCGCCAGGGCGGACGCCGTGGCAGTGTAGTGCAGTTTCATTCCTCACTCCTCCCAGGTTGAACATGCGACGGTCAGTCCGGCCGCCCGCTTAATTCCCCTGCACGTTAATCCCGACGGGCCAAACCTGTCCAGCTATTTCTGAGGTACGTTCCTCATTTTTTCGCATACACGGAAACGACCCGTCCGGGCCCTGTTTTCAAAGGTCGGATTGCGTTTCGGCCCGCGCCGGAAGGTTCTCACGGATCACGATCTCGATGCGGATCTGTTCCTGGCTTTCGTCGATGGGCACCCGATCGGTCCGCGCCCGCAGAACCCGCAGGGCCGACCGCACCAGATGCCCGACATTCTGGGTGATGACGGCGTCCATCCTCCCCGCCTCCAGCGCCGCGCGGGCATGTGGCGTCAGTTCATGGCCGATCACGACCATACGGCCGGCCAGATCCAGATCGGCCAGCGCCTCGGACAGGGCCCGGTGGCCGGCCCCCAGAAGATAGATGCCCCTGACATTCGCGGCATGGGACAGGGTTTCAGAAACGATCTGGCGCAACACCTGTGGCCGACCGTGGCTCTCGACGGTCTGCAACACTTCGACCTGCAGGAAATCGCGCATCATCACCTGGTCAAAGCCGAACCGGCGCTCGATGCTTTCCCGCAAGAGCATCGACTGGCCGACCACGATCACCTGCCCCTGCCCGGTCAGGAATCGCCCCATCAGGACGGCAGCCGTGCGCCCGGCGGCAATGTTGTCGATCCCGACGAAATGATCCCTTTCCGTGTTCGGGAGGTCCGATACCAGTGCCACAACGGCCATGCCCTGCTGGTGCAGGCTGCGGATCGCGTCCCGCACGATGGGCGTTTCCGGTGCCATCAGGGCAACCCCGGCAATATCCTCGGCCGCAAGCCGCGTCAGGATGGCCGCCAGAGCATGCGGGTCTTCGGCGGGAAACCGGCGCAGGATGATCTCTGTCCGGGCCGAGGCAGCCATGCGCCCAGCCAGATCCAGCGCATCAAGCAGCGTCTGGACGAACTGGCTTTCCGTATCCGGCAGGACAAAGGCCATGCGATAGGTCCGGCTGCGCGCCAGATTGGCCGCCGCCACGTCGCGGACATAGCCCAGACGCGTGATCGCATCCTGCACGGCTTGCACCGTCTTGGCACGCACACCCGGCCTGCCGTTCAGAACCCGGTCCACCGTGGCCAGACTGACGCCCGCCTCCCTGGCAATGTCGATCACTGTTGGCCGCATGAGGCTCCTTGCAAGGCCAGGTTGACGCACATCCCCCTGAGGTACGTCAATCAGCCGTACTTGGCAACCAGGGCACCTACTGCTGGATGCTTTCCAGATAGTCGGCCAGCGCCAGCAGTCTTGCGGGGACCGGGGTGCCGGTCCCGTCAGGGTTTTCGACGATCACGGTTGGCCCCATGTCGCCATCGCCAAAGACCGGCATGGCATCGCTGAAATGAACGCCCCGGACATAGCCGTCGATGGTCGACATCACGTAATTCCGCGGAAACACCCCGCCGTTGCGCGCCGACAGCGTCGTCAGGTCCGCAGGCTTCGGATCCAGCCCCTCTGCCGCTGGCCCGTCCCCCGTGCCCCCCGCCCCGTGACAGGCCGCACAATTCTCCATGAAGGCCACTTCGGGAGTGATTTCCGGCTCCTCGACACAGGCCGCAAGCGCGACAAGCCCCAACACGGCCAAGAAACCCCTGTGCATCATGAAACTGCCTCCTTGTTCTTTTGTGCCATCATGCTGCGACAGGCGGCCAAGGTCCACCTTGATCTGCATCAGGGCGGGTCGTGTGTCGCCGGTTCCACCGTGTGAAGACGCAGGCCGGGGAAGTTGATCGTCAGATCCTGCCCAACGCTGACGATCCGCAGGAAACCGCCAATAACATTAAGGATTTTATGTAGGAAGTGGTGCCCGAGGGCGGAATCTTTTTGTTATATTAATCAGAAGGTTAATGTATTTCCTACTCCAAGCTACCAAGACTTATACCAACAGATTTGGCTCTTGCACCGGTTCCATGCCCATTGAGGCGGCGGATAGAGGGTCCCGACGAACTATCCTCCGGAAGGCGAGATTTCACCCGTCAATTCTCCAGATTCCATATGCCTAAGGGTGTAGGCTGTCCGCACATTCATACTGGAGGCAAATATGGACGGTATAAAGAATCGTTTGCGGCATATCGGCCCCGTGCCCCGCTGGGCCAAGGCCGCGCGGACTGGACAGGTTGCGAAGGGGCCGGGCGGCCAATGGCTCCCACAGGCGCTAGAGATCGCGACGGGGTGTTACGTGGCCAGCGTGTTCGCGATTGATTTGGAGGGGGACTCCGCCCCGGCCTGCATCCGCGCTCCAGTCTGGAATTGCCCGGATACCGCACTGGCCGCCGCAGAGGTGGTCGCGCGCGGCATGGCCGAATAACGCAACCCGCAAGGCGGCTTGCCTAAGACCGACCAGCCCTTATTCTCCGAATGGCGAATCTCGTTATTTTCAGTGGGAGCGGTTCCATGGCTTTGGGATTCTTTAGGCGACTTTTCGGCGGGACCGAAGCTGCAACTCCGCCGCAAGAACGATCTGACAAGCCGAATTGGACTGTTTCCGCTAGGGGCAATCAGACTGCGATTGCCGGGGACTCTAGAATCACAGTCTTTCAAGACGGCGATTTCTGGAAATACTGTATCACACGTGCGGATGACGACGACGATAGCGAGCCTTATTATTCAGGCCGATATCAGACGAAAGATGCTGCACAATATGAGGCTCAAGTCTACCTCTTTGGCGGGCAAAGCAGACACCAGACAACGCAAGAGGTGAAGCTGGGTAAGCTTTCACAAGAGATGCCAGCCATGCTTGAAAAGGAAATCAAGCAAATGGAATCCATGGAAGCCGCAGTTGCAAAGGTGCAGTCTGGGAACGCGAAACGGTCTCGACTTGAAAACCTTGAAAAGCAGCTTCTCACTAGGGCAAGTCAGGCGAATAATCTACGAAACCAAGCGATTGAAACGAACCAGCCTACCAGTGTCGAGCGCAAAGCGGAGGCAATGCGGGATAGGTATTTCGACCTCCGATCAACGGTAACAAAGCTGAAAGCCTCCGCAACCGAATGAGAAGCGCCTAGCCGGTGCTGTCGAGCCATTTCGACCTTGCAACAGTCGGGCGGCCTATGGGAGCCGTGTTCCCGGTCAACTCATCGGCGCGAGCGGACAAGTCCACACCCACAAGGTTGCGGACAGCGGAGGCATAGACCCAGCAATCCAGCGCCTCAGCACGACGCCCAGGGATGCGCTCCCAGGTTGCTGTAGGAACACCACGGGTGTAACGCACAATGCGCCTTTCACTTGCTAATTCCTCGTAAAACCGCCGGTCGAGAGAGGCGCTAAACCGGATCGTGCGGCCCCGTTTCAGGCGGTCCGCAAGCCGGGCTTTCTCCCCATCTACGCCCACGATGAAAAGCTTATGGCCCTTGGTCGCGCTTATGCGGATGCTGGGTCGCTGCCCCGTGGCCCCTTTTACTGCCACGATCCGGCGCGCAAGGCGGGGGCCGGTATAGGCTAGAACCCGGTCCATCGTTTGACCGTCTCCAGAGTCGATCGCTACAGCATCGAAGCCCAGCGCGCCCCCGGCGGGGTGCGGGAACCGGGCTGCAAGGAAGGCGTCCAACTCCGCCCACGGGTCATCGGAGGTGTTTACAGGACCCCAGAAGGTGCGGGCTTCTAGAACGAAGGTCTCGGTCGCCGAATGGCCAAGGGTCAAGCATTCAAGCCGGTCGTGTTGCACATCGACTCCGGCGGTCAGGATCAAGCATTCGGTGGGCATCTGGGCAAGGTTGAACGGCTCCGCGCGGGCTTGCATCTCGGCTTCGTCCAACTCCTCCCCAGCCTGTCGCCAGCCCTCCGCCATAAGGGTATTGGTCCAACTCTGGAGAAGGTCGGGGTGATCCTTGGCGGCGATAAACTCCCGTGCGATATTCGCCCAGGATGCGGCGGGGAGGGTCGAGACCAGGACATTGGTCCGGAAACCCGCATGGCCCTTGACCTCTGGCCGCGTGATCCGCCACCGGCCTTGCTCGACCATGGCGGCCTTCCGGCTTTCCGGCTGCACCGTGCCGCAACCCGGGCAGACATAGGCGGCTTCGTGGGGCTTGCCCTCTGGCCACACAATGTCTTTCCACGTGGGGGCGTGGAAATGGTCGCAGTCCGGGCAGCGGATTTCAAACACCCTCTGGTCTGACTGTCGGTAGAGTCGCAGGATGTGAGACGTGTCCTGAATCGTGGGGGTCGAGCCTGCCAGAATCCTCCGGTCGGGGAATGAGAGGGTGCGGCGCTCCGCCAAGGTAATGGGGCTGCCCTCTGCCCCGGACTCCATCCCGTCTATCTCATCAAGGACAAGAATCCGGGCGTTGTGCCGCCGCAGATTTCGGGGGGCCTTGGCTGCCACAAGCTTAAGGCTGCCCCCGGGAAAGCGGCGGGAGAGGATCGTGGAGCGCCCAGTGGGGTCATGCTCAACCCCCAACAGGTTGCGTAGTTGCGGGCTGGCCTGAAATATCGGCTCGACGTCATCAATCATGAATCCGCGCGCATCTGACTCGGTCGGTTGCACGGCCAGAATGGGGGCCGGATCATTCTGGACATGATACGCAATAAAGCAGGTAAGAAGACTCGAATACCCAAGGCGAACCGGCTTCACCACCGTCACCCGCTCGACCTCGGAGTCGCCCATCGCCTCTGCAATCCCGCGTTGAACAGGGGTCAGCCGCATGGGTCCGGTTTGGGCGGACACGTCGCCGGGGAGCCGGATCGTTGACTCAATCCACGCGGGGAAGTCGAGTTTTGGGGGAGGTCGTAAGGCGGCCAGAAACTCGGCCCTGAGAAGCGGTAGGCCCGCAGCGGCCTTGGGAGGCACCGTGGAGGCGTTGTTCATGGTTTGGCTACCTCTGCTTGGTTTTCGGCAATCTCCGCCATAGCGTCCCGAATCTCGCGGTCCAGTGCGGCGGCTGTCGGGCGGTCGAGCGACATGCGGGCGGCTACCCGCCCAGGCACGGCCAAAAGGCGGCTGCGAAGGTCCGCCGCTGTCGAGAGCCACGCCGCCCTTACCTCCTGCGAGTCAAGAAGGCGGCCAGCGGCCTTGTCATTTTGTAATTGAATCTTCGCCGCGTTGGCCTGCCATACCTCCAGCTTCGCTTTCTCCAGATCAGGCGTGATCTTGTTCGCGGATTTCTGGCGGAGGTAGTCGCAATAGGCGCGGACCGTTTTCTTGAGCGGATAGCGGATTGACTTGCCGGAGCCAATCCGGGGCAGGATTTCGTTCCGACCCAAGGCCGAAACCGCCGAGTCCGTGATGCCAAGGAACCGCGACACCTCAAATGCGGTCACAAGGTCGGAGTCGTCCGTGGCGTCCGGTTCCGGGTCAAGGCCGATCAGGTCGAGGGATTCAGGGTCAAGTTTCATGCTGATTTTTCCCACAGGGCTTTTGCCCTAATTCTGGATTCCGAATTTTTCCGGGGAGTCACGGCAATCGGGCTCCGCGCTCCCCGCGACCCGGCCCCCCGGCGGAGGGACCCACGGGTTAGGGCATCTGCCCCAAGCCATGTATCACCCCACTTGCTCACTGACTCCCCGGTTGCTCCGCCTCCGCTCCGACCGTCCGGGAGGTGCAGGTGCTCCGACGCACCTACCTCCCGTAGGGAGGGGTAGGTCGGAGCAGATAGGTCAGAGCAGGTCAGAGCAGGGTCAGAGCAGGGTCGGAGCAGGTCAGAAGCCTCACACCAAGTCATCGGAGTCGCCCTCCCCATCAAACGGAAAACGATAATCGGGTAGGGCAAATGCCCCCCGCGCAAGTCGCTTTCCCGGCTGCCTGTTCGGCTTCTGGTAATCCTCCAGCACAACAATCCCGGCATGGAGCAACCCGATCATGGCGCTCTTAAGTTGATCCTTGCTCACCCCGGCTTCGGTCGCCTCGGGTTCTTCTGCGAACTGCGAAGGAGCATAAGCGGTGGAGTAGGACGTGTTGACGTAGCGCCCGGCCTCTGTGAAACGGTCAAGAATGGAGAGGAAAATCCGCTTCGCATCGGCCCCATTTGCAACATCGGCGCTCACCAGTTCGAATAGGCCGCGCTGCCATTGCAGACGCACCTCTGCCCCGCGCTTCCCATAGTTGGATTTCTTGAGCGCCAACACGCTCAACTCTGGATTGTTCTTGTCTGCCGCGAGGTAGGAACGGCTGCGAACCGCGTTGTTCCACCCGACCGAAAAACCGTCCCCATCCCCTGTAGCCAGACCCGTGCGGCTGGGGTGTGCAAGTAGCAGGATGGCGCAATCGGCCTCGTATGCCAGCCCGATCAGAAGGCTCACAAACGCCTTCGCCTCCTCTTGGCTATTGGGGTCAAGCGCGTGAAGGTTCGCCAATGTGTCGAGCACTAGGAGTCGCGCCCCCGCCGCCTTCACCTCGTCTTTGATCTTGCCGAATAGCTTGGTCTGCCCGACCGTTCCATTGGGCTTGCGCGCGGCCATAGTTGAGACCTCCGCGACGGCGGAGCGAAGCAGAACCGCTCCAGCGTGATCCGCCGGATCGACTCCAAGCCCTTGGCAGATATCGGCGAGACGGCGGTGCAATTCCGCAAGGTCATCTGGACCTGTCACGTATTTGTGCCGCTCCGACTGCTCGTTTATGCCACTTGGCGTTCGAAGGCCAAGGGGCTTTTGCCTCCCAATGCTGAGTGCCGACGGCGCGGGTTATAGAAGCCGTTGATGTATTGGAAGATGGCCGTCTCAGCCTGTCTGCGGGTTTCCCAAGGGCGTCGCCAGATCA
>JBGSWJ010000003.1:0-2405 GCA_041752495.1 Rhodobacterales bacterium
CGGCGACCCCCGCGCCCGCCCCCGCGATCAGGTCCAGCGCGACCTCGCTTTGGGCTACATCACCCCCGACATGGCCCGCACGCTCTACGGCCTGACCGACACCGAAATCGAAAGCGCCACGGCATGACGACGAGCCCCGCCCATTCCTCCTACGACCTCATCATCATCGGCGGCGCGATGATCGGCTCCTCCGCCGCGTGGTGGACGGCCCGCAACCCCGATTTCAAGGGCCGCATCCTCGTCGTTGAACGCGATCCCACCTACCAATGGGCCTCGACCACCCATACCAACTCCTGCATCCGCCAGCAGTTCGGGTCCGAAATCAACGTCAAGGTCAGCCAGTTCGGCGTCGATTTCATCCATAATTTCAAACACTACATGGACGACCCCGAGGCTCCTTCGATCCTTCTGCACGCCTTCGGCTATCTCTACATGGCCGACACGCAGGCCTTTGCCGATGTCCTGATCGACAACGCCAAGATGCAGAACCGCCTCGGCGCCGCCACCCGCATCATGACGCCCGATCAGATGGAAGCCGAATGGCCCTTCTACAATCTCGACGGCATCATCCTCGGCTCCCACAACCCCGTGGACGAAGGCTATTTCGACGGCGGCACCATCTTCGACTGGTTCCGCAAAAAGGCGAAACAGCACGGCGCGGAATACATCACCAACGAAGTCACCGGCATCACCCGCCAGGGTTCCCGCGTCACCTCGGTCACCCTCGCCTCAGGCGAAACCATCGCCGCAGGCACCATCATCAACGCCTCCGGCCCACGCGGCAACGCCACCGCGAAAATGGCCGGCCTCGACATCCCCGTCGAACCCCGCCGCCGCTTCACCTTCGTCTTTGACGCCGCCGAACCCCTGCCCAAGGACCTCCCCCTCACCATCGACCCCAGCGGAGTCCATGTCCGCACCGATGGCCGCTACTACATGACAGGCTGCCCGCCCGACGACGGCGATCCCGCCGCAGCCTTCGACGATTTCCGGATGGATCACGACATCTGGGAAAACAAGGTCTGGCCCGCCATCGCCACCCGCGTCCCGGCCTTCGAACGGGTCAAGCTCATCAATTCATGGGTGGGCCACTACGCCTACAACACGCTCGACCAGAACGCGATCGTGGGCCCCCACCCCGAAGTCGAAAACTTCCTTTTCGCCAACGGCTTCTCGGGCCATGGCCTGCAGCAATCCCCGGCGATGGGGCGTGGCCTCTCGGAACTCGTGACCTACGGCACCTACAAGACCCTCGACCTCTCCCCCCTCGGCGTCGACCGCATCCTGCGCAACGAACCCCTGCTCGAACGCGCCGTCATCTGACAAGGATCCCACCCCTTCCCCCTTCTTCTGGTCCCAAATATCCCGGGGGGAGGCCGCAGGCCGGGGGGCAGCGCCCCCCTCGCCCTCACCACAGACACCACTCCGAAGGAGTATCACCCATGTTCAAGAAACTCGTCCTCACCGGTGCCCGCGGCGCACTCGGCACGTCGCTCCGCGAACCGCTCTCGCGCCTCTGCGAAACGCTGCTCACCACCGACATCCTCGAAGCCCCCGCCACCCTGCTCCCGAACGAAATCTACCGTCAGGCGGACGTCGCAAAGATGGACGAGATCGGACCCCTCCTCAAAGGGGCCGACATGGTCATCCATTTCGGCGCCATTGTGGATGAAAAGCCCTTCGAGGAACTCTGGGGCCCCAACTTTGTCGGCGCCTACAACGTCTGGGAAGCGGCGTACAAATATGGCGTCAAACGCGTCGTCTACGCCTCTTCGATCCACGCGGTCGGCATGTATCCCACAAATGCAGGTATCGACACTGAAGTCCCCCACCGCCCCGACACATTCTACGGCCTTGCCAAGTGCTTCGCCGAAGACCTCGGCCGCATGTACTGGGAAAAGCGCGGGCTGGAATCCGTCCACCTGCGCATCCTGTCCTGCACCCCCGAACCGCAAAACACCCGGGCACTGGGCACTTGGCTCTCCCACGCCGACATGATCCAGCTCGTCGAACGCGCCATCGACACGCCCACCGTGGGCTTCACTGTGATCTACGGCGTTTCCAACAACACCCGCGCCCCCGTCTCCAACGCCCGCGTCCCCTTCCTTGGCTACCGCCCGCAGGACAATGCCGAATACCGGGCCGACGAATTGTTCGCCAAGGCCCCCCCCGCCGACCCGCAGGATCTGGGCCTCACCCGCGTCGGCGGCCCCTTTGCCAAAATCCCGCTGGGTGAAAGCGGCATCGCCGCGCTGAAAAAGATGAGCGGCGGCAAAGCCGACCCTGCCAGCAAACCCGTGGCCAAGGCCAAGGCAAAATCCAAGGCCGAGGTCGCCGGAAAGCCCGCCAAACCCAAGGCCAGCCGCGCCAAGGGCAAATAGCCCCCGTTCTGCACCCTGCTGCTG
>JBGSWJ010000004.1:0-1957 GCA_041752495.1 Rhodobacterales bacterium
GCGGCCACGCGGGTGGCGCTTGACGTCAATGGCTCGCGGCTGACGGCGCTTTTGCCCAAGGGGGCCGCACGGCCTGTCGTGGGCGAAGCGGTGCATGTCACGTGGGACGCCGCCGATCTGCATCAGATGAAGGGCGGGGCATGACCACCGCACCGGGCCTTGGCGGACGGATTTCAGACCGGCTCTGGCGCAGTCCGGGGCTTGTGGTCATTCTTCTGCTGACGCCGCCGGCCCTGTGGCTGGGTGTGATCTATCTCGGTTCGCTCTTTGCGCTTCTGGCGCAATCATTCTTCTCCATCGACGAATTCTCGGGGATGGTGAACCGCGAGTTCACGCTGAAAACCTATGCGGAACTGTTCAGCCCGGCCAATCTGGATATCATCCTGCGGACAGTCGTCATGGCAACGCTTGTCACCATTGCCAGCGCCATCATCGCCTTTCCCATCGCCTACTACGCCGCCCGCTATGCCAAGGGACGCTGGAAAGCCGTCTTCTACCTCGGCATCATGCTCCCCCTGTGGTCAAGCTATCTGGTCAAGGTCTATTCCTGGAAGCTGATCCTCGCCAAGGAAGGCATCATCAGCTGGTTCTTTGAACTGCTCCACCTGACGTGGCTGCTTGATGCTTTTCTTGCGATCCCGGTCATCGGCGGCAACTCCCTCTCAGTCAGCCCCACCGGCACGTTCATCGTCTTTGTCTATGTCTGGCTGCCCTTCATGATCCTGCCGATTCAGGCGGCGCTTGAACGCGTGCCACCATCAATGGTCGAGGCGTCGGGCGACCTTGGCGCGGCCCCGGGCCAGACGTTCCGCCATGTCCTGTTGCCGTTGGCCCTCCCGGGTGTCATCGCAGGGTCAATCTTCACATTCTCCCTCACGCTGGGCGACTACATCATCCCACAGATCGTCGGCACCTCGGCGCGGTTCATTGGTCTGGCCGTTTATCAATACCAAGGGACGGCGGGGAACATTCCGCTGGCTGCGGCCTTTGCCGTGGTCCCGATTGTCATCATGGGGTTCTACCTGTGGTGGGCGAAACGGCGGGGGGCGTTCGATGCGCTCTGAACAGGCCCCGTTTTTCCTTAAGGTTGCGGCGATTGGCGGGCTGTTGTTCCTGCATGTCCCGCTCCTTCTCATCTTTGTCTATGCCTTCACAACGGAAGACAAATCCTTCCAGTGGCCACCGCCCGGCCTGACGCTGAAATGGTTCGCCGCCGCCTGGGAACGCCCCGATATCTGGGAGGCGCTGTCGCTCTCCCTCCGCGTCGCCTCGATTTCAACGCTGATCGCGCTTGTCCTTGGCACGCTCTGCGCCGCCGCCGTCAGCCGGTCCAAGTTCTTTGGCCGCGAGGTGATTTCGCTCCTCGTCATCCTGCCCATCGCGTTGCCGGGGATCATCACCGGCATCTCGCTCCGCTCAGCCTTCAACCTTGCCGACATTCCGTTCAGTTTCTGGACTATCGTGCTGGGCCACGCGACGTTCTGCGTCGTGGTCGTCTATAACAACGCCGTGGCGCGTTTCCGGCGCACATCCGGGTCACTGGTCGAGGCGTCGATGGACCTTGGCGCCAACAGCTTTCAGACCTTCCGCTATGTCATCCTGCCCAACATCGCGACGGCCCTTCTGGCGGGGGGAATGCTGGCCTTTGCCCTGTCCTTTGACGAGGTGATCGTGACCACCTTCACCGCGGGACAGCAGGCCACGCTGCCCATCTGGATGCTCGAAGAACTCGTCCGGCCCCGCGAACGGCCGGTGACGAATGTGGTGGCCATGGTCGTGGTCATCGTGACCTTCCTGCCCATTCTGGGCGCCTATTACCTGACCCGCGGAACCGACACGGTCGCGGGAAGCGGCAAGTAACGGAGTAAACAGATGCAAACCAAGATGCTGATCGGCAATTCCTTCGAAGCCGGGACCGAGACCGAAGAGACGATCCTGAACCCCCGCACTGGGGCCG
>JBGSWJ010000005.1:0-7158 GCA_041752495.1 Rhodobacterales bacterium
GGACCCCGCCCATGACCGCCACGCTCCGCACGACGGCCACGCTCGCCCTTCTCGCCCTCCTTGCCGCCTGCGGCCGCGGCGACGATGCCAACCTGGGCCCCTACAACCCGCCCCTCTTTCCCGGCGAAACCCCCGAACTCCGCGAGGATATCAATCAGGCGGCAGCCTTCCTTGAAATCCCCCCCGAACTCATCCACCGGGTCATCCAGCGCGAAAGCGACTACAACCCCTATGCCCGCAACGGCCCCTATTACGGCCTGATGCAGATCCTGCCCCAGACCGCCCGCACCATGGGCTTCACCGGCGCCCCCTCCGACCTGCTCGATCCCGAAACCAACCTGCTCTACGCGGGGGCCTACCTGCGCGGCGCCTGGATCGTTTCCGATGGCAACATGGACGAAGCCATCCGCTGGTATGCCAACGGCTACTATTATGAGGCCCGCAACCGCTGCCTGCTCATCGAAACCGGCCTGAACGACAACGAAATCAAGCGCGGCTGCACCTAGGCCGCGCTAGCCCCTCGCCAGCCCCGGCACCGAATCCCAACTGTCCGGATGCAGCGGATTGGCAATGGCCGGCTCCACCGTAAACCGGCTGAACACCACTTCGAATCCCGCCCGTGACGGCGAACAGGCCATCAGGCCCAGCTTCAGCGGCCCCTCCGGGAAGTCGGCCAGCCGCAGGAATTGCCAATGCCCGCCCGGCGTCAGGTAGTTCACGATCACCGCCCCGCCGACCCGCGTCACCCGCAGGCTCTGCGGCCCGCTGATCCCGGGCGCCGCGACCGCAGACCAGTCCGACCTTTCCCGCGTCACGACACAGCCCCAATGCGTGGCCCCGTCCGTCAGCTCGATCCCCGCCTTGATCCAGTGCGCCGCGTCCAACCAGAGCATCACGCCCGCCTGATCAAAGGCCGCCGCATAGGGCGCCTCCCAGGTCAGGGTCGCCGTGAAATCCCCCGGCACTTCGCGGGCCAGCACATGCCCGTTGTCATGCACGAACCCGTAATGCGTGAGGCGCCAGAAATCCGTCTCGAACCCCGTCTGCACCCGCAGACCATCCGCGCCCCGCTCCGCCACCGGCGGCGGATTCATCCAGTCCGCACCCTCCAGAAACCCGATATCGCCCATCCGTCCCTCCTCCCTGACCGCAAAACAAAACCGCCCGCACCCTTCCGGGTACGGGCGGCTTTTCATGTAGGGTGCGCCTGTTGCGCACCAAGCCCTCAGCCGACGAGTTCAAGGCCCGAGAAGAAGAAGGCGATCTCGTTCTTCGCCGTCTCCGGCGCATCCGACCCGTGGACCGAGTTTTGACCGACCGACAGCGCGAAGTCCGCACGGATCGTGCCCGGCGCCGCATCCTTGGGATTGGTCGCGCCCATCACTTCCCGGTTCTTCAGCACGGCGCCTTCGCCTTCCAGAACCTGCACAACCACGGGGCCCGAGGCCATGAACTCGGTCAGTTCGCCAAAGAACGGCCGCGCCCGGTGCACGTCATAGAACAGGCCGGCCTGCTCAATGGTCAGCTGGATGCGCTTCTGCGCCACGATCCGCAGCCCGGCATCCTCGAACTTGGCATTGATCTTGCCGGTCAGGTTACGCTTGGTCGCGTCGGGTTTGATGATGGAAAGGGTGCGTTCGATTGCCATGATGACCTCTGAATGAAAAGGCCCTTGCCCGGGGCCTCAAAACGGTGCGCGTGCCGCCTAGCATGGGGACCAACAGGTGAAAAGGCCGGAAATGCGCCCGCCAATGCGTCGGCAGCCACCGGCAGACAGGCAAGGCGCCAGGATCCGGCCCTCATGGCGCCCTGCGGTCCCGCCGCGTTCTACAGACCTGCGGGACTCTGTTGCACAAATCGGCTGATGGCCGGACGGCCCCTTTTCCCGGACAGACTTATCCCACGACCTTCGTGACGGGGATTCCGAGCGCGGTGTAGCCGTTCAGCACGGCAACACGAATCTGGAACTCAGCGACCTGGCGGTCGAAGTCCCGCGCCATGAGGCGCTGGCCCAGCAGTTTGACGCAGTGCATTTTCGTCTCTGCGCGACTTCGGCGGTGATATCCACTCCATCGTCGCCAGAGTGCGCGGCCCAGATGCTTTGTTGCCCTCAGGGCCTCGTTGCGCGCGGCTGCCCCGGCGCTAACGGCCTTCCAAGGCTAGCGTTCCTGCGGGGCGGCATGACGGCAGCAGCACCCCGTTCGGCGATGGCGTCGTGGCACTTTCGGGTGTCGTAAGCCCCGTCGGCGGTGACGCTAGCGATCTCCTGATCGGGAGGGATCTGGCTGAGCAGCTCAGGCAAATGGGGGCATCCCCAACGTCGCTGCTGGTGACATCCACCGCCCTGATCTCAAGCGTTTGCTCGTCGATCCCGAGATGGACCTTGCGCCACACGCGGCGTTTTGCTCCGCCATGCTTGCGCGCATTCCATTCTCCTTCCCCCTCGACCTTGATCCCCGTGCTGTCGATCAGCAGCTGCAGCGGGCCCTGCGACCCCCGATGGGGGAAGTTCACGGCGAGGGTCTTCTGGCGGCGGCTGAGCGTGCTGAAATCCGGCACATCCCAGTCCAGACCGACGAGGCGCAGCAGGCTCTCCACGAACCCGGTCGTTTGCCGCAACGCCATCCCGAACAGGACCTTCATCGAAAGGCAGGTCTGAACGGCGGCGTCGGTGTAGACGGGCTGTCGCCCTCGCTTGCCCGTCGACAGCGCTGCCCATTCCATGCCGGGGTCAAACCAGATCGTCAGCGACCCGCGGCGCTTCAGCGCCTTGTTATACTCGGGCCACTTCAAGGTCTTGTAGGTCGGTGTGTTCAGTCTGCTCATGCCCTCCAGCTATCACGCTGAATTCACAAGATGAATCCCTCACGGGATTTGTGCAACAGAGCCTCTGCCGACCCCCACCAGAGGCGCGGAACGGGGCCGCCATCACTGCGCCATGCGTTCGCGCAACCACGGCGACGCCCCCTCCGCCGCAATCCAAACAAGCAACCCCGCATTGACGCCCCCTCCCACATCGGGCAAGGGACGCCCATGCTGCGCATTTCCGACATAAGCTACTCCGTCGAAGGCCGCCTCCTTTTGGACGGCGCCTCTGCCACCATCCCCACCGGCCACAAGGTCGGCCTTGTGGGCCGCAACGGCACGGGCAAGACCACGCTTTTCAAACTGATCCGGAACGAACTCACCCTCGATTCGGGCAATATCGAACTCCCCCGCGGCGCCCGCATCGGCGGCGTCAGCCAGGAAGTGCCCGGGAACGAAGTCTCGCTACTCGACACCGTGCTGGCCGCCGATACCGAACGCGCAAGCCTTCTGGCCGAGGCCGAAACCGCCGCCGACCCCCATCGCATCGCCGAAATCCAGACCCGCCTGTCCGACATCGACGCCTGGTCGGCCGAGGGCCGCGCCTCCTCGATCCTCAAGGGCCTTGGCTTCACCGACGAAGAACAGCGTATGCCCTGCTCCGCCTTTTCGGGCGGCTGGCGGATGCGCGTGGCTCTTGCCGCCGTTCTCTTCTCCCAGCCGGACTACCTGCTGCTCGACGAACCCACCAACTACCTCGACCTCGAAGGCGCCCTCTGGCTCGAAGCCTATCTCGTCAAATATCCCCACACCGTCCTCATCGTCTCCCACGACCGCGAACTCCTGAACCGCTCGGTCGGCGCGATCCTGCATCTCGAGGACAAGAAACTTACCTATTACACCGGCCCCTACGACCAGTTCGCCCGCCAGCGCGCCGAAAAGCGCGCCCTCATGGTCTCGGCCGCGAAAAAGCAGGACGCCCGCCGCGCCCACCTCCAATCCTTCGTGGACCGCTTCAAGGCCAAGGCCTCCAAGGCCAAACAGGCGCAAAGCCGCGTCAAGATGCTGGAAAAGATGGAAACCATCCGCGTCCCCGAGGACGCGGCCCGCACCGTCTTTACCTTCCCCGAACCCGAAGCGCTGTCCCCCCCCATCATCGCGACCGAAGATGCCGCCGTGGGCTATGGCAACCATATCGTCCTGCTCGGCCTGAACCTGCGCATCGACCAGGACGACCGCATCGCGCTTCTGGGCCGCAACGGCGAAGGCAAATCGACCCTCTCAAAGTTCCTCTCCGGCCGCCTCTCCGCCGCCCGCGGCAAGATGATCTCGTCCAACAAACTCCGCATCGGCTTCTTTGCCCAGCACCAGGTGGATGAGTTGCGGATCGAGGAAACCCCCCTTCAGCACATCCTCCGCGAACGCCCCGAAGAGGGACAGGCCAAGGCCCGCGCCCGTCTTGCCGGTTTCGGCCTCATGGCCGCCCAGGCGGAAACCGAGGTCGGCCGCCTCTCAGGCGGGCAGAAGGCACGCCTCTCGCTCCTCCTTGCCACCTTGCCCGCGCCGCATCTTCTGATCCTCGACGAACCCACCAACCACCTCGACATCGAAAGCCGCGAGGCATTGGTCGAGGCGCTGACCGCCTATACCGGCGCCGTAATCCTTGTCAGCCATGACATGCATCTTCTCTCGATGGTCGCCGACCGCCTCTGGCTCGTCAAAGACGGCCGCGTGAACCCCTATGACGACGATCTCGAGGCCTATCGCCGCATGCTCCTTGGCACCGACAAGCCGGCCGAAAAGCCCGTGGCCAAGCCGAAGCCGGTGAAACTCACACGCGAGGAACTCATGGCCCTGCGCGCCGAGGTGCGCAAATGCGAAGACCGCGTCGAAAAGATCAACGACATGCGCGACAAGCTCGCGACCAAACTTGCCGATCAGGCCCTCTACGATCCCAAGCGCGCGGGCGAGCTTGAGACCTGGAACAAGAAGTACGCCGAAGTCATGGAGGCGCTCGACCGCGCCGAAGCGATGTGGGTCGCAGCCCTCGAGAAACTCGAAAAAGCGCAGGCGCATTGAAAGGTCGCAGGGAGGGCGCTGCCCTCCCTCTTGGCCCAAAGGCCAATTCACCCTCCCGGGATATTTGGAACCAGAAGAATGAGAGTATCTCAGTCCCTTTGGGGAGGCGTTCCTCTCCCCGTTTGAATGTCGCCCCAAATCCCTCTGCCTTGGGCATCAGCCGTGACGCCACAGTTGACCGGCCGGGCGAAAAGGGCAACGGTAACGCCATGCTGATCCCCTGCGCCACGCTCCCGGAAGAAACGCTGACCGCAGGCGGCCCCGCCTGATGGAAACGGCCGCGCTCATCACTGCCTTCACCTCGCTTTTCGTGATCATCGACGCGCCTGGCCTGACACCGCTCTATATCGCCCTGACGCAGGGCATGACCCCGGCCCACCGCCTGCGTGTGGGCCTGCGCGCCTGCATTACCGCCGGCGTGCTGATGCTCATCTTCCTTGTTCTGGGCGAACGGGTGCTGACTTTCATCGGCATCACCATGCCCGCCTTCCGCATCGCGGGCGGTATCCTGCTGTTCCTCACCGCGCTCGACATGCTGTTCGACCGTCGCCGCACCCGCCGCGAGAGCAATGCCGAGGAAGGCGCCGCCGAACATCGCGACGACCCCTCGGTCTCGCCCCTCGCCATTCCGTTGATCGTCGGCCCCGGCACGATCACCACGATCATCCTTCTGGCCAGCCAGACGACCGGCATGGGCGACTACATCGCCATCGCGATCATCCTTGCGCTCAACCTTGGTATCGTCTTTGTGTTTTTCCTCGCCGCGCCCACGATCGAACGCTGGCTGGGACGGGTCGGCATCAATGTCGTGACCCGCGTTCTGGGGATGCTTCTGGCCGCCCTCGCCATCCAGTTCATTCTTGATGGCCTCCGCACTAGCGGGATCGGGTTCTAGCCCCCATATGCGATGCCATGAGCGGAGATGACATCGTCAGACTGATCTACCTTGGCCTCATCCTGGCGTCCGTCGCCGGGTGGGTCTTCGTGCAAAGCCGCAACAACATCAGCCAGACCCTGCAACACGCCGCTGTCTGGGGGCTGATCTTCCTCGGCGCCATCGCGGGCTACGGTCTCTGGAACGACATCCGGCAAGACATCGCCCCCACGCAGGCCATTGTCGGCGACAGCCGGATCGAGATTCCGCGCGGCCGCGACGGCCATTACAACCTCACTCTTCTCGTCAACGGAACGCCAGTCGATTTCGTGGTCGATACCGGCGCCACCGACATGGTGCTCAGCCAGCGTGATGCCGAACGCGTGGGCCTTGCCCCCGAAACCCTGTCCTACATCGGCACCGCCCAGACCGCCAACGGCACCGTCCGCACGGCACCGGTCCGGCTGAACGAGGTGGCCCTTGGCGGGATCGTCGACAATGACGTACGCGCCGTGGTCAACGAAGGCGAACTCGACGGCTCGCTCCTCGGGATGACCTACCTTCACCTCTACAGCCGGATCGAGATCGCGGACGGCCAGATGATCCTCACCCGCTGACTAGACAGGCGGCCAGACCGCGGTGTCATGGTCAGGATGCTGGTGGTTGCTGGCCCGCGCCCGGGCCGCACCATCGGCATCGTCCACCTCGCTCACATAGCCCTCCACATGCCCCAACTGCGCAATCTGCGGCAACCGCCCCTCGGTCCCCCATTCGAATTCGAGCGGAATCGCCGCCGGATCGTCAAAGGCACCAATCGACATGGACACATGCCCGCCCGCCTCGCGGTGAAAGAACAAGGGCGTCCCTCAATCCCGGCAGAACCCGCGCCCGATGCCGTCGGAACTGTGAAACACAGCCGCCGCCCCCCGCGTCCAGGTCAGGTCAGCATTTTTCACCCCAACCAGCGCGGCAAAGAAATTCCCCGTCGCCTTCTGGCACATCCGGCAATGGCAGACATGCGGATTGTCCATCAGTGCATCGGCCCGGAACCGCACCGCCCCGCACTGGCATCCCCCCGTCATCGTCATGCTGTTCCTCCCGCCGCCCGTTCCTGCTTCATCACCCAGCGCCCGCCGTCCTGCGCCCAGTATTTCGCCCCGATCCCAGCCCCGGTCAAAGCCCGCCACTGGTCCCGCGCCCGCTGCACCGCATCAGGGTCATTCCCGTCAAACAGGATCGACGCCCGCTGCAACAGACCCGCTTCGGTATCGCCCAGATCGGCCCCGTCCACCGCCATCACGCAATCGACCGGCCCCGCCGCCTGCCCCTCGACCGTCAGGATCACCGGCTGCATCGCATCATGCGGCCCGCCCGCAAGGCCATGCGGCAGAAACCCTTCC
>JBGSWJ010000006.1:0-3822 GCA_041752495.1 Rhodobacterales bacterium
GGCGCCCACAGTTTCGACGCCGGTTCCCGAACCAGTCACCAGCGGCGCGACCGGCGTCCTGACGATTCTCGCCCATGCCGACAAATCCCGGCTTCAGGCCCGCCGCGCCCGCATTGTGCCGCTTGCCAATCGCCTGACGCGCCTTCAGGACCGTCTTCGTCAGGCCCTGACCTGACCCGATCAAACCCGCAAATTTCCGGCTTGCCCTTTCCCGCGAAAGCAGTCAAAAGCCCCCTCAGTCGGGCTATAGCGCAGCCTGGTAGCGCGTCTGTCTGGGGGACAGAAGGTCGTAGGTTCAAGTCCTGCTAGCCCGACCAAAAACCGCCCGTCGCACCTTGCGGCGGGCGTTTTTGTTTGCAACCGTCCGCCAAGCTTTCAAAGGGGATCACGATGACCGGCGTCCTGCCCAGCCAGCGCATCCGCGCCATGATCGCCGCAGGCGAAGTCGCGGCCGCCCCCGCCATCATCCCGGCCCAGATCCAGCCAGCCAGCCTCGACCTCCGCCTTGGCACCGTGGCCTACCGCGTTCGTGCGTCCTTCCTTGCAGGCGCGGGCCGCACTGTCGCCGAACGGATTGCCGAATTTGAAATGCATCGCGTCGATCTGACTGCCGGGGCTGTGCTGGAAAAGGGCTGCGTCTATGTCGTGCCGCTCATGGAAACGCTCGCCCTGCCCGCCTCCGTGCAAGCGGTGGCCAATGCCAAATCCTCGACCGGGCGGCTCGATCTTCTGACCCGCACGATCACCGATGGCGGGACTGAATTTGACCGCATCCCAGTTGGCTATACCGGCCCGCTTTATGCCGAAATCTGCCCCCGCTCCTTCTCGGTCCTCGTCCGGCCCGGAATGCGACTGAACCAGATGCGGTTCCGCGAAGGCCACGCCGTGCTGTCCGACGACGCCCTCCGCGCCCTCAACGCCGCCCAGCCCCTCGTCTCGGGTCAGGCCGTCATCGCCGACGGCCTGGGCTTCTCCGTTGACCTTTCTCCTGCTGCAGGCGACCTCGTCGGCTACCGTGCCAAACCTCATACCGGCGTGATCGACCTCGACCGGATCGGGCACTATGCCCCCGCCGAATACTGGGAAACCATCCGCACCACAGAAGGCCGCATCATCCTTGATCCCGGTGCCTTTTATATCCTCGTCAGCCGCGAATCCGTCACGATCCCGGCGGACCATGCCGCCGAAATGGCCCCCTACCTTGCCATGGTCGGCGAATTCCGCGTCCATTATGCCGGTTTCTTCGACCCCGGTTTCGGCCTTGCCGATGCAGGCGGCCAAGGCTCGCGCGGCGTGCTCGAGGTGCGCTGCCACGAAGCCCCCTTCGTCCTTGAACACGGCCAGATCGTCGGCCGCCTCGTCTATGAAAAGATGACCGAAGTCCCCGACCAGCTTTATGGCCGCGACATCGCGTCGAACTATCAGGGCCAGGGCCTCAAACTCTCCAAGCATTTCCGGCCAGCATAAGGCTGGGTCAGCACCGCCCTGCGCCCAAGGCCCTGGGTCCGGAGGGGGCGCTGCCCCCGCTCCTGCGGAGCCCCCCGAGGTATTTGGAAGACAAAGAAGCCCGAATGGTGGGTGCAACCCACCCTCCCCTGTCATCCTGCCCCGCAGTCGGCCCCGAGGCGGCCGTATCCCGCCGCCCCGATCCGTGCTATGATCTACGCAAAGGCGGCCCCCGATGATGCGACGGACATCCCTTCACCCACGGACAACAGGCTCACCCATGCGCACCAGGGCAGCCCTTGCACTTCTGCTCTGCCTGCCGCCTGCCCTGCCTGCCGCCCATTCGCTGACCATCGAAATCCGCCCGACCGACGACCTGCGCAATATGGTCTCCTGCACTGTTCTTCTGTCGCAAAGCGAATTCCGCGTGATCGAGGTGCAGGGTCCGGTCAATCCCATCCTCGCCCCGATCCGATGGCCGGCCTCAGCCGCCGATCAGCGCGTGATGCTTTCTGCCCTGCAATCCTTTCTGGCAGCAGACCTGCCCGCGACGGATGCGCGAACCTACCGCACACCCGACCCGCCCTTCGTCAGCGTCACCTGGATGGCGGACATGACCGGCGGCATGCAGGGCGGCTTTTACCTGCAATCCGGCCTTGACCTGCCCGACGTGCTCGACAATGTCATCAATACCCTGCTGACTGGCGGCCCCTGTGACCACCTGATCCCTGCAACCTGATCCCGTCACGCCGGAACCAGATCCTCCGCCGGATAGCGCAACCCGCGCGGCTGCACATGCACATCCGCCTCGGCGATCCCAAAGGCCCGCCGCAGCCGCGCCGTCACCGCTTCGCAGTCCAGATCATTCTGGCATGTATAAATGTCGATCGTCACGAACCCCCGCGACGGAAAAGTGTGAAAGCTCAGATGGCTTTCCGCGATCATCACAAAGCCCGAAAGCCCGCCCGGATCCTTGCGGTTGTTCGGCCCGACCGAAACTACGACCGGATCACAGATGGCATACATCCCCATCTCGCCCGGCAACCGTTCCAGCAGCCCACGCAGCCGCTCTGCATCGGTCAGCAACTCACCCGAGGCGCCATAGCCGTCAATCATCAGATGAACGCCAAACTGCTCTGTCAGTGGATAACTCATGTTTCACTCCCCAATACACTGTTCAAATTTCTCGGAACCGGCCGAAGCCGGTCATAAATGATATGAAAAACATAGGCATAACCGGCATAAAACGCTGTCAGACCCAGATCGAGCACCAGCGCAGCCACCAGCCCCAGATCGGTCATCCACAGGATCAGCGGCAGCGTCACGATCAGCGTTGACGCCTCATGGCCCACCGCATGGACAATCCGCAGCCAATGGGGCCGTTCGCTTGCCACCCGGCCCGTCATCCGCAAATCACCCAGATCGAATACCGTGTTGTAAACCGGTGACCACAGCATCACCGCCACAGCCAGCGTCAGCACGACAACCGCGCTTCCAAAGGCATCCTCGTTAAAGATCACCGCATAGACCGGCGTTACAATCAGCAGACCGCCCAACTCAAAACATAGCGTCTGCAGCGCCCTTTCACGGGCTGACCGCATGGCCATAACCAAATTCCTTTGACCAAATCACTTCGCATCGGACCGAAATTGCGGCCTTGCGTCAAAGACTAGCTTCGCAGGGCGAGTCGATCAACCTCTTTGCGGGTCAGGTTTTCCACCAGCATCGCTGATGCCTAAAGCCGCCCGATCCGCCGCAAGACCCCCACCGACCGCAGCACCCGCTTTGCAGCGGGCCCACGGCCGAACAGGATCGTGACCACCGTCAGGATCAACAGGCTCAACGTCATCCGCAGCGAAAAGATCACGAATTTCAGCATCATCACCCTACTCCCCGAACAGTTCCGCCTGCCCCTCTTCGTCTGCGGCCTCATCCCCCCCGGTCTGCCCCAGTACCGCCATCCCCGGCGGCGGCCGGTTGTCCAAAAGCCCCGCCGCCCGCAATTCCTTCAGCCCCGGCAGATCCCGCGCCGATTCCAACCCGAAATGATCAAGGAAACCCTGCGTGACGACAAAGGTCACGGGCCGCCCCGGCGTCATCTTGCGTCGTCCCAGCCCGATCCAGTCCATCTCGATCAACTGGTCAATCGTGCCCCGGCTGACCGATACCCCCCGGATTTCCTCGATCTCGGCGCGGGTCACGGGCTGGTGATAGGCGATGATCGCCAGCGTCTCGATCGCCGCCCGCGACAGCTTGCGCGTCTCGACCGTTTCCTTCTGCATCAGGAACCCAAGGTCCGGAGCCGTCCGGATCGCCCAGGCCTCGCCCACGCGCATGACGTTCACGCCCCGGCCCTCGTACCGCTTGCGCAGCCGC
>JBGSWJ010000007.1:0-4077 GCA_041752495.1 Rhodobacterales bacterium
CCAGCCCGAACCGCCCACGCGCCCCAAACGCCCGCTGCCGCTCCTGATCGACTCGGTCAAACCGCAGGCCCCCGCGTTGTCCGCGACCCGCATGGAACCGCCCATGACCGCCGCTCCGGTCCGGCCAACCTTCCGCGCCGAACCCCCGGTCAGCGCCCAGGCCCCCATGCTTGACCTTGCGACGGACGACGATGACGACAACGTTTTCGAGGATGCCGACGCATGGCAGGACGAAATCCCCGTCCCGCCCCTCTCGATCCCGCCCGAACTGATCCGCGCCGCGATTCCCCTCGCCGCGCCCGAAGTCCGCAAACCCGTCGTCCAGCACACAGCCAAGAAGCCCGTGCAACCCTCCACCCGTGCGCGGGCCGAGGCGCAGCCCTCCCTCCCGCTCGAAGACCGCTACGCCAACTACGAATTCCCGCCCCTCAGCCTCCTGACGAACCCGGCTTCGGTGCAGCGCCACCACCTCTCCGATGACGCGCTCGAAGAAAACGCGCGGATGCTCGAATCCGTGCTCGACGACTATGGTGTCAAAGGCGAAATCGTCGCCGTCCGCCCCGGCCCGGTGGTCACGATGTACGAACTCGAACCCGCCCCGGGTCTCAAGGCGTCCCGCGTCATAGGCCTTGCCGATGACATCGCCCGCTCGATGTCCGCCCTCTCGGCCCGCGTTTCGACCGTGCCGGGCCGCTCTGTCATCGGGATCGAACTCCCCAACGCCAACCGCGAAAAGGTCGTCCTCCGCGAAATCCTCTCGGCCCGCGATTTCGGCGACAGCAACATGCGCCTCCCCCTCGCGCTGGGCAAGGATATCGCAGGCGAACCCATCGTGGCCAACCTCGCCAAGATGCCCCACCTTCTGATCGCGGGGACGACCGGCTCCGGCAAATCCGTCGCCATCAACACGATGATCCTCTCCCTCCTCTACAAACTCACGCCCGAGGAATGCCGGCTCATCATGATCGACCCCAAGATGCTGGAACTCTCCGTCTATGACGGCATCCCGCATCTCCTCTCCCCCGTCGTGACCGACCCGAAAAAGGCCGTCGTCGCCCTGAAATGGGTCGTGTCCGAAATGGAGGAACGCTATCGCAAGATGTCCAAGATGGGCGTCCGCAACATCGAAGGCTACAACGGCCGCGTCCGCGAGGCGCTGGGCCGGGGCGAAATGTTCAGCCGCACCATCCAGACCGGCTTCGACGACGAAACCGGCGATCCCATCTTTGAAACCGACGAATTCCAGCCCGAAGTTCTGCCCTATATCGTCGTCATCGTCGACGAAATGGCCGACCTGATGATGGTCGCGGGCAAGGAAATCGAAGCCTGCATCCAGCGCCTCGCCCAGATGGCCCGTGCCTCGGGCATCCACCTCATCATGGCCACCCAGCGCCCCTCGGTCGACGTCATCACCGGCACGATCAAGGCCAACTTCCCGACCCGCATTTCCTTCCAGGTCACGTCCAAGATCGACAGCCGCACCATCCTTGGCGAAATGGGCGCCGAACAGCTCCTCGGCATGGGCGACATGCTCTACATGGCGGGCGGCGGCCGCATCACCCGCATCCACGGCCCCTTCTGTTCCGACGAGGAAGTCGAAGAAGTCGTCAACCATCTCAAGGGCTTCGGTCCTCCCGAATACATGTCGGGCGTTGTCGAAGGCCCGGACGAAGACGCCGTCTCCTCGGTCGACGCCGTCCTTGGCCTTGGCACCGGCACGGAAACCGAAGACGCCCTTTACGACATGGCCGTTCAGATCGTCGCCAAGGACCGCAAGTGCTCGACCTCCTACATCCAGCGCAAGCTTGGCATCGGCTACAACAAGGCCGCCCGACTGGTGGAGCAGATGGAAGACGAAGGCGTCGTCACCCCCGCCAACCATGTCGGCAAGCGGGAAATTCTGGTGCCCGAGCCGCATTGATGCCGTAATGGCCCGCTAACCCATCGCGCATGCAGGGCTTTTCCTGCATTGCCGCTGATGGAGCCCGCGCCTTTGGCCATTCTGACGGTCGGTTCCGAAGGAACCTATGGCACCATACAGGCCGCGCTCGACGCGGCAGAACCCGGCGACACCGTTGTCGTCGGACCTGGCAGTTACACCGAAAACCTGACGATCAACGACGCCGGCATCACCATAACCGGGGCCCAGTCCGGCCTTTCCTTTAACGACCCCGCCCGCGACCCCGGTCAGGAAACAACGATCCAGGGCACGATCACCGTCCGCGCGCCCGACGTCACGCTCGATGGCTTGACGGTCGAAAACTACCGCCCCGGTACGACCAACGCGTCCGATCAGCTGATCGACGCCTCCTCGGGTGCCAACAACCTGACCGTCACCAATTCAATCCTGACGACCGGGACCAACACCTCGAACGAAGCGCAGTTCGGCATCCTCGCAGGCGACGGCCTGACAGTCAGCGGCAGTTCCATCACCCGCGACCTGACCGGCGCAACAGCGGGCCTGACCCGCTCTGCCATCCGCGTCGTGGGCGCAGACAACCTGGCCGTCACCGATTCCGCCATCGACGGCGGCCAGATTTCCGCCGTCACCGGCCCCGGCACCGGGATCACCACCGGCTACACGATCACGGGCAACACCGTCACGCCCCACGCTGGTGCCGCGACCTCGATCACCGTGACGCCCGCCAACAACGCCGTCCTGCCCGCCGGGTTCGATCCCGTCGAAAGCACGATCAACATCTCCGGCAACACCTTCCCCACCGGCGCAGGCCAGCAGGTCTTTGGCAGCACAGGCGCCGACGATTTCACCTCCTATGCAACGTCCGGCAATGACATCATCACCGCCAATGACGGCAACGATACCCTCGTCGGCGGCGACGGCAATGACACGCTCTATGGCGGCAGCGGCAATGATACCGTCACCGGCGGAGTGGGCGCAGATTCGCTCTCGGGCGGCTTTGGCGAAGACACGATCGACTACTCTGGCTCCGACGCAGGCATCACAATCAACCTTACCACCGGCACCGCCACAGGCGGCGATGCCACCGGCGATACGATCACCGGCGTCGAGAACATCATCGGGACCGCCCATGACGACAGTCTGACAGGCGCAACCAGCGCAAACACCCTCCTCGCTGGCGACGGCAACGACTATCTCGACGGCGCCGCCAACGATGACCTTCTCGACTCCGGATCAGGGAACGACACGCTTTTCGGCGGATCGGGCGACGATACCCTGCTTGCCGGCGACGGGGACGACACCCTTGACGGCGGACAGGGCGGCGATTCCATCTCGGGCGGCGACGGCATCGACACGCTCGACTATTCTGCCTCGGGCAACGGCATCTTCATCAGCCTGGATCCCGCCGCCGGCCAAGGCTGGGGCGGCGATGCCGAAGGCGACATTGTCGACGGCGTCGAAAATCTGATCGGCACAGCCCATTCCGATGGCCTCTATGGCAATGAGGCCAACAACAGCATCAGCGGCGGCGACGGTTTCGACTGGGTCGACGGGGCAGGGGGCGACGATACCCTGTTCGGCGGCAATGATGATGACGTGCTTGTCGGAGGCACCGGCACCGATACCCTGACCGGAGGCGAAGGCCGCGACATCTTTGTCGGCACCGGCGGCGACACCGTCGATATCATCACCGATTTCGACATTTCCGACAGCGACGGCGACGGCTTTACCGACGACCAGATCGACGTCTCGGGCATCCTCAACGCCCAGGGCGATCCCGTCCGCCCCCGCGATGTCACTGTCTCGGACGATGGTAATGGAAACGCCGTCCTCTCCTTCCCGATGGGCGAACAGATCGTCCTGCAGGGCGTCGATCCCGCCAGCCTTGCCACACCCCAGGCCCTTGCCGCCATCGGCGTGCCGTGCTTCACCCCCGGCACCCTGATCCGCACCGCCAGCGGTGACCGCCCCATCGACCTGCTCCGCCCCGGCGACCTGATCCAGACCGCCGACAACGGCCTGCAACCCCTCCGCTGGATCGGTGAACGCCACCTCAACCTCGCCGACCTAACCCGCAACCCAGAACTCCGCCCCGTCCTGATCCGGGCCGGTGCGCTGGGCAACGCCCGCGACATGCTCGTCTCGCCCCAGCACTG
>JBGSWJ010000008.1:0-20665 GCA_041752495.1 Rhodobacterales bacterium
GCCGATGCGGAGCCAGGCGGCGGTGACAGTGCCCGGCGCGGCGCCCACCCAGGGGGCGCGGCCAAGGCGGACGGGATGGCCGTTGAACGTTCCTTCAATGCCATAGCCGGGGACTTCGTGGATGTCAGAGACGGGGAGGGCCGGGGCTGTGATTGTGGCGACCAGTGCCTGCGCCAACGGGTGGGAGGAGGCACGGGCGAGGGTGAGGGCGATGCCCTGTGCCGTTTCGTCGTGGTCGGGAAGGTTGGTGGGTTCGGGGGTACCGAGCGTCAGGGTGCCGGTTTTGTCAAATACAACGGTATCGACAGTGGCGAGGCGTTCGAGGGCGGTGCCCGATTTGATGAGCAGACCGGCGCGGAAGAGCTTGCCACTGGCGGCGGTGACGACGGCGGGCACGGCAAGGCCCAGCGCGCAGGGGCAGGTGATTATGAGGACGGCGGCGGAAATGTTGATTGCATAGCGGATGTCGCCGCCGGTGATCCACAACCAGGTGCCGAAAGCCGAGAAGGACAGGATGTGAACGAGCGGCGAATAAAGCCGCGCGGCGCGGTCGGCCAAAGAAGTGTAGCGGTTGCGCGATTCCTCGGCCACGGCGACAAGGTCAGCCATGCGGGCAAGCGAGGTGTCGCGGCCTGCAGCGGTGACGCGGACGGTCAGCGCGCCGGTCAGATTCACCTCGCCCGCGCTGACGACCATTTCGGGGCCGGTGTGGACGGGGAGGCTTTCGCCGGTGAGGAGGCTGCGGTCGATTTCGGAGGTGCCGGAGGTGACGACGCCGTCCACGGGGACGCGGCCACCGGGGCGAATGACGACCAGATCGCCCACGGCGAGGGTCGAGACGGAAACCATTTCCTCAGTCTCGCCTGTCAGACGGATGGCGCGGGGAACCTCGAGTGCGGCGAGTTCCTGCGCGGCAGAGCGGGCCACGGCGCGGGTGCGGTGGTCAAGATAACGGCCGCCGAGCAGGAAGAAGGTGAGCATGACGGCGGCGTCGAAATAGGCCTTTTCGCCGCCGTGGAAGGTTTCATAGACCGAGATGGAGGAGGCGAGGATGATGGCCAGCGAAATGGGCACATCCATGCCAAGCCGCCCTGCCCGAAGCGAGGCCCATGCGGATTTGAAGAAGGGCTGACCGGCGAAGATGACGGTGGGCAGCGCGATAGCGCCCGAGATCATGTGAAAGAGGTCGCGCGTGGCATCGGCGGCACCGGACCAGACGGCGACCGACAGCAGCATGATGTTCATCATGGCAAAGAAGGCGACGCCGAGGCGCATCAGAAGTTCGCGCCCGATGCGGTCGTTTTCGGTCGAGGAAAGGGCCACCATGTCGAGAGGGAGCGCCTCGTAGCCAAGCTGGCCGATGATGGCGATCAGATCCTCGACGGTGCGCGAACCGTCGTGGCGGATGCGGGCGCGCTTCATGGTGAGGTTGACGCGCGCCTCGGATATGCCGGGAAGGGCGAGGAGGCCGCGTTCGACGGTGGTAATGCAGGTGGCGCAGTGGACGGCGGGAAGGGCGAGGAGGATTTCCTCGGGTCCGGTCCCGGCCTGACCGTTGGCGCGGTCGGTGATCGCGCCTGCGACCGCGCACCCGGCGCAGGCCATTCCGCCCTGATAATCGACCGCAGTCATGGGTCAGTCCACCAATACGACAATACGTTGCTGAAAGAGGGTGCCGTCCTGCGCATGGGCGACAAGGCGGAGGTTCCAGTTGCCGCCCGAGGTGACGACCGGCGCGCGATACATCGTGCCGTCAAAGACGAAAGCGGGGGTCTGGTCGTCGCGTGTTTCGGTGGCGCGGCCGAAGGTGCCGGTGACATCGGCAACCTGCACGGGTTGGCCCGCGCTGTCAGTGATGGAGAGTTGCAGTTCGCCCTGATGCACGACGGCGTCGACTGTCCAGCCAAGGGCTAGTTGGGCGTCGCGGTCGCGGTCAAAGGTCTGACCTGCGAGGTAGCTGTCGTCGGTTTCAAGACCGGGGAAAGTGTGGATGGCCTGATAGGCCAGCACGATGTTCACACCGATGATGACGATGAAGAAGGAGGAGATGATTGCGAAGAACTTTGGACCGGTGATGGGGCCGGAAAAGGGGTTTGTCATGATCAGTCTTCCTCTTCTTCTTCATGGCGGCCGGTGCCGCTGAAATGCGTGTCGACATAGGCACGGGCTTCGTTCGTGGGATCTTCGACCCAGAGACGAAGGTCGCTGCGTTCAAGACCGGCGGCAGGCTGATCGGGGGTCGCATCGACATAGACCCGGTACTGGCCAAGTTCGTTGGCGGCCACGGTCACGGCGTTGTCTACGGCCCCTTCAACCTTGAGCAGCAGGATACCGTCAGAGGTGAGGCCCATCTGGAACTGACGGTCGTCACCCGTCATGTTGCGGATGCGGACGTCATAGGCGTTGCGGATCGTGCCGTCGGACTGGGTGATGTAGATCGGGTTGCGCACGGGCGAGACAACGACGTCGATATCGGAGCGGATGAAGAGCGCAAAGACGAGGCCGATGCCGACAAGCGACCAGAGTGCTGTGTAAAGGATCGTCCGCGGCCGGAAGACGTGTTTCCAGATGTTCTTGGCCGTGCCGCCGGTGCGTTCGATTTCTTCATCCCGGAGGGTGAAGTAGTCGATCAGGCCGCGCGGTTTGCCGATCTTGTCCATCACGTCATCGCAGGCGTCGATGCAGAGGCCGCAGGTGATGCAGGCAAGTTGCTGGCCGTTGCGAATGTCGATGCCCATGGGGCAGACATTGACGCAGGCCATGCAGTCAATGCAGTCGCCATTGCCTGCGACATTCTGTTTGCCGCGCGGCTCGCCCCGCCATTCGCGGTAGCCGATGGTGATGGTGTCTTCGTCCATCATGGCGGCCTGAATGCGCGGCCAGGGGCAGGCATAGATGCAGACCTGTTCGCGGAAGAAGCCGCCGAAGGTGAAGGTGGTGGCCGTCAGAATCGCCACGGTCATGTAGGCGACGGGATGGGCCTGACCGGTGAAGAGGTTCACGAAGAGCGTGGGCGCATCGGCAAAGTAGAACACCCAGGCACCGCCGGTGGCGACCCCGATCAGCAGCCAGATCGTCCCTGTCGTCAGGCGGAGGCGCGCCTTACGGGTGTCCCAAGGGGCGTGGTAGAGGCGGACGCGCGCGTTCCTGTCACCTTCGACCCAGCGTTCGGTGAGGATGAAAAGGTCGGTCCAGACGGTCTGCGGGCAGGCATAGCCGCACCAGACCCGGCCCAGCGCCGAGGTGAAGAGGAAGAGGCCAAGGCCTGCCATGATGAGGAGGCCTGCGACGAAGTAGAATTCGTGGGGCCAGATTTCGATCCAGAAGAAATAGAAGCGGCGGTTGGCGAGGTCGAGGAGGACAGCTTGATCGGGGAGGCTTGGGCCACGGTCCCAGCGGATCCAAGGGGTGATGTAGTAGATGCCGAGGGTCACCGCCATGATGACCCATTTCAGGTTTCGGAACTGGCCTTTGACCCGGCGCGGAAAGACGGGTTCCCGAGCCGCATAAAGGGACGGTGGTGTTTCGGTCTGGCTCATGGAATCCCGGTGCCTTTGTTGTTGTGTCCCTTCTGAACATCATGGCACGGAAGCGCATTGATGTGGATCAAGGGTTTTTGTCGCATGCGATCGGAAAAGGCGGCGATCAGGCCTTTGTTTCTGCGATGCACCGGCGCAGGACGACAATCAATGCAGGAGAGTTGATAGCGGATTTGTGGGGCCGGCGTCTCTTGCGAGGGTTGCGCGGAAGTTCCCAAAAAGCAGGGTACCGCCCGCCGCCGGATCGGTTCACGCAGACGTGGAGCCCATTCAGCGAGGAAAAAGGGCGGCACTTGAGGGTGCCGCCCAGTTATGCGGGCCGGAAGGACAGCCCGCCATGGAGGAAGGGTTACTGTCCGCCACCAAGCTGGTGGACATAGGTCGCCACAGCGTTGATTTCGGCCTGCGTCAGCCCACCGCCGCCGGGGCGCCATTCTTCCGACCAGGCGGGCATGACGCCGTTACGGGCGTAGGTGATCGTCTGATTGAGCGTTTCGGGATCGCCGCCGTAGAGCCAGATGGCGTCGGTCAATGTCGGTGCGCCAAGGTCGTGGTTGCCTTCGCCATTTTCGCCGTGGCAGGCCGCACAGTTGTCGGCAAACAACGTGACACCGGTTTCGGCAAGGGCGGCGTCATGTTCCTGCCCCGAGATGGCAAGGACATGGTTGACCAGAGCATCGATTTCCTCGGGCGCCAGCATTTCGCCGAAGGCCGGCATCTGGGTGTAGCGCGAGTCGGGCGACTGTTCGTTACGGATGCCGTGAGTCACCGTATAGGCGATGTCGGTGATGGCACCACCCCACAGCCAGTCGTCGTCGAGCAGGCTGGGGTAGCCCGAGGCCTGCACGCCTGCCGCACCGGACCCGTGGCATTGCGAGCAGTTGGCGCGGAAGATCGCGCCGCCGCCGTTGACCGCAAAGCTGTAGAGTTCGGAGTTCGGGTCAAGCGTGGTGAGATCGGCCGAGGCAAGCTGATCCATCAGGGCAGCATTCTTTTCCTGCATGGCAGCGATGTCCGCTGCCACTTGCCCGCGGGTCGAGAAGCCCAGCACGCCGGGGGTTGCCCCCGATGGGAAAGGCCAGGCGGGGTAGAGGATCGTGTAGATCACGCCCCAGACGATGGTTGCGTAGAGGATGTAGACCCACCAGCGCGGAAGGGGGTTGTTCAGTTCCTCGACGCCGTCCCAGACGTGGCCCGTGGTGCCCACTTCATTCGGGGCGTGTTTGACGGGGGGTTTGCTCATGAACGGGCCTCCGGAACGTGGTGACGATGTTGGGCGTGAGAAGCCGAGGCGGCGGGCGAGTCTTCGTTGCGGAAGATCACGCCGGCCGCGTCTTCGTGGGCCTTGCGGGCGCCAGGGCGCCAGAGAAAGGCGATGGCCCCGAGGAAGAAGAGGAACATGGCCAGCAAGAACCAGCTGTCCGCCATGTGCCTGAGGAAGGTGTAGAGTTCCATGTGGTCCCCCTTTCCTATCGGCTCGGGTCCGGGGTGAAGGTCGAGAAATCGACCATCGTGCCAAGGACCTGAAGATAGGCGATGAGGGCGTCCATTTCCGAGACTCCGGGTGCGCCGTCAAAGTTCGAGATGGCGGCACCGGGGTAACGGTCGGCGAGTGCGCCGGTGTCGCCCGGCCCAAAGGGGTCGGCCTGCGTAGTGAAGTCGGCCTGGGCCGTGGCGATCATGTCATCCGTGTAGGGCACGCCGACCAGGCGGTTCGTGGACATGAGGTCCGCGATGTATTCGCCGGTGATCAGGTTGTCCTTGAGATAGGCATAGGGCGGCATGATCGATTCCGGCACGACCGATTGTGGATCGGTCAGGTGCTGGACGTGCCATGCGTCCGAATACCGGCCGCCCACGCGGGCCAGATCGGGGCCGGTCCGTTTCGACCCCCACTGGAACGGGTGGTCATACATGGATTCGGCCGCGAGGCTGTAATGGCCATAACGTTCGACCTCGTCCCGCATGGGGCGGATCATCTGGCTGTGGCAGACATAGCAGCCTTCGCGAAGGTAAATCTCGCGGCCCTGAAGTTCGAGCGGGCTGTAGGGGCGCATGCCGTCCACGGTTTCGATGGTGTTCTGGAGGTAGAAGAGGGGCGTGATTTCCACGATCCCCCCTACCGTCACCACGAGGAGGCTGCCGACGAGAAGGAGCGTCGCGTTGGTTTCGAGGATCTTGTGACGGTCAAGAATACCCATGATCTGACTCCTTTCTTATTCGGCAGGGGTGGCGATGGCTTTGGCTTGCTGTTTGCCAAATGCCGTCATCCAGAGGTTGTAGACCATGATCAGCGCCCCGGTGAGGTACATGACCCCGCCCAGCGCCCGGACCACATACATCGGGAACTTGGCTGCGACGGTGTCGGCGAAGCTGTTCACGAGGAAGCCCTGGGCGTCGACTTCACGCCACATCAGGCCTTCCATGATCCCGGTGACCCACATCGAGGACGCGTAGAGAATGATCCCGATGGTGGCGAGCCAGAAGTGCCAGTTGACGAGCGTCAGGCTATAGAGCCGGTCGCGGTTCCACAGGCGCGGCGTGAGGAAGTAGAGCGCGGCGAAGGTGATCATGCCGTTCCAGCCAAGCGCGCCCGAGTGGACGTGACCGATGGTCCAGTCCGTGTAGTGCGAGAGCGAGTTGACGGCGCGGATCGACATCATCGGGCCTTCGAAGGTCGACATGCCGTAGAAGCCGAGAGAGATGACCATCATGCGCATGATGGGGTCTGTGCGGATCTTGTCCCATGCGCCCGAGAGCGTCATCAGGCCGTTGATCATGCCACCCCAGGACGGCATCCACAGGATGATGGAGAACACCATGCCGAGCGTAGAGGCCCAGTCAGGCAGCGCGGTGTAGTGGAGGTGGTGGGGGCCTGCCCAGATATAGAGGAAGATCAGCGCCCAGAAGTGAATGATCGACAGTTTGTAGCTGTAGATCGGTTTGCCGGCCTGTTTGGGCACGAAGTAGTACATCATGCCGAGGAAGCCGGCCGTCAGGAAGAAGCCCACAGCGTTGTGGCCGTACCACCACTGGACCATGCCGTCCTGCACGCCCGAGAAGACTTGCACCGACTTGGACCCGAAGATGGAGACGGGGATCGAGATGTTGTTGACGAGGTGGAGCATCGCGACGGTGACGATCATCGCGAGGAAGAACCAGTTGGCGACGTAGATGTGCGGTTCTTTCCTCTTCATCAGCGTGCCCATGAAGACGAGCAGATAGGCGACCCAGACGATGGTCAGCCAGATGTCGACGTACCATTCGGGTTCAGCATATTCCTTGCCCTGCGTCACGCCGAGCAGATAGCCCGTGGCGGCGAGGACGATGAAAAGCTGATAGCCCCAGAACACGAACCAGGCGAGGTTACCGCCCCAGAGCCGTGCCGCGCTGGTGCGCTGCACGATGTAGAAGGACGAGCAGAGGAGCGCGTTGCCCCCGAAGGCGAAGATCACCGCCGAGGTGTGGAGCGGGCGCAGGCGGCCGAAGTTGCCGTAGCCCTGGAGCGCATCAAGGTTCAGTTGGGGAAATGCCAGCTGGAACGCGATGATCGTACCGACGAGGAAACCGGCAAGGCCCCAGAACGCTGTGGCGATCACGCCGGCGCGCACGACGCCGTCCATGTATTCGCCGTCCACGCCCGGAGGGCCTGTCGGTTCGTCGGTATGGCGCACCGTCCAGACGAAAAGGCCGGCGGCGACGGCCATGATGATGAGCATATGCACTTGATATGCAAAGTCTCTTGCCCAGTTTGCAGCGAGAGCGGCGAGCAGGGCGATCAGGCCCAGCGCGACGATCTTGATCCAGTCCCACATGACAATTGTTCCCTTTGTCCTGTCGTTCGTTGTCCGCGCAAGGCGGAGTCGGACGACGTCCGTATGAGCCGTGTCTCACAGATGCGGGTGGGGGCTGCCTTGATCCAAATCAATCACTTTGCTGCGTCGGATTGATAGGCATCAACGCGAGACCTGCGGCATCCGGGGCAGTTTTGCCCCATCGACCCCAGAAGGAGACGAGCCATGCCCTACAAGACAATCAGCGTTGTGGTCACTGATGCGGCTACGGATGGTGCGGCGCTTGGCGCTGCGGCGGCCATTGCGCTGCGCGAAGATGCACATCTTGACGTGATCTGCATGGGGATCGACCCGGCCCGCTATGAGGCCATGTCAATCGGCACGACCGCGATCATGATCGAGACGGATTCGGCCTTGGCCCGTGATCAGGCCGAGGCCGCTGCGGTCTGGGTTGGGAAGAGCTTGCCGAAAGAGCTGACCCAGGTTGCCGTACAGACGGTGGTGATTTCGAATCTGGGGCTGGATTCGGTGGTGGCGCGGATGACGCGCTATTCCGACCTTATCGTCGCGGGGCTTCCCTATGGCCCGGGCCGGTCACCGTTGGTGGTGGCCGTGGTTGAGGCCGAGTTGTTCGGGACAGGTGCGCCGGTGATGATCGTGCCGGATACCGCGCGTGACTATAGCAAAACCTTCACGCGCGTCATGGTTGCATGGAACGAGGGGGAGGAGTCACTTGCGGCGATTCGCAAGGCCCTGCCGATCCTGAAAGCAGCAAGCCATGTGGATATCGTGATGGTCAATCCGCCGAGCCATTCGACCGAGCGTTCCGATCCGGGTGGTTCGGTGACGCTGATGCTTGCCCGGCATGGGGTCAAGGCCGAGGTTTCGATTCTGTCCCAGACCCTGCCCCGGGTGTCCGAGGTGCTGCTGCGATTTGCGCGGGAGAATGCCTGCGATGCCATCGTTATGGGCGCCTATGGCCATTCGCGGTTCCGGGAATCGATCCTTGGCGGTGCAACACGCGATCTTTTGGAACAGGCGCCGCTGCCGCTGGTGATGGCACACTGATGATGGGCATGGCGGCGATCAGGGACATCACCGAAGGGGGGGCTTTGCAACCCGCCATCGGCCTGTCACGCGATCATGCCGCCATCCATGTCGTCGCCGGTTTCAAGCATGAGGCGGCGGATATCGGGCACGATGACCCGGCGTTTGCCGTCAAGCTGGATGATGCCTTCGTTCTTGAGCGCGGAAATCTGGCGGCTGACAGTTTCAAGCGTCAGGCCAAGGTAATCGGCCATCGCTTCGCGCGTCAGGGCGAGGTCGATCACGATCGGGCCCTTGATGCGCATGAGGCCGGTCGTCGCCTCGCGCCGGGCGATGATGGTCAGAAGGCTCGCGATCTTTTCGCGGGCGGTCTTGCGGCCCAGGATCAGCATCCATTCGCGCGCGACGTCGAGTTCGTCGAGGGACATGTCGAGCAGGCGTTCAGCAACATGCGGCGTGGTGGCCAGCAGTTGTTCGAACGGCTTGCGCCGGAAACAGCAGAGCGTGACATCGCTGATCGCGGTCACGTCATAGGGCGAGGTCATGCGACCCGGTCTGCCGATGAAGTCAGAGGACAGGAGGAGGCCCACCATCTGGGTGCGGCCGTCCTGAAGCGTCTGGCTGAGCGTGGCCACACCGCGGACGACCGAGGCGACAAAGCCCATCTCGTCCCCGGCCCAGGCAATCGTCTGGCCGGCTTCGTAGTTTCGGTAATACTTAATCTGCTCAAGTCGTTCGAGTTCGACGGGTTCGCAGCGCGCACAAACGGCCCGATGGCGAATCGGGCAGTCTCCACATTCGGTTTCAACAGCGGTCTGGCTCATGGTTATGTAAATCCCGGTTTACAGCATCCATGTCAGCACCCTAACCCACTTTCGCAAAGGATGTGCAATGTCTTCTCATGACCGTTTGCGGGAATTGGGACTTTTTGACGCGAGGGTACCGCGCTACACGAGTTACCCGCCCGCCAACCACTTCAAGGAAGAGGTGGATGCAGGGGTGACCGAAAGCTGGATCAGGGCGATCCCGGCGGGGGCGCGGGTTTCGCTTTACCTGCACATTCCTTATTGCCGCAGGCTGTGCTGGTTCTGCGCCTGCAGGACGCAGGGGACGGCGACGGACCGGCCGCTTGTGCCCTATCTTGAGTATCTCAAGAAGGAACTGGCGCTGGTCGGCGCGATGCTACGGCCCGATGTGGTGATCAGCCAGATCCATCTGGGCGGCGGGACGCCGACGCTATTGTCGCCGGACATGATTCGCGATCTGGGGGCGCATCTGAACGCCTTCCGGCCCAAGGCGGATGATCTTGTGTTTTCGGTCGAGATTGACCCGACCGAAGTGGACGGGGACCGCATCGACGCGCTGGTGCAGATCGGGATGACGCGGGCATCCATCGGCGTGCAGGACTTTGACCCGGTGGTGCAGGATGCCATAGGGCGGGCGCAAAGCTTTGCCCAGACGCGGGATGTAGTGGACCGGCTGCGGGCGGCGGGCATCACCAGCGTGAACATGGATATCCTGTACGGCCTGCCGCACCAGACCAAGGCGCGGATGGCGGATTCGGTGCAGCGGGTGCTGTCGATGCATCCTGACCGGGTGGCGCTTTATGGCTATGCGCATGTTCCCTGGATGGCCAAGCGGCAGGTGATGATTCCCGCCGATGCACTGCCGGGGGCCGAGGCGCGGCTCGACCTGTTTGAAACCGCGCGGCGACTGTTCATGTGGGATGGCTACCGCGAGATCGGGATCGACCACTATGCCCGGGAAGAGGACAGCATGGCGGTCGCGGCCCGGACGGGCGCGCTGCGGCGGAATTTTCAGGGCTATACGGCGGACACGTCCGAAGTTCTGATCGGCTTGGGTGCTTCGGCGATTTCGCGATATCCGCAGGGCTATGCGCAGAATTACTCGACGTCGTCCAAGTATTCGACGGCGGTCGAGGAAGGACGGCTGGCGACAGAACGTGGGCATGCCATGTCGGGCGAAGATTCGCTGCGGGCCGACATGATCGAGCGGCTGATGTGCCGGTTCGAGCTGGACCTGCCCGAGATCGCAAGCGCGCATGGCGTGCCGGTGGAGCATCTGGTCGAGATGACGGCCGGGATGCGGGACCGGTTCCGGGACCAGATCACGTTCAAGGATAATGTGATCCGGCTGACCGAAGCGGCGCGGCTGATCGCACGTTTGGCGGCGCAGGAAATCGACACGTTCCATATGCCGGAGGGACGCCACAGCCGGGCGCTTTAGTGCCCTTGTGTTAGGGCGGCGAACCGGACACCTTGCCTGAAAAACGGGCGGGGACGGGACGTTGATGCGCATTGGCCTGATCTTTCTGGTTCTGGCCTATGTGCTGTCTCAGTTTTTCCGGTCATTTCTGGCGGTGCTGGCGCCGGTCCTGAGCACGGATATCGGCGCCGGGGCCGAGGATCTGGCATTTGCCTCAGGCATCTGGTTTTTCACTTTTGCGGCAATGCAGATCCCGGTGGGGGCCGCGCTCGACAGCATCGGGCCGCGCCGGACGGTGACAAGCCTCTTTGCGATCTGCGGGGGCGGCGGGGCACTGATGTTCGCGCTGGCGCAGTCGCCGCTGCATCTGACGCTGGCGATGGTGTTGATCGGAGCGGGGTGTTCGCCAGTTCTGATGTCGGCCTATTACATCTTTGCGCGGACCTTTGCGCCTGCGCAGTTCGCGACATTGGCTGCGGCAATCATCGGGATCGGGGCGCTGGGCAATCTGGCGGGATCGGCGCCTTTGGCCTGGGCCATCGAGACGTTCGGCTGGCGCGCCACGATGGGCGGGCTGGGGGCAATGACGTTTGCGGTGGCGGTGGCGCTGGGCCTGACACTGAACGATCCGCCAAGGATCGGGACGGTGCGGACGGGGTCGGTGTTTGACGTGCTGCGGATGCCCGCGCTGTGGCCGGTCTTTGCGATGATGTTCGTCTGCTACGCCCCGGCGGCGGGGCTACGTGGACTGTGGGCCGGGCCCTATGCGGCCGAGGTGTTTGGCGCAGATGCCGCACAGATCGGACAGATGACGCTGGTCATGGGGCTGGCGATGGTGGCGGGCAACTTTGTCTACGGGCCGCTTGACCGGTGGCTGGGCACGCGGAAATGGGTGATCTTCTGGGGCAATCTGGGGGTCGCGCTGGGGTGTCTTGCGCTGTGGCAGATGCCGGATGCCGGGATCGGGACGGCAACGCTGTTGTTTGCCATTGTCGGGTTCTGCGGATCGTCCTTCGGGATCGTGATCGCCCACGGGCGGGCCTTTGTGCCCGTCCATCTGACGGGGCGGGGCGTCACCATGCTCAACCTGTTCGGAATCATGGGGGCGGCCATCGCGCAGGTGGTTACGGGGCGGATTCATGGCGCGGTGCAAGGCGGCCCGTCGCAGCAGTTCGCTGCCATTTTCCTTTACTTCGGGCTGACGACGCTGGTCGGACTGTGTCTCTATCTTCTGTCGCGGGACAGGACGGACTAAGCCCCCCTTTCACCCCGCGTCATCAGGGTATAAGACGCCCCCGGTTTAACCAAGGAGCCGGACATATGGGCTATAACGTCGTCGTCGTCGGTGCCACGGGTAACGTGGGCCACGAAATGCTCAACATCCTCGCGGAACGTGAGTTCCCGGTCGACAAGATTGCGGCTCTTGCCAGCCGCAAATCGATGGGGACCGAGGTGAGCTTTGGCGACCGAACTTTGAAATGTCAGGATCTGGATACATTCGACTTTACCGGCTGGGATATTGCGCTGTTCGCCATCGGGTCGGACGCGACCAAGATCTATGCGCCCAAGGCGGCATCGCAGGGCTGTGTGGTGATCGATAACTCGTCCCTGTATCGCTATGACCCCGATGTGCCGCTTGTCGTGCCCGAGGTGAACGCGGATGCGGTCATGGGCTACAAGAAAAAGAACATCATCGCGAACCCGAACTGCTCGACCGCGCAGATGGTGGTGGCCCTCAAGCCGCTGCATGACCGTGCGCGGATCAAGCGGGTGGTGGTTTCCACCTACCAGTCCGTGTCGGGCACCGGGAAAGAGGCGATCGACGAGTTGTGGAACCAGACCAAGGGCATCTATGTGCCGGGTCAGGAAGTGGCACCAAGCGTCTATCCCAAGCAGATCGCGTTCAACGTGATTCCGCATATCGACGTGTTCCTTGATTCCGGGGACACCAAGGAAGAGTGGAAGATGGCCACCGAGACGAAAAAGATCCTTGATCCCAAGATCAAGGTCACGGCGACCTGCGTGCGGGTGCCTGTATTCGTGGGCCATTCCGAGTCTGTGAATGTGGAATTCGAGGATTTCCTGGATTGGGAAGAGGCAACCGACATCCTGCGCGAAGCGCCGGGTTGCCTTGTCGTCGACAAGCGGGAAGCCGGTGGCTACATCACGCCCATCGAATGCGTGGGCGAATATGCGACTTATATCAGCCGCATCCGGCAGGACCAGACGATCGACAACGGGATCAACATGTGGATCGTGTCGGACAACCTGCGCAAGGGTGCAGCGCTGAATGCGGTGCAGATCGCGGAAGTGCTGGGGAACCGGGCGCTGAAGAAGGGGTAGTTGCCGGCAAATGGTGGGTTTCACCAACCCTACGCGGGATGATCGAGGGCGGGGAAATCCCCGCCCTTTTTGTTTGGCTCTGCTGGATCGTGGGTCTGCGGACCCTTACGGCTTGATTTCCGGGCCGGAGGGATCACAGACTGAAACATTGACCAACGGAGTTTTCAGCCATGCGTTTTTCGACAGCCCTTGCCCTGATCCTGTGTGCAAGCCCGGTATGGGCCGAGACGATTACCGCCCCCGCGACCGTGGATCGGGTGACGCTTTATGGCTATGGCGCCTCGGTTGTGAGGCAGGTTGCGGTCACTGCACCGGCGGGGATGCACGAGGTAGTCGTGCCGAACCTGCCTTTGGATACCGATCCGCAGTCGCTGCGGGTAAGCGCGGGTGACAGGGCCGTGATCGGGTCGGTAAGTCTGGCGACGGGGCGGGTGCCTGCGACGGATGAACTGACCACGCCCGCCATCGAGGCCGCGCTGGCCGAGGTTGAGCGGCTGGAAGATGTTGTGCGCGAGCATGATGCGGCGATTGCGCGGATCAGGCTGACGGTTGAGGCGACGGAGGAAGAGGTAGGTTTCCTGCGGTCGCTGGGTCAGGAGATGGATGCCGGAACGGCGGACCCTGCGGCGCTGCGGGCGCTGGCACAGATGGTGCGGGAGGAGGTTTTGGCTGCGCGGCAGTCGGGACTGGATGCAGAGCTTGCAGCGCAAGAGGCCGAACGGGCGCGCGAAGATGATGTCGAGGCGCTGAATGCGGCGAAGCAGACGCTTGCGTCGCTGAAGCCGCAAGATGTGGATCAGGCGCTGCTGACGCTGACCGTCCAGACGGACGGGACGCCGCAGGTGATTGAAATCACGACGTTTACCGAAAATGCGGGCTGGGAGCCGACCTATGACATGCGGCTGACCACGGCCGAACCGGCGGCGCTGGCGTTGGACCGGGCGGTTGTCGTGTCGCAGTATTCGGGTGAGGATTGGCTGAATGTGGATCTGACCCTGTCCACCTCGCGGCCAAGCGAGCAGAGCGCGCCATCGGAACTTTATCCCTTGCTGCGGCGAATCTATGAGGAGCAGCCCGAGAGCGAGCGCTATGCGGACGATGCAGGATTTGCATCGGAGATGGTTGAGGCACCGGTCGTCGTCGCCGAGCCGATGTCTGTGGAAATGCAGGGGCGGACAGTGACCTATCATTACCCGACCCGTGTCGATCTGCGCGACGGGGTCGAATCGCTGCGGTTGCGGCTGGATACGGTGGATCTGGTTCCCGAGGTGAGGGCGGTGGGTGTGCCGCGCGTCGACACATCGGCCTTTGTGGTGGCCGGGATCACGAATACCACCGGCGAGGTTCTGCTGCCCGGGCAGGCGATGCTTTATCTGGATGGCGCGCTGACCGGGGGGACCTGGCTTGATCTGGTGCCGGCGGGCGGGACGGCCGAGTTCGGCTTTGGCGCGGTGGACGGTCTGGTTCTGACCCGGATCGTGCCGGACCGGGTTGAAGGGGAGCAGGGCTTCATCAGTTCGGAGAACACGATCGAGGAATCTGCGGTCCTGCGGGTTGAGAACCTGACGGGCGAGGACTGGGACATGCGGATCATTGATCAGGTGCCCTATTCCGAGCAGGAGGATCTGGTGGTCACCTATTCCAGCGAACCGGAGCCTTCGGCTACCGATCTGGATGACATGCGTGGTGTTCTGGCATGGGATTTCGAGATTGCCGCCAGAGAGACACGGGAGATTGTGTTGAACCACAGTCTGGCCTGGCCGACCGACTTCAATCTGCAATAGTTTTGAACGGGCCGGGTGGCCGGGGCTTGCCGACCAAGCGGGGTTCGGGCTACCTCCGAAACGGTTCGACCCCTCTTGCCGCAACTCGAAAGGACGCCTCATGGCTTTAGGCATTCCGATGAACGCCCCTCGTCGGGTTTTTGCCGCCTTTGCGATCTATTCCTTCGCCCTTGGCAACGTCTTTCCGCGTCTGGGACAGGTGCAGGAGGCGATGGGGGTCGAAACGGGGGCGCTGGGCCTTGGGCTGATCGGGGCGCCGGTGGGGACGCTGATCGCGCTGACGGTCGCGCCGCCCTATCTTGAAAGGATCGGGTTCCGCCGGGCGCTGATGGTGGCGATTCCGCTGTTGGCGTTGTGGTATGCCATCGCGGTCCATGCCCCGACGCCGCTGATCCTGTTCCTGCTGCTGCTTCCGGCCGGCCTGACCATCGGTTGCATCGAGATCATGCTGAACCTTGAAGCCGACCGGGTCGAGCATCAGGCCGGATACCGGATCATGAACCGGAGTCACGGGTTCTGGAGCGCGGGGTTCTTTTGTGCAGGGCTGTTCGGGGCCGGGATGGCCGGGATCGGTTTGTCACCGCAGCTGCATCTTGCGCTGATCGTGCCGATATCGGCGGTTCTGATCGTGTTGTTCCTGCGTGATTTCCAGCCGGCGCCGTCGCGTCCTACCACGGCGGCCGATCATGCGCCAAAGTTTGCGGCGCCGACCGGGCCGATCATGGTACTGGTGGCCTTCACGCTTTCCGCAATGCTGCTTGAAGGCGCGAGTATCGACTGGTCGGCAATCTATATGCGCGACGTGTTCAGCGTGACCCCGTTTACGGCGGGGATCACGGTGGCGATCTTTGCCTTTTGCCATGCGACGGCACGGTTCTTTGCCGATGGCATGGTGGACAAGACATCGCCCACATTGGTGGCGCAGGTGCAGCTGTGGATCTTGCTGGCCGGTTGTCTGATGGTATCTTTCGCGCCCGCGCCGATCGTGGCGATGATGGGCTTTGCGTTGATGGGCGTGGGATCGGCTACAATGTTCCCGCTGGCCATGTCGGCTGCGGCCCAGCGGACGGACCGGCCTGCGGCCGTCAACGTTGCCGCGCTGGCGCAGTTTTCATTCATGATCTTCCTGCTGGCCCCCCCGCTTCTGGGCTTTGTGGCCGAGCATTTCGGTATCCGGACGTCCTTTGGCATCGGGATACCGCTGATCATCGTCAGCCTTCTGACCGCCGGATCATTGCGGACCGGCGGTGAGTTGCGGCGACGGTCGGCCTGACCCCACCTGCGGGTCAGGTGCCAGCGTCGGCCAGAGCTTCGGCCAGGTCGGCCTGTTCTTCGCATCCGCCGCAGAGCGCGGCAAGCTTTTCAAGGTTGGCTTTGGCCATGTCGATACGGCCGGTCATGATGAAAAGCTCACCCTGATATTCTAATGCGCCCAGATGGTTGGGGTCGATGGCAAGGGCGGCGTCATAGAACTGTTCGGCCTGATCGAGCGCGCCTGACTTGCGGCTGGCATATCCCATGAGGTTGAGCGCGTCAGCGTTGGAAGGGTCTTCTGCGATGACCCCGGACAGGGTGGCAAGCGCTGCGGTCCAGTTTTCGCTGTCGATTTGGGCGCGTGCCTCGTCCAGGGCACCTTCGGAGTCGTTGGCACCGGTATCGACGGCAAGGGCGGGCATGGCCGTGAACAGCGCGAGAATGAGTGCGAGCAGGATGTTGTGAATCGACATGGCGGGATCTCTTTCCGGAAAGGAATAAACGATGGGGCGATGCTAGCGCAGGCATCGCCCCGGCTGGATGACATTTGGGTGAAAGTCAGCGGCGCATGAGGCCGATTCCCGAGGCAATGAGCCAGAGGGTCAGCAGCAAATAGCCGGCAATGGACCCGAGGGAGAAAAGGCTGGCGTCAAGTTGGATGGCGAGGGCCAGGCCTTCGAACGCGCCAAGGGCGATGGCGGCGGCGGTCACTGCGCCAAGAGTGGCAAGGGTGCGGCGGGATTCACCCAGCTGGATCGCCGCCATCAGCGCTACGGTCAAGGCGGTCAGCAACATGCCGAGGTGTTCGCCCAGCGCCACACCGGCATAGGCGTGGACAAGGGCAAGGTTTCCGGCGGCATCGGGCGTGCCGGCAAGGCCAGGCACGACCATGACCCAGCGGAGAAGGCCCATTGCCTGAAGGATACCGGCAAAGGCACCGCTGACGGCCGCCGAAATGGCAAGTCCTGGCGCGGTTTTCAGGCGGTCGTTGGCAAAGGCATGGGCCAGCGATGCGGGCAGGAACAGGATCGCGGCAAAGGCGAAGGCATACCAGGTCAGGATGAGCGCGGTGCCACCGGCAGCAAAGGCCGCAAGGATCGTTTCGGCGGGTTCGCGCAGGATACCGGGGTAGTCAAAGGTCGTGGCAAGCCGGGCGTAGGGCAGGTTGAAGAAGATCGCGAGAGCAATCAGGGCGGCGCCGGTGGCGCGGGCGGGGGTGGTGGCAGCAGGGGCAAGAAGAGTGGTGGTCATGGTGTCCTCGTGGGATGGATTTGTCACTGATGAGTGACTTATGGCAGGCAGCCGACTCGGTCAAGCATTTTGTCACCGATAAGTGACTTTCTTGCGTTTGGGATGATTGAGGCTGCGGTCGGGGCGGGCTCTTGCGCTTTGCTGCCGGGCCACGCATGTCTTGGGCCATGACAGAGACTTTGCTTTCCTTTGGACACGGGTTTTCAGCCAGAGGCCTTGCCCGGCTGTTGCTGCCGCAGGGCTGGCGGGTGATCGGCACGACCCGATCGGTGGACAAGGCCCCGCGAATGGCGGCAACCGGGGTCGAACCGCTGGTCTGGCCGGGGAGCGATCCGATGGCAGCGCTGGATGCGGCGACGCATGTGCTGGTGTCGGCGGCGCCTGACGCGGCAGGCGATCCCGTGCTTCGGGAGTTGCGGGATGCGATTGCTGCACGGGCCGGGCAGTTCACATGGGTGGGGTATCTGTCCACCACGGGTGTCTATGGTCACCACGACGGCGACTGGGTGGACGAAGACAGCCCACTGACCCCGGCGACCGAACGCGGCAAGGCGCGCGTTGAGGCCGAGGCCGAGTGGAGGAGTATCCCGGGGTTGCCGCTCCATATCTTTCGGCTTGCCGGGATTTACGGACCGGGGCGCGGTCCGTTTGAAAAGGTGCGGCAAGGCACGGCGCGGCGGATCATCAAGCCGGGGCAGGTGTTTTCGCGGATTCATGTGGATGACATCGCTCAGGTTCTGGCCGCGTCGATAGCCAGGCCGAACCCCGGACGCGCCTATAACCTTTGCGATGACGACCCTGCCCCGCCCGAGGATGTGATCGCCCATGCCGCCCATCTTCTTGGGCTGCCGGTGCCACCTGCCGAGGACTTTGCGACGGCCGAGATGACGCCAATGGCGCGGAGTTTCTATGCCGAAAGCAAGAAGGTCCGGAACGACCGTATCAAGGATGAACTCGGCGTGAAGCTCATTCACCCTGATTATCGGGCAGGGCTGACTTCACTTCTGGCCGTCGAGAACGCCGGAATCACGGACGCGTGATTTTTTTGCCCCTTAGGGGTTGCAAGGCCGCAAACGGGCTCCATCTGTCGGAACGCGGGCCGGGCCCCTCTGACGACAGCCAACTGTCGTGATGTCGGACCGCATCGAGGAAGCTCGATGTCATGCCCGGACAGCGGATTGTTGACCTCGAGCCAATTTTTGCAAGAGAGGTCCAACATGGAATTCCTGTTTTCGATGTTTCTCGGCACGCCAGTCTGGTTGTGGCTGCTGTTCATCGGGCTTGTCGTCGCGCTGCTGGTCTTTGACCTTGGTGTCCTGAACAAGGACGACCACGAGATTGGCGTGGCTGAAAGCCTTCGTCTGTCCGCACTTTACATCACGCTGGGCGTCAGCTTTGGGGGATTTGTCTGGTATCAGTTCGGGGGGCAGTCTGCCGCCGAATACATGACCGCGTTCGTCGTCGAAAAGACGCTCGCGCTTGACAACGTGTTCGTCATTGCGCTGATTTTCAGCTTTTTCGCCATTCCCCGGATGTATCAGCACCGCGTGCTGTTCTGGGGTATCCTTGGCGTGATCGTGCTGCGCGGGATCATGATTGGCCTTGGTGCGACGCTGATCGCACAATACGGCTGGATCCTGTACATCTTTGCGGCCTTCCTTGTCTTTACCGGTGTGCGCATGCTCATGGTCGAGGAAAAGGAAACCGACATGAGCCAGAACCCGGTTCTGAAGTTCATGCGCAAGCGGTTCCGCGTCACGGATGAGCTGCACGGCCACGACTTCTTTGTGAAGAAGCCCGATCCCAAGACCGGCAAGATCGTGCGCTGGATGACGCCGCTGTTCCTGGCGCTTGTCCTGATCGAGATTGCGGACCTTGTGTTCGCAGTAGACTCGGTCCCTGCCGTGTTCGCGATCACGACGGACCCGTATATCGTCTATACTTCGAACATCTTTGCGATCCTTGGCCTGCGCGCGCTGTACTTTGCGCTGGCTGCGGTACTGCACCGGTTCGAGTATCTGAAGCAGGCGCTGGCTGTGCTGCTGGTGTTCATCGGATCAAAGATTTTCATTGCGGATCTGATGGGATGGGAGAAATTCCCGGCCGCCTGGTCGCTTGGCATCACCTTTGCGATCCTTGGTGCCGGGGTGGCCTGGTCGCTGTGGAAAACCCGCAACGATCTGCCGAACAAGCACATCACCACGGCGGCCGAATAACGCCGAAGTCACCCTTGGAACGCCCGGGCCCGCGCCCGGGCGTTTGCTGTTTACAGCCACGGAATCAATCACTAAGACCGTTGCGCCATGAACATCCGCGAAAAACTTGCCATATTTATCGAAAGCGAACGGGTTCGCAGTTTCATCATCTGGGTGATCCTGTTCAACGCCGTGATTCTGGGTCTTGAGACATCAGATGCGGTGATGGCCCGCGCGGGCGAGTTTCTGCTGTTGCTGGATCATCTTTGTCTGGCGATCTTTACGGTCGAACTTGCGATCAAGCTGTTTGCCTTCGGCCCGCGGTTCTTTCGCAATGGCTGGAACATCTTTGATTTTGTAATCGTGGGTATTTCGCTTGTCCCGGCGGCGCAGGGGCTTTCAGTGTTGCGGTCCTTGCGGATCCTGCGGGTGTTGCGGGTGATTTCGTTTTCGCCGTCGATCCGCAAGGTCGTCGAAGGCTTTATCAAGGCCCTGCCCGGCATGGGGTCGGTGTTCCTTTTGACGATCATCATCTTCTACGTCAGTTCGGTCATGGCGACCAAGCTGTTCGGGGCAAGCTTTCCGGCGCAGTTTGGCAATCTGGGCGCCACGGCCCTGACGCTGTTTCAGGTCATGACGCTGGAGGGATGGGCGGACGGCGTCGTGCGGCCGGTGATGGCGGTCTATCCCTATGCCTGGGTGTTCTTCATCATTTTCATCCTTGTGACGACCTTTGCGGTCATCAACCTTCTGGTCGGTCTGGTGGTGAATGCCATGCAAGACGCAACCGGACAGGATGAAAAGGCGGCCGACGAAGCGTTTCGGGCAGAGCTTCTGTCGCGTTTGACGGCGATTGAAAAGCGTCTTGACGACAAGGGCTAAAGCCGGGCGGTCCAGACGCGGAAGCGGCCCTGGCCGGTTATTTCGCGGATCAGGTTGCGGTCGGTCATCGTGGCGAGGTTGCGCTGCACGGCGGCGCGGCTCGCGCCTGTCAGTTCCTCGGCCATCGGCGCGGTCACATGAGGCCAGTCGGCAAAGGCGGCGATAAGGGCCGGCGGCGTCCTGCCGGACAGGTCGCCAAGGGCGGCGCGAGCCCTGTCTTCCCACATTTTCAGGCGGTCGAGCAGGGTAAGTGCGGCGCGGGTTGCCACCTCGGCGCCGGTCAGCCAAGTGAAAAGACGGTCGCGGGCAGGGCCCTTGGCGCGCAGTGCGTTGCCGGTGGCAAGGGGGAC
>JBGSWJ010000009.1:0-16934 GCA_041752495.1 Rhodobacterales bacterium
GCATCGGCGCAGGACATGCCGGCGGCAGTCGGACGGATCTCGTATGGCGAGACCGTGAAACCCGGGGCTGCGATCTGCTCCGGCGCGTTGGTGGCCCCGGATCTGGTGCTGACGGCCGCGCATTGCGTTCGGGGGGTTGCCGATGATCCTGCAGCCCTCCGCTTCGATGCCGGCTGGACGGCGGATCACCCGTCCGGGTCGCGACGGGGAAGGCAGATTGTTCTGACCGGAGCCGCACCCTTGGCAGGCTTGGCAGGCCTGCCCGAGGACGTGGCTCTTGTTGTTCTGGAGGCCCCGTTTTCCCCCGAGGAGGCGGTGCCCTTGCGGCTGGCCGTTCCGTTGGAAGGGGCTTTCACTCTCCATGCCTTTCGGCGCGACTCGTCCGACAGTCCCGCTTTACCGGTGGCCTGTGCTCTGCGCACCGCATTGCCCGGGCTGCTGGGGCTTGATTGCCCGGTTGTTTCAGGGAACTCGGGCGCGCCGCTGCTTCAGTACCAGGGCACGGCTTGGTGGATTGTCGCGGTCATGGTCGCAGCGTCGCCCAGTGGTTCCATCCGGTCCTGGGCCGTCCTGCCACCCACAAAGCTGCAGCAGCGGATCGCGTCGCCGCCAAAGTGAAGACCTTGCGATGACGCAGAGATGGGTCAATCGCCCAAAAGATCGGTCGCGGGGTTCTCGCTGATCTCGACATCGGCGTAATAAGTCTGCGCCTGCACAGCAGAGCGGTGCAGCGACAGCTTCATCGCAGCCGCCAAAGGAGCGCCGTCGAGTGCAGCTTGGGTCAAAAAGCCCGCCCTCAGTCCATGCGGGGTCGCAAAGTCTACCGGCATCCCGGCGAGTTCCAACCGGTGTCGCAGGATCGTGCGCAGCGCGTCAGAGGCAAGGCGGCGGGGGAGGGGGCGGTCAGACAGGGAGACGGGACGAAACAGCGGGCCACTGGTCAGCTTCGTCACTTCTAGCCAATGTACCAGCGCACGGGCAGCGCGGCCCTTCATCGGCAGGCGCGGAGCCTGATCCTTTTTTGTAGTCTTGGTCTCCAGCAGACGCAGCCAGACCAGACCCTTGGCGGCGAAATCGTCGAGTCCGATGTCTTCGACGTTCAGAGCCGTTACCTCCGACCGCCGCCTGCCGCCGGAAGCAAAGGCTAGCATCAGCATGGCCCGGTCGCGGATGCCGCGATGGGAGGCGTCGCAGGTGGCCAGCAGGGCCTCAAGAATGTCGCGGGTCACCGGTTTGGGCGATTTCGGCACCCGGGGGCGCGCATTGGCGCGCCGGGCCTTTTGGCGGGCTTGCTGGACCAGCGGCGCTGAGAAGGGCGAGGGCAGATTGCGCATCCGGTGGAATGCTTGCCAGCTTGCGATGCGACGGTCCAGTGTGGCCGGGGAAGGGCAGATCAGCTCTCGACGCAGACCAATTGCGATCAACTCCATCGCCACGTCCTGCGCAGCCCCCGGCTTTTCCGTAAGGTCCTGCGCGTGATCGAGGATGAAGCGCAGCGCCACCTTTTCGTCCTCGGGCCAATCGAGTGGCCTGCCAAAAGACGCCATTTTCCAGGCCGCGATATAGGCCAGATCGCGTTCCCAGGCGCGCAGCGTGTTTGCGGGCGTCCCCCGCCGGTAAAGATCGGTGAGCGCCGCCTCATCGGCATCGGAGAGTTGTGCATAGGCAGGCAGGGCGAGGCTGGTCATGCGGGAACCTTGCAACATGTCTGAGTTTGGCTTATATGTCTAGACAGATAGCTAGCAAGGATTGAGTCAATGTGGACGCTGCAAGACGCAAAAAACCGCTTCTCTTCAGTGGTAGAGGCCGCGCTTGCAGGGCGCCCGCAGGAAGTGACCCGGCGCGGCAAGGCGGCGGTGGTTGTGCTGTCTGCCGAGGCATACCACAGGCTCGTCGCTGAGGCGGCCGAGCATCGTGAGAGCTTTGCTGACCATCTGTTGGCCTTTCCGGGGGGCGAGTTTGAACGCTTGCCCGCGCGCCCGCGCGACGTGACATTCTGATGTATCTGCTGGATACCAATGTGATCTCTGCGGTGCGTCGACCTGACCGCGCCCCGCAGGTCACCGCCTGGCTGCGCGGCAAGGCGGAAGGCGATCTGTTCTTGAGCGTCATAACGATTGGGGAGATCGAGCGTGGCATCTGCGCGCAAGACCGGCAAAATCCGGCCTTTGCAGCGGACCTGCGGACCTGGGTTGACAGGACAGTGCAGTTGTTCTCCGACCGGATCCTGCCGTTCACGGCTGAAGATGCCCGTATCTGGGGACGCCTGAGCCAGGAGATCGGTCACGGTGGCGCCGACCTGATGATCGCCGCTACTGCTCTTGCACGAGGCGCCACGGTGGTTACGGGCAATGTCGATGACTTTCGCGCTACCGGCGTTGCGCTGGAAAATCCGTTCTAAGGTCATTGCACGCTCCATCCTTGCGCCATTCTGCCCATGAATTCTTGTTCAAATCAACACCCATGATAAGGCAAACTTATCGTGGGTGTTAATTCAAAGTATGAAAGCCATCAGTAATACGCAAAACTGCTATTTTTTGCACATTGCGTTCACAGCCACCTATAATAATTGATATATTTGCAAACCAACAATGACCAACCCGTGGCCAGAAACCGCCGCGGTGAGGGGCTTTCGACCGCAGCTCGGGTTCAGCTAAATGCGGTCTTGGTGTAGCGACGGCGGTATTGTCGCGCAGTTTTCATCGTTCTGTCATAATTCTGTAACCATCGCGCAAGTTCGCGGCCACGCCGTTTGCGTAGGGTTCTTGCATCACCGGGCGATTGCCCCGGTCCGAAACTGCGAGGAACCCTATGCCCTTTGACTTCATCGACATCGGCCTGATGCTGCGCTTTGCGATCAACGTGACTTCGATGACCGCGCTGGTCTTCGGCATGTTCTACCTGCGCTACCGGGACAAAGAACTGGTCACAGCGGCATCGCTGTTCAACATCTTTGCCTTCGGCGTGCTGTCGATCCTTGGATCGGTCGAGTTCTCGCTGGCTGCCGGTTTCGGGCTGTTCGCCATCCTCGCTCTGTTCACCCTGCGGTCGGAACAGATCTCCAAGATCGAGATCACCTACTTCTTCGGCTCGATCTCGATTGCGGTGATCTGCTCGATCCAGGGCACGACGCTGCCGTTTGTGGGGGTCGTGGTCGGGCTGGTGCTACTGGGGGCCTATGTCTTTGACCACCCGCGCATTCTGAAATCGGTCGACGGCATCAAGGTCACGCTGGACAAGATTGACCCTGACGCCCTGTCCGACCCCACCAAGATGCGCAGCGCGCTGTCGGCCCGGCTGGGCGTGCAGGTGATGAGCTATCAGATCGTTGCGCTGAATTACATCACCGACATGGCGCAGATCAACGTGTTCTACCGCAAATGACCTGGGTTCATGTCTCCTCATTCGCCGCACTGGTCCTTGGTTCCGCGGGACTTCTGGTGCCAGGGGCAGGCTGGTCAGAAACCGTCCGTGTTCTTGACCGCATTGCGATCGCGGAGTCGAAGGTTCAGGGAGAGAAGATCGGCGAGTTCTCGGCACTTGTCGCCGCACCTGATGGCAACGGTGTGATCGCGGTCTCGGACCGGGGCTATCTGGCCAGGCTGGCGGTCACCATCTCCGGCGACGAGCTGTCTGCGGTCGAGCTGGTGAGCGTCCATGTGCTCACGGGGCCGAATGATGCCGAGCTGCGCGACGAAGACTTCTCGCCCGAGGCAGCAGCCGTCCTTCCCGACGGCACCCTCGCGATCGTGGACGAGGTGGAGGCGAAACTGAAGGTGTTCGACACGCAAGGCGTCTGGCTGCGCGACGAGCTGTTGCCGGAGGGCCTGCGCGACACCGCCTTGCAGGCCAGCGAAAAGGACGGGATCGAGGCGCTCGCCTGGACACCCGCCACCGGGTTCGTCGCCGTGACCGAAGAGCCGCAAAAAGGCCAACCGCGCCATTTGCACGCTGTGCACACGGCTCAGGCCGGGGTGTGGGTAATTGACGCGACCGGCCCAGAGTCCGTCAGTATCAAAGCGATGGAAACTGTGGGCGACCAGTTTTTCGTGCTGGAACGGACCCGCGACAACCAAACCGATGCCTTGACCCCCTATCTGCGCATCCTTGACCTTGCGGAATGTCAATCGGCGGATGCGTGCACCGGTCGGCGGCTGTCGATCGACGTGGGCGACCTTGTAGATGCCGATTTCGAAGGTCTGGCCCATTTGGGCAATGGCCGCTTCCTAATGGTCAGCGATGACAAGATCGACGGTGACCTGCGGTCGGTCTTTGTTTTGTTTGCCGTTCCCTGAAATCACCCCCACCCCTCCCCGAAAGGACAAAATGATGGAAACCCGTATTGCACAGTCCCTGAGCAGCTTTGGCACGATCTCCCTGGAGGGGCTGAATTCCAAGGCCGCCATGCTGGAGCGGCTGGACAACAAGTACATCGTGCCGGCCGACCGGCTGCTGCCCGCATTCCAGCGCTTTGGTGGATTGTTCGACGTGCTGGAGATCGACGGCAAGCGCGCCTTCACCTATGCCACCGAATACTTCGACGACGAAGAGGCGCAGGCCTATCATGACCATCATCAGGGCCGCCGTAAACGCTGCAAGGTTCGCATCCGCAATTATGTGGATGCAGGGTTCAGCTATCTTGAGGTCAAGCTGAAAGACATCCGTGACGCGACCGTGAAAAAGCGGCTGAAGCTGGCGCAGCCATCGCTGGGGCTGTGTGATGAAAGCCTTGCCTTCATAGACGCATGCCATGCCGAGATGTATGGTGTACCTTTGGGTCGCCGCCTGAAGCCGGTGATCGGGATGCAATACGAGCGTATCACCCTGGTGGCGCGAGAAGGCGGCGAGCGCATGACGATCGACACCCGCATGGCGTTTCGTGCCGCCGATGCCGCGCGCGACGCCGCCCCCGACATGTTCATCCTGGAAACCAAATCGGCGCGCGGCAACGGGATTGCCGACAAGATCCTGCGAGCCGAACACCTGCACCCGACCAAAAGCTGCTCGAAATACTGTATAGGCATGGCGGCGCTTGGTCTTGTTAAACGGCACAACCGGTTCTTGCCGGCCCTGCGCCGATTGCAGCTTTCCGGGTCGATTCCCGCAGCCGCAGTCCACGCGCTGGCCGCCTGACCGCAAACGCCGGCACGATCATGGCGGTCGCAATCGCGGCCGTGTCAGGCCAATCGCTGACAGTTCTGCGGCAAGTCAGCCTGTAGCCGGCCAATTCGCTTGTCAGACAAACGACTTGCGCGCACCTTGTCATGCGAGCGTCATCAAACCGAAATATCATTGTAGGAAGCCTTGGCGAAAGAAACATTTTCAACTCCGCAGGCGGCCCCGAATGCGGCAAGGACACCGCGCATGCGCCTGTCTGCCCTTCTTTCCCTGTTTGCGATGGTGCTTTTGTGCAGTGCCATTGCAGGCGCTGGCCTGACCTTCTGGGTGGTGGTGAAGTCCCAGGAGATTGAAGAAAGGATTGCGCTGGCCCGTGCGTCTTATTCCGAACATCAGGCGCTGCAATCCAATCTGTACCAGCTGTTCAAGGAAAAGGCCGATGCCCTGCTGATAGGCGACCGTGACCGCTCGGTGCTGGAAACCGAGACCAAGGCGCAGATTGCCGCCAACCTGACCGAGATCCAGCGGATCATCGCGCGGGAAATCGAGGTGGACGGCGAGGACGAACTGGAAGAGTTGCGGCTTTTATCTGCACTGGACCGCACCATCACCGACGTGATCGGGCGCTATGACCGCTTGATCCCGGCTTACTCTGCGACACCCCGGCAAGATCTGGCGCTGCTTTTGGACCGCGATATTGACCGCACGTTGTCAGACCTGATCGAGGTGGCGCTGGCCGGCGAGATCGAAGAGGTCGTTGAAACCACGGCTGAGGCCAATGCGTTTCGCGCCCGGGTTTCAAGGCTGGCCATCGCCGTGCTGGCTGTCATGGCGATCACCACGTTGATTATCGGCGTCGCCTTTCGTCGCAAGGTGGCGCGGCCGCTGGCCGATCTGGTCACTGGGGCCGATGCCTATGGTCGTGGCGATTACGCAACACCCATCCCGATCGCAGGTGCGTTTGAATTGCGCCAGCTTGCCGCTACGCTGTCCGAAATGGCCGCCGGGATCGGCGCGCGGGAACGCGATCTGCGCGATCAGGCCCGCAAGCAAGAAGCGCGCGTGGCAGAGCGCACGTCTGAACTGCAATCCATCCTGACGCGGTTTGAGCAGGTCGAGGGAAGCCGCCGTCAGATGATGGCCGATGTCAGCCACGAGTTGCGCACGCCGCTGACGATCATTCAGGGTGAGGCCGACATCGCCCTGCGCAGCGGTCTGACGGATGCTGATCAGTGCTCGGAAAGCTTTTCGCGCATCCGCGATGCGGCGCGGCATTCAAACCGGATCGTTGATGATCTGCTGCTGGTTGCGCGTGAAGAGGCGGGCCAGTTGCGGCTTGATCTGCGCAACGTCGATCTTGAGGCCGCATTGGCCGAGGCCGCCGATATGGCACAGTCCAAGGTCGAAGTGTTGCGTCTGGGCAAGCCTGCCCCTGTGCGGGTTGATCCTGTGCGGCTGCGTCAATGTTTGCTTGCGGTGATGAACAATGCGCTGCGCTATGGCGGGCGGAACGTGCGCGCCTGGATCGAACGGGACGACGATGGCCTGTCAATTTTGGTAGAAGACGACGGTCCGGGCATGAGCGACGCGGAAAAGGATCAGGCCTTTACCCGGTTCTTCAGGGGGTCCGGCGCGCAAAGCACAGGAATTGAGGGTACGGGCCTGGGTCTTCCCATCGTGCGGTCGATCATGTCGGCGCACCAGGGCAGTGTCGATCTTTCCGACCGAGCGGGCGGTGGGCTCGTCGTGCGCCTGCGATTTGCCGCCACCCTGCGCAGCGTGGCTGGCGGGAACGATCCTGACTCGGTTCGCAGGGCCGACTTTTCTTTGGAATAACCCTTGTGCGTGGCGCGTTTGTAACAGAACGATGACACGCTGATGACGGGGCCTTGCGCCTGACGGTCGGCAAGCAGGGACCTGTGGTAAAATGTATATTCTGATGGTCGAGGATGAACCCCGCGTGGCTGATTTCGTACGCCGGGGGTTGCGCGCCGAGGGCTGGATCATCGACCATGCCGCCAATGCAGAAGACGCAATGAGTCTGTTGCGCGACGCCGCCTATGACATCGTCCTGCTGGACATGATGCTGCCCGGGATGTCGGGCGAGGCGTTGTGCCGCCATCTGCGGGCAAGCCGCAACAATGTACCGATCCTGATGCTCAGCGCTCTCGGGTCCACAGAGGACCGAGTGAATGGCTTGCGGGTCGGGGCGGATGACTACCTGCCAAAACCCTTCGACTTCGACGAGTTGATTGCCCGGATCGAATCCCTGCACCGCCGCATGACCCGCAGCACCACGCCCGAGCCGGACCGCGTCCTTCGCGTCGGGCCACTAAGCTTTGACGCCGCCTCCATGCGGCTGATGCTGGATGAGACCGAACTTGATCTGTCCACCAAGGAACGCGACGTGCTGGTTCTGTTGATGCGCAATGCAGGCCGCGTCTGCGCTCGGGAACGGCTGTTGAACGCGGTCTGGGGGTTGGAGGCCGATCCGCTGACAAATGTGGTTGACGTGACCGTCAGCCGCATCCGCCGCAAGATGCCCCGCGCCGCCGACATGATTTCCACGATCCGCAACTACGGATACCGGCTGGAGCCTGCACCCGTGCAGAAAAACCTGCTGGATTACAAAGGCAGCTAATCAGCGCTCGGGCCGCAGGCGACCAGTCTCAGAAAGCTCGGTGCCAGCAAGATCAGGGCCGGTGGAAGCGATAAAAAGAACCCGATCTGGCTGCAGCCAACAGCGCCGATGATGCCGCCCAAAAGAAAGCACAAGCCCAACAGAAGCAGGATGCGCAACGTGGCGTCGCCGGTCATGTGCGAGGTGTAGTGGCCAAGCGCAAAGAACCCGCCCGTGTTGGCGGCAGCTGCGATTGCGGCCAGAATGGTTGCAAGCCCCAGATCCCTTGCGGGTAAGCGTTTGCGTGCCAAAAGGCCAAGCGCGGAACACACGGGGCGAAGAAGCCGTCGTCTGGCCTTCATGGGTTCCAATTTCTGGCTGGGTCTGGGTTACAAAAGGTGGCAGTCACGGGATGAGGCATCCAATGTCAATGTTCGGTGCGACCATGGGTTATAGCAGCTCGTCAATCGTATGCAGGTAAACATCCATGCGGAGGCTGAACAGAAGGCGCATTGCGGCAGACCTTGGCGACATTTCGGAAGTGCCTGTCTAGTGGCGTCCAGTCACGGAAACTCAGGTGTGATGGGCCTGCTGGTGCGCGCGGTGCGTGATGCGAAGAAAAACCAAACAGCAAAAACCAATGTCCCGGCGCAGAACGTGGAGGGTCACCATGGTCCATCAGTTCCCTGTTGTCGAAGACCTATGCTAAATCATTGGTTTCTGAAGTTTTTGGGATCAGGGGGTGCAATAACTTGACGCACTCTTACGTTGTCTGACGTGCTTTCATCAATCTCGCAAAATAGTTGCTGTCATGAATCTGATCACACTCCGACTTTTGACGACATGCCTGGTTGCAGCCTTTCTGTTGACCGTGTCTGCCGGGGTGGACAGATCGTGGTCAAGTGGCATCGCTTGGGCTCAGGACGACGACGACGACGACGGCGGTGACGACGACGATAGTGCTGACGATGGTGGAAGCGGCGCCAATGCCGCGTCGGATGGTGATGGCAACGCCTCACAGGTACCGCGCACCGTCCGGCGTCAGGTTGTTTCGCCCCGGCGTGCGGCAGCAGCACCCGTGTTGCCTGAATTTCTGCCAGAGATTGTGGCACTTGGTCTGGCTGTCGATGACCTGACAATCCTGTTGGACGAGGGGTTTGAACTGGTTGAGGTCCGCACTCTGGCGGGGATTGATGCCAACCTGATCCGGATGACGCCACCAGCGGGCCAGCCTCTCACCGTGGCCCGAGACCGCGTGCGCCTGCTGCCAAGCGGCGGCGACGCGGACTTCAATCACCTCTACCGGGCGAATGAAGACCCGCTGCCGGTTGCTGCGCCGGCTGCCGGTGAACGCGACTGCAATCATGCAAACTGTGCGGCACATTCCCTGGTCGGCTGGCCCGACAAAGATGCGCGCGATACATCCTGTGCCGCGCCACTGCCTGAAATTGGCATCATCGACACAGGGGTCAACGATCAGCATGATCTGCTGGCAACCGGGCGCATCGCGGTTGCGCGTCTCACGTCCGACCCGCTGGATGCGTCCGGTCAGGTTCATGGAACGGCGGTTGTGTCGGTCTTTGCCGGTGCTATCGGGGGCCGCATCGAGGGTTTGTTGCCAGAGGCCGGTTTAAGGGTGGCTGACGTGTTCAGCGGACGGGATGGGGATGAGAGTGCGGATGCGTTTTCCTTGATCCGGGGCCTAGACGTGATGGCCACGAACCAGATCAGACTTGTCAACCTGTCGCTTTCCGGCCCTGACAACGCCACGCTGGCGAATGTTGTCGCCGAATTGGTGACGGATCGGGGTATGGTCCTTGTCGCTGCTGTCGGAAATGGCGGTGCCGATAGGACGGTCGCCTTTCCAGCGGCTTACCCGGGTGTCATTGCCGTGACGGCAACAGATCGGCGCGGCCGGATCTATGGATCAGCGCAACGCGGTGACGCGGTCGATCTGGCCGCACCGGGCGTTGGCCTGTTGCTGGCCACCTCGGTTTCCGGCGCAAAGGAAAAGACCGGCACCTCGTTTGCAGCCCCGTTTGTTACCGCGGCTGCGGCCATGATACTCGCCGAAAAACCCGACGCGTCCGTGGAGATGGTGTTCAACCTGCTTGCCTTGGCAGCAAAAGATCTGGGTGAGGCAGGTCGCGACCCGATCTTTGGCGTAGGATTGATGCAGGCGTCTGCCTTGTGTCAGTAACCTGCAACCTGCCCGGAAATTACGGCATCCAGCCTTGCGCCATTGCGGCGGCTTCTTCGGCCGGGCTGAGGGTCAGGCCGGCGCCGCGCCGCTCCAGCCATGTGTCAATTGTCGGGACGTCGCCGCCCGAGGCCGGAACGTAGTTGCCGGATGCAGCCGGATCGGACACAAGCGCCTCGGCAAGAAGAACATCCACGGTCCATGCACTGCCCGCCCGGCAGGCAAGACCGACCTGAAGTTGCAGCGCATCCGGCGAGATGACTTCAAATTCGCGGCAAAAGCCGTCGGTTGCGGGAAGCGATGCGAGGATGGTTAGGTTACCCAAACCGCCAAAGTCCACAACCTCGCCCGACGGCGTCGCGGTCAGAATCTGGTGCAGGGCGGATGCCGCAGCGACCGGCCCGACAGACAGCCCGGGAGCCGCACCCGGCAAGATCGCCATGGCAGCCAGCCCTGCCGCAAGAGCCATCGCCCCGCCAATCAGCCCGGCACCCCAAAGGCGCGGCTTGGCCTTGGCGCGGAACGGCAGGACCCTGGCTGCCACAGCCTCTTGCGCTGCTGTCTCCGGCAGGATCAGGGCGGTGAACCGATCCGGCACCGGCTCTTGCAGCGGCGCGTGGAACGCGCGGGCAAGGGCGATGTTCGCGGCCATCACTTCATCCACAAAGGCCTGATCTTCGGGATGGTCGGCAAGGTGCATGACCACCGCTGCCGCATCCTCAGGCGACAACTCACCATCGGCAAATGCCGCAAGGTGTTCGCGGTCGATGATGGAAGAATTGGTCATTGGCGGCGTCCTTCGGCAAGTCCAAGTCGGGGAAGCAGGTTTTCACGGGCCCGCGACAGGCGGCTCATCACCGTGCCCACCGGGACATTCAAGGTTTCGGCGGCCCCGCGGTAGCTTTGGCCCTCAATCGCGATCAGCGCGAGAACCTCGCGCTGGCCCTCGGGCAGGGTCAGCATGGCGGCGCGGACCTTTTCCAGCATCAGGCGGTCTTCGGGCAGGCTGGCCGCCTTGCCTTCGTCCGACAGATAGGCGTCTTCGGGGTCAATCGCCGTGCCGCGCACCTTGTGGCGGCGACGATCATCCAGCCACAGGGTTTGCACGATCCGGTACATCCAGCTGTCCATCCGGCTGCCCGGCTGAAACTGCGCCCAGTTCTTTAACGCTTTTTCGCAGGCGCCCTGCACCAGATCATCCGCATCCTGTCGGTTGCCCGTCAGGCTGAGGGCAAACCGGCGCAGCTTTGGCACTAACGCAATCAGGTCGGTCCGGAAGGTTCGCTCTGGGAAAGGGTCCGTCATCTGCGCTTTATCCACCTGCAAGTTACAACGGACAACGCACCCATTGAGCGGTTATTCCAGAGCCCCCGACATAATTCACGCCGCCTGTTTGAACGCCTGCAGGCGCAACCCCACGGCCATCATGCGAATTGCGTCCTCCGCGGCGCGGCGCAACAGCTTTTCGCCATCGCGGATCGCCTCTTCGAGCGTACAGGGCCGCTTGAGGATCGAGGCAAATGCCGAAATCCCGTGCGCAAAAGTCTGGTCCACGCCGCCCCCGATGGTGCCCGCAAAGGCGGTGGTTGGCACACCCATGGCTTCGGCCCGGCGCCCCACTGCACACGGCACCTTGCCGACATCGCAATCACCATCGACGGCCCATGCAGCAGCGCCGCCTGCGGCAAGGACGCCATCGCCTGCGCCGCAAGCCAGCGATCCGCCCCCGATTGTGTCATTGCCTGCGCGATCAGCATGGTGGCCGCCATGTACAGGATCAGTTCCATATCGACGGCGCGGAAGACATCCATGGTCTTGCGGTCGCTGAACGTTTTGGTCAGCAAGACAAGCGCCCCCATCACCGCCACCAGCGCCATGCCAAAGCCATGCATGCTTTCGGTCAGCCACAGTCCGACGAGTGCCGCGACGACGGCCCCGATCCGCTTTTGCTGGGCGGTCATCGGGCCGGTCGCTGCGGCCCGCGCCATCCGCGCGCGCCACAGGGTGCGCGGAACAAACAACGCAAGGATCAGCGCCACCGCCACCAGCGATGAAAACCCGCCAGCGGCGCGCCCAACATCAGCCAGTCCAGATACCCAAGCCGCGGCCCGCCCGTCGCAGCAATCGCCTCGACCGCGACCAGATGCGCGCCAGCCCTGATCAACGATCCGCCCGCCGACAACAAAATCACCGTGGGAAACAGCAGCGACAGCGCCCTGCCCAAGCGCGCGTCCGGCAACAGCGACACCAGCGCCAGAAACACCGGCAAAAGCAGCGCCGCCCGTCCCGAAGTTGAGGGCAGCACAAACGCGGTCAACGCCACGGCACCGGCCAGCGCAAAGGCAAAGGCCCCAAAACGGGGGCGTGAAGCGGTCAAGGGTGCTACCATACGTTCGGCCAGACCGGCCTCTTTCAGCACGGCCGCGATGATGAAGGCGGCAAGCAGCAGCCACACCAGATCAGACCCGAGTGCTGCATAAAGCCGCTCTTCCTGCACCGCACCGGAAACCACCAGCGCCATCGCCGCCGCCAGAGCCACCAGACTTTCGGGCAAGCGCGTGCCAACCCAGCCGATCAGCGCCAAGGCCGTCACGATCAGCGCGATCCGTGCATCAGAGGCCAGATCCGCTGGCAGCGTCCAAACCGCGGCAGTGACAGCGATGCCAAGAACAAACGGCAGTAACAGCCTGACAAGTGCAGCGGCTGCAAAATAACGCGCCGCAATCTGCGGTGCCATCGCGGGAAATCCTTGGGCTTCTGCGCTCGACATGGCGATGTCCTGACTGGAGTTTCCACGCTGCGACAACGGTTCCAAAGCGCGCCTATTCCCGAAATGTGACAACGTCGTCATAAATTCGTTGCCTAAAATTCATGCAATAAGTAGGCGAGCTACCCGTTTTCCCTATGAACCTTCTAGGGAGAACCAGTTTGGCCATGTTTGATTTCACTTCACCCAGTCGCACGGACAGCAACCGGATTGCCCCACATCGGCTGCTGTCCAAAGCAGGCAAAACCCGATTGAGCGGGCGATTTTTGCCAGGCGCAGAACCTGACGCCACCCCATTGATTGCGTTGCACGGGATTTCCCGCAATGCGCGGGCTTTGTGGGAGGCCTTCGCGCCCGGCGCGCAAGCCAGTGGCCGGGCCATGCTGGTGCCACGCTTTGATGCGGCAAACTGGCCACAGTTTCAAAGGATCAGCAAAGCGCGTCCGGATCTGGCGCTGCTTGATCTGATCCAGCACAGCGCCCTGAACGGTCAGCGCCTTGATTTGTTCGGCTTTTCCGGCGGCGCGCAATTGGCCCACCGGTTTGCCATGCTTTATCCGCACCGCGTGGCCTGCCTGCATCTTGCGGCCCCCGGTTGGTATTGCCTGCCCGATCTGCAAAAGGCGTGGCCGCAGGGCCTGTGCCATGCGGCGAGGCCGGGGTTACGGACGTTCGATATGGCCGCACTTTCCCGGTCGCAACTGTCGTCTTATCTGGCCCTTCCCGTCCGCATCTGGGTTGGCGCTGATGACGTGGCGCGCGATGCGAGCCTGCGTCAGTCGGCCGACATAGATGCCACCCAAGGCCATACCCGGCTGGACCGTGCCTTCACTTACGCCAAGGCCTTCGCCCGTGCCGCGCAGACGTGGGGGATTACGCCAAACATCGAGGTCACCGTCTTGCCCGGCTGCGGGCATGACTTCACCCAATGCGCGCAAGTGGGCGGTCTGGCCGCGCGGGTTTTGCAGGAACCGAATTCCATCATCAGAACATACACAAAGGAAACCATCACATGTTGAACACTGATTTGATCGCACAGGCGAAATGGGCATTTTCTGCACGCCGTATCCCCCAAACGGCTGCTGTCGGCCTTGATGCCGATGTCGCTTCTGCAAGTGCCGGGCAACTGATCATTGGCCGGGTGATCTCGGTGGGCCAGCACGCGCGGGTTCAACTGGTCTGCAGGCGCCCGTCAACGCTGTATCCGGGGGATCTGATCGTTATGCCCTGTGGTGCTCGTTATGCCCCCGACCAGTTTGAAGGGCACGCAATGATTGACCCCGAAGGTTGTGACATGCTGGCGGGCGGCGGGTGTCTGGGGCGTATGGTGTGGCGGCATGACAAGATGAAGCCGCCGACCCGGGTGCAACCGCTTGGCCTGCTGACGAATGCCGCAGGTGTGGTTCTGGAGACCAGCAGTTTCGCACTTCCCAAGCCCGAAGTGCCTGCAACCCTTCCGTTGATCATCGTCATCGGCACGTCCATGAACTCGGGCAAGACCACGGCCACAGTGGCACTGACCCATGGGCTGACCCGTGCGGGCTGGAAGGTTGCCGCGCTGAAAGGGACGGGAACAGGGTCGTTCGGCGATGTGAACGAATACGCCGATGCGGGTGCCGCATTTGTGGGCGACTTCACCGATGCGGGCATGGTGACCACTTATCTGGAACCTTTGGACCGGATCAAATCCGGCATCAACGATCTTCTTGCTGCGGCCGAAGATGCTGGCGCCGATGTCGTGGTCATGGAACTGGCTGACGGCATTTTCCAGAAAGAAACGGCGGAACTTCTCGCCGATCCAGCCTTCATGGCGCGGGTGTCGGGATCTATCTTTGCCTGTGGTGACGCGGTTGCTGCGGCGGGCGGCGTGACTGCCCTTGCCACGCTGTCGATCCGGCCCCTGTGTCTGACCGGTCTTTTATCCTGTTCGCCGATGGCCAGCGCGGAGGCCCTGGCCGTGACCGGCGTGTCTGTCGTTGGCAAAGCTGGATTGCTGGACCCGGCCGTCGCCGCAAGCCTGCTTGCGCAGTCGCAAGAAGCAAGGCGGGTGGCCGCGTGACCCCTCCACAGATTGCAACCCGCGAAAACCGCGCGATCTGGGCCGGGATTGGCATCCTGGCCCTTGGACAGGCGGCGGCCTTGATTGCAGGTGTGGCGGGCACGCGCATGGCATTTGCCAGCCTTGACCAAGGGTCGCTGTCGCAGGCAGCGCTGGCCCTGATCGCGGGCGCGGCTGGCGGGCTTGCCGGTTGCCGGTTCGCCCTGCGGCTGCTGTGCGAACGGCTGGGGCAGACCTATACGGCGGATGTCCGAAAGGCGTTGTTGGCGCAGGCGATGGCAACATCTCCGGACCGGATTGCCGCGCGGCGCCGGGGCTATCTGATGCTGCGGCTGACCGGTGATATGACCACGTTAAAAGATGGCCTTGCCCGCAGTTTTCCGCCCGTGTTACAGGCTTGCGCCCTGATCCCTGCCGCCTTGGCCGCGCTGTTCTGGGTCAACACTGGCTTTGGCGTGGTGACTATGATGGTGCTAGGACTGTCGCTTGCGGTGATCGCAGGCTCGTGGGGGCAGTTGCGCAAAGCTCACGAGTCCCTTCGGCAGGAACGTGCAAAACTCGCCGCAGACATGGCAGAGCGCATGCCTATGGCCCCGGAACTCGCCCGTTTGGGGCGGCGCGGGCGGGAACTGTCGCGCCTTGGCAGGGCCACGACCCGTTTGCGGCAAAAGGCCGAACGGCGCCTGATCTGGGTCGAGGTGTTGCGCGCCTGTCCCGGGGTGCTGACCGGCGCAATGGCTGTTTATGTGCTTTACGCCGGGACCAGATGGGGGCTTGCCGCCGGAGACCTTGCCGCCGCTTTGGCTGCCATTGGCCTGCTTACGGTCACATTGGTCGACCTTTCAGACGCGCTGGACCGGCTTATTGGTTGGCGGGTGGCGCACAGCAAGCTTGCCAAAGCCCTGCCCGCTGCTGCACCAATCCCTTTGGGCAATGAAGACCGCGTCCGCCTTGGGGGGCGAAAGCTTACCGTCCGGCTTGTGCTTGCCCCCGAAGTCGCCCGGCCGCACGCTCTTGTCCTCGGGCCCGGGGCGCGTGGGATCGTCCATGCAAAAGATCCGGTCTGGTTGCTGAAATGTCTGACGGGCACAGATTCCGACGAAAGGGCCAAGATTTTCGTCAACGACACCCCCCTGTCCGCGCTGACGGCGGGGTCGCTCCGGCGAAGCATTGGCGTCATCAACGCCCAGCCTGTTCTGCTGAAAGGCAGTGTGCGCCGCAATCTTTGCCTTGGCTTATCTGAACGTCTGACAGATGCAACCTTGCAAGACAGAATTGAAAAGGCCGGTCTGGGTGGTCTGTTGCAGTATTTCGGCGGCCCTGATGGATCAGTTTCCGAAGGCGGAAGATCGATTAGTGCAAGGGACCGCACGGGCTTTGCGGCTTTGCAGGTCGCGGTGCACCGGCCTGGGCTGGTCATCGTTGTAGCAAGGCCAGAGGAACTGTCTGAAGCGGCATCCACGTTCGTTGAATTGGTCGAAGCCATAGTCTTGAAGCTTGACGTTGATGGGGAAAGCTCGGGCGTTTGAAGCGCCAACAGTATAGTTTTTTCCGTGAGGGCTATAGAAGGAGCATGTTGAGCTGATAACTGATCTCCGTGTATAACGAAGGCTATGGTCGATAAATGACCACAAAGAGCAGAACTTCATAAAATGCCCAAGTATATGAAAATATTGGATAAAAACATGCAATATGATCTACGAATAATCCACCGTTTGTAAATGAATGCAAGGGTGTGCTCTCTGGTGCCGCTCATCGAAAACCCTTGGTTTCTGTACAGTAAGCGCGATCGGAGACCCCTCGCCGACCAGAGCGCGCGCGTGCTATAAAATGTATCGGGGCACCATTGCGGAAATCACTTGGGTAATTTGCAAAATAGCTATATTTTGCACATATGAAGCCTCAAGCGCCTGCCCTACACGATGACTCGGATGCTCTCCCCATCGATGCTGAGGAAGTGGAACAGCCGTCCGAGGACGATCTGTGGTTCCTACCCGGTCCGATGGAAGACGAGCCGGACTATGTGCTGCCGGGACCACGGGCTGGACCGCGTGAAACCGAGGTCCGAGACGATTGGCGGAAAGCAGAGTCCGGGCACGCCGCGCGTCTTGCCCGTGTTGCCGGTCGCGTCGGCGCGCTGGACGATCGGCTGCGGCGTGGGCCGGAGGGC
>JBGSWJ010000010.1:0-2531 GCA_041752495.1 Rhodobacterales bacterium
GCGGCGCGGTTCAGGCGGGGATACGCCTCCCCGCCTGCGGGGACCTGCCGGGGTGTGGCAGGCCCTTCTGTGGTCACATCGCGGCCTGAAACAGGGCGCGGGTGTTTTCCCTGGTCATCGCGACCGGGTTGCCGCCGACGCTGGGGTCCTGCAGGGCCATGTCGGTCAACTCGTCTAGGCGCGATTCCTGCACGCCCATGGCGGCGAGGCCTTTGGGAATGTTGAACATGGCGTTCAGCTCGTCCACGCGGGCGGCAAAGCCGTCAAAGCCGCCCTCGATCCCCAGATAGGCCGCAGCTTGGGCCAGCTTGCCTTCGACCGCGGGGCGGTTGAATTGCAGACAGGCGGGCATGACGACAGCGTTCGTGGTGCCGTGGTGGGTGTTGTAGACGGCCCCGATCGGGTGGCTGAGGGCGTGGATGGCACCCAGACCCTTTTGAAACGCGACGGCGCCCATCGCGGCGGCGGCCATCATGTTGCCCCGCGCCTCAAGATCGGTCCCGTCGGCATAGGCGCGCGGGAGGTAGGTGTTGACGAGCCGCAGCCCTTCCAGCGCGATGCCCTGCGACATCGGGTGGAAGAAGGGCGAGGAGTAGGCCTCAAGACAGTGGGCGAAGGCGTCCATCCCGGTGCCTGCGGTGATGTGTTTGGGCATCCCCACCGTCAGTTCGGGGTCGGAGATCACGACCGTCGGCAGAACCTTGGGGTGGAAGATGATCTTTTTCACATGGGTTTCGGAATTCGTGATGACCGAGGCGCGGCCCACCTCGGACCCTGTCCCTGCCGTTGTGGGGACGGCCACGATAGGGGCGATGCCGGCGGGGTCGGCGCGGGTGTACCAGTCGCCGATATCCTCGAAATCCCAGAGCGGCCGGGTCTGGCCCGACATGAAGGCCACCATCTTGGCCAGATCGAGGCCCGAGCCGCCGCCGAAAGCGATCACGCCGTCATGGCCGCCCGCCTTGTAGACGGCGAGGCCTGCAGCGAGGTTCTTTTCGTTGGGGTTCGGGTCCACGTCGGAAAACATGGCGCGGCCAAGGCCCGCCTGTTCCAGAAGGTCGAGCGTGGACTGGGTGATGGCCATGGCGGCCAGCCCCTTGTCCGTCACCAGCAGAGGCCGCTTGATCCCCGCCTGTGCGCAGGCGGCGGCAATTTCCTTGATCCGGCCCGGGCCGAACTTGATGGCGGTCGGATAGGACCAGTTGGCTGTGGGTGCGCCGCTCATGCTTTTGCCTTTCTCAGATGGTAGGACCGGGGCCGGGTGACGGCCTGATAGCCCAGAACAGACATGGCCCCGCCACGCCCTGTATCCTTGCAACCCGTCCAGCAGATCGACGGGTCGACATAGTCGGCGCGGTTCAGGAACACGGTCCCCGTTTCGATCCGGCGGCCAAGGGCCAGCGCCCGTTCCGGGTTGGCCGTCCAGAGGGATGCGGTCAGGCCGTAAGGCGAGTCGTTCATCAGGGCCAGCGCCTCTTCATCATCCTTGACGGACATGATGCCGACCACGGGGCCAAAGCTTTCCTCCATCATCACCCGCATGGAATGGTTGACGTTCACGAGGATCTGCGGCGCAAGATAGGCGCCGCCGTCATCGGCGGGGAAATGGGCGGGGTCGATCAGGGGCCGGGCCCCGGCGGCGATGGCTTCGGCAATCTGGGCGCGCACGGTTTGGGCAAAGCGGACGTTGGCCATGGGGCCAAGCGTCGTTTCGGGGTCAAACGGGTTGCCGAGTTTCAGGGCGTTGACCCAGGCCACGGCCTTTTCAACGAAGGCGTCATAGAGGGAATGGTGGACATAGATCCGTTCGATCCCGCAGCAGCACTGACCGGCGTTGTACATCGCGCCGTCCATCAGCACATCGACAGCCCAATCGAGATCGGCATCCTCCATCACATAGCCGGGGTCCTTGCCGCCCAGTTCAAGCCCAAGGCCGGTAAAGGTGCCCGCAGCTGCCCGTTCGATGGCAGCGCCCCCGGCGACCGACCCGGTGAAGTTGATGAAACCAAAGGACCGCGCACCGATCAGCGCCTCGGTTCCGGCATGGTCCAGCACGACGTTCTGGAAGATGTCCGCAGGCACGCCGCCCTTGTGCATCGCCTCGGCCAGGCGTTCACCGACAAGGATGGTCTGGCTCGCGTGTTTCAACATGACCGCATTGCCCGCGATCAACGCAGGGACGATGGTGTTGAGCGCGGTGAGGTAGGGGTAGTTCCAGGGCGCGATGACAAACACGACGCCCACGGGTTCGCGTTCGATCATCCGGGTGAATTGCGCGTCATCGGCGGACACGAGCGGGGCCAGCGCCTTTTCGGCGATGCTGGCCATATAGTTGGCGCGTTCGTTCACCCCGCCGAATTCGCCGCCGAAACGGGTCGGACGGCCCATCTGCCAGGCCAGTTCCTCGACAATGCGCGCCTTGTCGTCGTTCAGCTCGGCGATTCCGGCCAGAACCTTGGTCCGGCGTTCGTCGAGAGAGAGAGCGGCCCAGCCCTTTTGCGCGGCCTTGGCGCGGGCCACGGCGGCGCTGG
>JBGSWJ010000011.1:0-5427 GCA_041752495.1 Rhodobacterales bacterium
GCCTCGGCCAGCGCACAGCGCGGCGCAAAGGGGCATCCCGGCGGGCGGCGGCCCGGTTCAGGCGGCGTGCCGGGGATCGACGGCAACCGCGCCATAGCCGCACCGGCCAGTGTGGGTAACGACCCCAAAAGAGCCCGTGTATAAGGATGCGTCGGCCGGTCAAAGATCGCATCAACCGGTGCATCTTCAACCACGGTCCCCGCGTAAAGCACCGCAATCCGGTCAGCCAGACCCGCGATCAGCGCAAGGTCATGCGTGATCCACACGACCGACATCTTCAGCCGGTCCTTCAGATCCCGTACCAGATCGACGATCTGCGCCTGAATCGTCACGTCCAGCGCCGTCGTCGGCTCATCCGCGATCAAAAGCTTCGGATTCCCCGCAAGCCCCATCGCAATCATCACCCTCTGCCGCATCCCCCCCGACAGCTCATGCGGCCAGGCATTCGCCCGTTCCTCGGGCGCCGGGATACCCACCAGCGACAACAACTCGACGGCGCGCGCCTTTGCGGCGGGCAGGGTCATCCCCTTCTGATACACCAGCGCCTCGGCAATCTGGTCGCCAACCCGGATCACCGGGTTCAGGCTTGTCATCGGGTCCTGAAAGATGAACCCGATCTCGGACCCGCGCACTTTGCGCAACTCCCTTGCCGAAAGGCGCAAAAGATCGCGTCCCCCGAACCGCGCCTGACCGCCCGTCGCGCGGATGCGGTTCGGCAAAAGCCCCACCAGCGACAGCATCGTCAGCGACTTGCCACAGCCGCTCTCCCCCACGATGCCAAGGCTCTCGCCCTCCATCACCGTCAGGTCGATCCCATCCACCACCCGCGCCGGGCCGGTGTCGCGGGCAATGTCGATGGTCAGTCCCCTGATCTCAAGGAGCGTCATTTCTGCCCCTTCGGATTAAGCGCATCATTCAGCCCGTCGCCCAGGAAATTGAACGCCACCGTCACCACGGCCAACACCGCCGCCGGCGCCGCCAGAAGATGCGGATAATTCGTCCAGACGCGCAGGCCGTCCGAAATCATGTTGCCCCAGCTTGGCGTCGGCGGCGTGACGCCCACACCCAGAAACGAAAACGCCGATTCCAGCACCATGGCCGTGCCCAACCCCGCTGACACCGCCACGATCAGCGGCCCCATCGCATTGGGCAGCACATACCGCGTCAGGATGATGCGGTTCGTCAGGCCCAGCGCCCGCGCGGCCGTCACATAGGGACGCCGCCGCACCGACAGCACCTGTGCCCGCACCAGCCGGGCATAGGGCGGCCAGGTGATCAATGCCATCGCGCCAAAGACCAGCACGAAATCAATGATCTGCGTGTTACGCCAGATCGGATTCAGCGTCTCCATATACCGCGCTTCCATCCACAGGCTGATCGGCTGCTTGAGACTGGCATTGATGACCACGACCAAAAGCAGTTGCGGCACGGACATGGTGATATCGGTGAACCACATCACAAACCGGTCAAACCAGCCGCCATAAAACCCTGCAATCGCGCCCAGCATCACACCGATGGCCACGGCGACAATCGTCACCCCCACCGCCACCATCAAGGCCGTCCGCGCGCCATAAATCAGGCGGCTCAGCACATCACGGCCCAGATCGTCGGTCCCCAGCCAATGCTGGGCCGATGGCGGCTGGTTCCGCAGGTCAAGGTTCTGGCTCAGGAAATCATAGGGCGAAAGCCATGGCCCAAAGATCGCCACGATGACCAGCGCCACAATGATGACAAGCCCCGCCACCGCCAGCCGGTTCCGCCGCAACCGCCGCCATGCATCGCGCCACAGGCTGGACGGGCGATCCTCGGTATCGGTCATCGCCATCTCAAGACCCCTTCACGTCTGCCGCCCGGGGGTCAAGCAGCGGATAAAGCAGGTCAACCAGCAGGTTCGACGCCATGACAAGGAACGAACCGATCAGCGTGACCGCAAGGATCACCGGATAATCGTTGTTGATCAGCGCCTGCACTGTCAGGCGCCCCAGACCGGGAAGTCCAAAGACCAGTTCGACAAAGATCGCGCCATTGACGATCGTGATCATGATCAGGCCCAGCTGCGTCACGACTGGCGTCAGCACGGGCCGCAGGATGTGGCGCAGCGCCACCATGAACTCGGGCACGCCCTTGGCACGGGCGGTGCGCACGTAATCCTCCGACAGAACCTCGATCACCGCCGCACGGGTCTGGCGCAGGATCAGCGCGATGGGCTGGAACGACAGCACGATCAGGGGCAGGATCACCTTGACGCTGAACACCCCGCCCCAGCCATAGGGCACCGCGCCATCGGGCAGCACCACCAGCAGCAGCACCATCAGAAGCGGCCCCGCCACATAGGCCGGGATCGCCCACAGCGCGACAGCCGTCCCAAGGATGGTATAGTCCAGCCGCGTATTCTGCCGCAGCCCGGCAACCATCCCCAGCGGGATCGCCACCAGCGCCGTCACGATGATCGTCATCAGGCCAAGCGCCGCAGAAACTGGCGCCGCTGCCGAAACCATCGCCCAGACCGACCGGCCCGAGGTCAGCGAATTGCCAAAGTTGCCCTGCAACAGGTTGCCGATATAGCCGAAGAACTGCACCAGAAACGGCCGGTCCAGCCCCGCCTCGGCGCGGATCGCCTCGATCTTGACCGGGTCATAGGCCACATCGCCCGGCGCGCGCAGAAAGATCAGCTTGATCGGATCGCCCGCGCCATAGAATGCAAGCGCATAAACCCCAAGCATGACCAGCAGGACCGAGGGCACCCAGATAATCAGGCGGCGCAGGATATGGGCGATCATGGCGGGCTTTCAGAGACAGGAACGGGGCAAGGGCCAAGGCCCCCGCCCCGTCAAGGTGGGTCAGGTCAGCTGATGGAAATGTTCCAGGGCGCGACCACCTGCCAGTCCAGATTCTTCTCCATGCCCTGCACGTTCGCGGTGGCCCAGCGGCTCATCGTCTGCTTGTACCAGGGGATGAACATGAAGTCATCGCGGAAGATCCGCTGCGCTTCCTGCGCCTTGGCAACCCGGTTCGGATCATCCACGGGCAGCGCCAGCGCCTCGACGATCAGGGCGTCAACCGCATCGTTCTTGTATCCGCCCATCTTGCCCTGCGCATTGCCCGAACCGCTGGCAATGGACCCCGCCAGATAGCTTGGCGCATCCGGCACCCGCGTGCCGACGTCATCGCGGAAAATCTGGATCGCGTTCTGGTCAGGGCCCGAATACTGGTCCTGCTGCGGTTTCATGTCGACCGCACTGATCCCCAAAGTCTGCCGCCACTGCTCGGCGATATACTGCGCCGCCGCCTCGTTCGCGGGGCTCGAAATGCCGACGAACATGATCTTGGGCAGCCTCTCCGGCCCGCCATAGGTCGACGCCGCCAGCGCCGCCTTGGCCGCTTCGGGGTCATAGGGATAGGGGACGAACGCCGCGTCATCCTCCCCGGGGACCGAATTCATCACCGTATCCGTCTTCTGGTGCGGTCCATCCGGGAAACTGGCCTTGATCAGCCCGTCACGGTCAACCGCCAGGATCAGCGCCTCGCGCACCTTGGGATCGTCCATCGGCGCGCGGGTGGCATTGAACCAGAAATGCTGGCTGGTCGGGATCGTCGGCCCGGCCGCGAATTCCGCACCAAGGTCAAGCACCATGGTCGACGTCACAAGCTCGGTATGCGCCTGATATTCGCCGGATTTCAGCATCTCGGTCGCGGTCACGTTGTCTTCGACCGCCGTCAGCTCGATCCGGGCCAGCTTGGGCGCAGGACCAAAGAAGTTCGGGTTCGGCACCCAGACATTGGTGCCCGCGTCCAGATCGACGCTTTCCAGCATGAAGGGCCCCGACGTCGCGCCATTGGCCCCAAGGAACCAGTCCGGCACCTCATTGCCATCCGCGCCCCGTGCGACCGAAACCTTGACGATCGGCGCGATATGGTTCGCCAGCCGCTGAAAGAATATCGGGTCCGGCCCCGCCAGCGTCACCGTCAGCTCGCCCTCGCCCGCAACGATGCCCGAAATGTCCGTCGCCGTGCCATCCTTGACCGCGCCATAACCCGCGACGCCCGAAAGCACCTGGTCGATGCGCTGGTTCTTGGTGTTGGGCATGGCGGACAGTTCCCAGCTGCCCTTGACGTCGGCTGCAGTAATGGCCGACCCATCGGCAAACTTCGCATCCGGGCTCACCTTCAGCGTCCAGACCGTGAAATCGGCGTTCGGCGCCCATTCGGTCAGCACATAGGGCTGAATCTCGCCGCTTTCATTGAAATACATCGCGCTGGCGTTCCAGTAGGAATTCCAGCGGAACGGCACACCACCCCCGCGCAGCGGCGACCAGTCCTGGCTGAACGCCGGGTTGATCGCCTTCAGGACCTGGCCTTCCTGCGCCATCACGATCCGCGCGCCCGGCCCCAGCGCCGCCACGGCAACGACCGACCCAAGTCCCCATTTCAACAGGCCCCGGCGGCTGACGCCGGCCTCGCTTGCATTCCGTGTCATGTCTTCCTCCCAGAAGTGTCCTATGCCGTTGTCCGGCCACTGCGACTGAACGGGAACAGACAACCATGAAACAGGCCTGTCAACTTGTTATTTCCAAGGTGACAAGTTGCACCCTGTATGGCTCGGAAGGTCTCTATGGAATCGAATTTGTAACCTATATATTACATATGCTTGCACAAATTCTCTCTCGGCTCGCCGAAATCTTCCACTTGACAGTTAACTTGACAACTTGTGATGTCGTCCCTGCATAACCTGACAGGCTCTCCATGTCCGCATTCCCCCGGCGCGAACTGACCCCGGCCGAAATCACCGCCGCGATGGATGGTCGCCTCCACACGGGTCCCTCTGGCCGCATCGACGCCTTCCTCCCCTCGCCCATGGTCCAGAACCACGCGGCCAACCTTCACGTCCTGCCCGACGGCCGCCCTGCCTGCGTCTGGTTCGGCGGCACGATGGAGGGGATGGGCGATATCTCGGTCTATATGTCCACGCTCGGCCCCGATGGCTGGACACAGGCCCGCAAGCTCTCGGACGATGCCGCAAGGTCCGAACAGAACCCCGTACTGTTCACCGCCCCCGATGGCGCGGTCTGGCTGTTCCACACCAGCCAGCCGGGCGGTCGGCAGGACGAATGCGAAATCATGGCACGCATCTCGGACGATGGCGGCAACAGTTTCGGCCCGGCCCGGCGGATCGGCGATTTCCGCGGCATCTTTGTCCGTCAGCCCCTGCGCCTCGGACCGCAGGGCGAATGGCTCCTCCCCGGTTTCCGCTGCATGACCCCGGCCCAGGGCCGCTGGACCGGCGACATCGACAACGCGGTCATGCTCGTCTCGCCCGATCAGGGCGCGTCATGGCGCGCAGCAGATGTGCCCGACAGCCTTGGCGCCGTCCACATGAACCCGGTCCCGCCGACAGATGGCCCCATGCCCGCCTTCTACCGCGACCGC
>JBGSWJ010000012.1:0-4050 GCA_041752495.1 Rhodobacterales bacterium
GGGGCGACGGTGTTTGGCGTCGTGGGCTATTACGCGCTGACCGTGGCGATGCGGACCGGCGATGTGGGGGTGGTGACGCCCTGGCGCTATACAAGGTTGTTGTTTGCGCTGGCGATCGGGGCGCTGGTGTTCGGGGAGCGGCCCGATCTGCTCATGTTGATCGGAAGTGCGGTGGTGGTGGGCAGCGGGGTGTTCACGCTGTTGGCGGGACGGCGGTAACCGGACGCTCGTCCGCGCGACGCGCGACCTCGCTTGGGACTGACTTTTCGCGGAGCCAGTCGTTCAGGCGCCAGACGCCCCATGCGAGCGGGATGGCAGCAAAGCCGCCGATGACCCAGGCGAGCGGCTGGCTGCCGAAGTTTTCAAAGAACTGGGTATAGGCGTGGATGCCCGCAAAGGTCAGCGCGCCGTTGAACATGCCGCGCCGGTTGGTGAAGGCGGCCCAGATCGCGACGGCGGTCAGGAGGATCGCCCAGACCAAGGCAAAGACGTTGGCGGGGATGACCAGAGCGGTCGCCTCCCATGCCGCATAGGCGGCCTGCTGCTTTTCCCAATCCGAGGTTTCGAGGACCGGCGCCCAAAGGGTGTTGCCGAGGGTATCGCCAAAGAGGCTGGCCACGAGGAAGCAGAGGTTGGCCACGATGAAGCCCATGATCGCAACGGTGCCGAGTTGGCGGCCGATCCTGGCCGGGGTGACACGCTGGAGGAGGAGCGCCGCGACGACCAGCGCGGTCATCTGCAGGATCGTGAGGGTAGGTTCGGGCGAGTAGAAGGCATATGTCGCCGTGTCATAGGCCGTGCCGGTCGACAGGAGCCCGACGTAGGGCACGATGGCGAGCGCCGAGAGCAGGCGGACGTCAAGGATCATCCCGGCGCCGAGGAGGAGCGCAAAGGCCCAGAGATTGGCCGCGAAGGGGGCCCAACCGGTGGCCTGACTGTAGTCGAGGCCGAAGAAGATGCCACTGACATGCATTGCGCCACTCATGAGGAACACGCTGCCAAGGGCGAAACGGGTCTTTGCCGGGCCGAGAAGAAAGCCTGCGAGAGCCGTCAGGGCAACGATCCCGCCGCCGACGGCCATGATCATACCGGCGTTGCCGGGGAAGTTGTCGATGAGTTCGAAAGCCGCACCGGCAATGAGGAGCCCTGCCCCGATCAGCGACGTGGCGTTACCGAAGATGCGGTAAAGAGGGCCGGAGGTAAGGAGAATGATGAGACCCAGCGCCAAAGCGAAGGTGCCGAAGACGGCGACAGCGACGGGGTCGGCCAGCAGGACGATCAGTCCGAAGGTCGCGGCGAGGATGCCGGCGCAAAGAACCGTGTTGATGACAAGGGCCACCATGGCCGAACGGCTGCGCAATTCGATCTCGTGCGCCTGATCGGCGGTGATGATGCCATCGCGGGTGAGCGTTTCCGTATCGGCGAGGTAATGCATGGCGGACCTGAGGATCAGATTGATTGAACGCTGTTCATGGGCATATAGCAGGGATTTGAACGTTGTTCAAGGTGGTTCTTGGGGTCTGAGCCAGTCATCGGCCCATAGCACGCCGTCGACATCGGCAAGGCGGGCGGCGCGGTCGAGTTCGGCGGCAAGGCGATTGGTGCGACCTTTACCCATCGTGACGCCCTGTTCGGGCCAGAAGGCGCGGACAAAGAGATGGGGCGCAGCTTTGGGCGGGCGGACGGATTTCACATCGATCCGGCCGATGAGACGGTCGCCCTCCATCACCGGAAAGACGTAGTAGCCGTAGCGGCGTTTCGGTTCGGGGACAAAGATTTCGATGCGGTAGAAGAAGCCGAAAAGGCGTTCGGCGCGCTTGCGGTCGCGCAGCGCCGGGTCGAAGGGCGAGAGAAGGCGGAGGCGGTCGACGGGTTCGGGGAGGGTTGCAGCCTGATCCAACAGACCGGGCCGGGCGAAGGAACGGCGCGGGGTGCCGCTGGTGTCTTGGACGTCGATTTCCTCGATCTGGCCCCGGTCCAGTGCGGCGCGGGTCCAGTCCTTGGCCTCGTCCGGGGTTACAAGGGCGAAGAAGGCCGAGAGCTCGCCGGAGGTCGCAAAGCCAAGGCGGTCGAGGGCGGCGTTGCAGGCCCAGTCGATGGTTTCGTCGGCAGTATGGTTTCGGGAAAGCAGGTGGCCGGGGATGACGCGTTCGGTCAGGTCATAGACCTTGCGGAATCCGTCGCGGCGAACGACTGAGATGGCGCCGGTGCGCCAGAGGTATTCGAGCGCGGTCTTGGACGGGTGCCAGTCCCACCAGCCGGTGGAGCCGCGCGATTCGCCTTCGGCCAGATCGGCGGACATGCATTCGCCGTGGTCGGAAATGCGTTTCAGGACCGTTTCAAAGCGGTCTTCGAACGCGTCGCCCTGCCAGTCGCGCCAGCGGGGGCCAAGGCGTTCGGCGTCGCGGGCAAAGCGGTGGCGCCAGTGCGGGAAGTAGTCGACGGGGATGACCGAGGCATCGTGCGTCCAATGTTCAAAGACGGCGCGGTCGCGGTGAAGAAGGCGTGAGAGCGCGTCGGGGCGGTAGGTCTGGCGGCGGGACCAGAGGATGAGATCATGGGCACGGGCGAGCGTGTTGACACTGTCGACCTGGACAAAGCCCAGATCGTGGATGAGGGCCGCAAGGTCAGCGCCTTTGGCAATGCCGGTGGGCGCGGCGGAGAGGCCGTGGCGGGAGAGGAATACACGGCGGGCGGCGGTGTTGGAGAGGACGGGGCGGGTCATTGCTTGCGGTCGTCCCTGATCGCTTCGGCCTGAAGGACGCGGACCTGACGGACGAGTTCGACGAGGACGGCGGTGAGAAGGCCCATCGTGACAAGCCCGTTGGCCGAGGCCATGCCCGCAAGGAGCCGCCATTCCTGCGGCAGCAGCACATCGCCGTAGCCCAGCGTCGTATAGGTGACGAGGGTGAAATAGACCGAGGTTTCCAGCGTTTCGAAAAGGCTTAGCGCGTTGAAGGTCAGCGCCCAGATCCAGACGCCTGCGGTCAGTTGCAGAAGCACCCAGAGGGCCGCCACGGCGATCATCAGAAGAAGCTTGGGCCGGTGCGGCCTGCGGCGGAGCCAGGGGTCGAACCGGATCAGCGCGGCTTCCATCACCCAGACACTGATCCCGGCAATCAGGATCGTCAGAAGCATTAGGCAGGAGCCAAGCGCCAGCTGGATGAACACGGGTCGGACTCCTTCTGCGGTCTGCACCTGCCCTGTCGCAAGGATGGACATGGGGCGCGTGACCACCTATTTCGTGACGATCATGACTGCACAAGAGAAGAACAAGAACTACAAGGTCATCGCCGAGAACCGGCGGGCCCGGTTTGATTACGCGATCGAGGACGACATCGAATGCGGGATCATTCTGATGGGGTCCGAGGTGAAATCGCTGCGCACCGGGCAATCGAATATTGCCGAAAGCTATGCTTCTGTCGAGGACGGAGAGTTGTGGCTGACGAACGCGCATATCGCCCGGTATGAACCGGCCAAGCATTTCGGTCATGAGGAACGGCGGCGGCGCAAGTTGCTCGTGTCGCGCAAGGAACTGGCGCGGTTGTGGTCGGCCACGCAGCGCGAGGGCATGACGGTGGTGCCGCTGGTCATGTATTTCAACGACAAGGGTCTGGTGAAGCTCAAGATCGCGATCGCGAAGGGCAAGAAGAACCATGACAAGCGCGCGACCGAGGCCGAGCGCGACTGGAACCGGCAGAAGCAGCGGTTACTGAAGGATCACGGGTAGACCCGTGAGACCTGCGGGTCAGTAGGCGAGTTTGTGAAGCGCGGCCATCAGGAGGCGGATCCCTTCCATGATGTCGGGGAGGGTCGAGTATTCCTCGGGCGTGTGGCTGCGGCCGCCTTCGGAGCGGACAAAGATCATCACCACGGGGCAGACGGCGGCCATCTGCTGGCTGTCGTGGCCCGCCCCGCTGGACATTGTGAGGTGGGGGATGCCTTGCGCTTTGGCTGTGTCCTGCAGGAGCGCGACGAGCGCGGGGTCGCAGGGGGTCGGGGGCAGGTCGAACTGGATGTCGGTGGTCAGGGTCAGGCCACGGCGGGCGG
>JBGSWJ010000013.1:0-3501 GCA_041752495.1 Rhodobacterales bacterium
AACAGCCCCCGCCCCCCGCCGACGTGCTGCAAAGCGTCGAAAACCTGCGCGCCTCTCTCGCCGAAAACCCTGATGACCTGCAGGGATGGCAGATCCTCACCGACTTTGAGACCCGCACCGGCAACCTGCCCGCCGCCGTCGATGCCATGGAAAACGTGGTCCGGATCAAGGGCGATCAGGCCACCATCACCGATCTGACGGGCCTTGTGGACCGCATGGTCTTTGCCACGCAAGGCATCGTCACGCCCGAGGCCGAGGCCGTCCTTGACCGCATCGTCGCGAACGACCCCGGCAATCTTGCCGTCCGCTACTACATGGGCCTGCTCTACGCGACCACCGACCGCCCCGATCTGGCTTTCGCCCTCTGGCGCGAGGTGATCGAAAAAGGTGGCACTTCCCTGCATGCCAACCTGGCCCGTCAAGGGATCGAGGATGTGGCTTATATGTCCGGCCGCGACTACACCCCGCCTGACCTGCCCGGCCCCTCGGCCGATGACGTGGCCAACGCCGAAGGTATGGCCCCCGAAGACCGGCTCACCATGATCCGCGGCATGGTCGCCCAGTTGAACGACCGGCTCGCCAACGAAGGTGGCAGCGCCGAGGAATGGGCACGTCTCATATCCTCCTACGGTGTCCTTGGCGAAACCGACAATGCCCGCGCCATCTGGGCCGAGGCGCAGACCGTCTTTGCCGACAGCCCCGCCGCGATGGACACGCTCCGCGCCGCCGCCGCACAGGCAGGCGTTCTCGAATGATCTGCGAAACGGTTGAGGATTTCGCCGCAGCCCTCCCCCGGGGTCGCGGCATCGCGGGCCTTGACCTTGGCACCGTCACGATCGGCGTGGCGGTCTCTGACCTCATGCTCTCGGTGGCCAGCCCGCTGGAAACCATCGCCCGCAAGAAATTCACCCTCGACGCCGCCCGCCTCCTCGACATCGCGACCAAGCGCAACCTTGGCGGTTTCGTCCTTGGCCTGCCGCTCAACATGGACGGCAGCGAAGGCCCCCGCGTCCAGTCCACCCGCGCCTTTGCCCGCAATCTGGAACGCCTCACCCCCCTGCCGATCACCTACTGGGACGAACGCCTCTCCACCGTCGCGGCAGAAAGAGCACTGTTAGAGGCGGATACGTCGCGAAAACGTCGCGCCGAGGTGATCGACCACGTCGCGGCAGGCTATATCCTGCAAGGACTGCTTGACCGGCTTACCTACATAAGGGCGAATCCGTGACCCATCCCGACCCCTCCGACCGCATCTGGAAAAGGGCCGAAATCGAAAGCCCCTGCGTCAAGACCTGCGTCATCCACCCCGAGGCGCGGATCTGTGTCGGCTGTCACCGCAGCATTGACGAAATCGCAACTTGGTCCGCCCTGACACCCGAAGACCGCCGCACCATCATGGCCGATCTCCCGTCTCGCGCAGGCCTCCTCCGCCAGCGCCGTGGCGGCCGTGCGGCGCGGCTGCGCGATCAGTAGGCGCGGTCAAACCCAGTGAACTGACACACCGCTTTCCGACTGTCGCAGCGCAATCCTTGCGTTCCGACCACCAGACTCATCGGACCAACAAATCCGGGGAAATCCCAGTTCAGACATCTTCCCAGGGAAAAGTATCCAGACGCTCCGCCCCGGTTTCAGTGATCAGAACCTGCGTTTCCAGCTTGATCGATTCCGAACCCGCCTCCGCCATAAGGCTCTCGACGCAAACGACCATGCCCGGCTCAAAGACGCCCGCCATGGCGCGATTTGTCCAATCGCAATGCAGCGGGACCACCGGCCATTCATCTGCCATCCCCACGCCATGCAGCGCCAGGGAATATCGATAGGGCTGGTGGCGCTCGGGAATGCGCCAGCTTGCTGCGTTGAACTCTGAAAAGGTCAGGCCCGGCTTGAGCAGGCCGACATTGTGTTCGACCTGTTCGAGCGCCAGTCGGTAAAGGCGCCGCTGATGCGTGTTCATCGGATGATAGCCGCAGACCCATGACCGCGAGATATCGGCGCAATAGCCATAGGGGCCGATCATATCGGTATCAAAGCTGATCATCTCGCCCGCCTTGACGCGATAATCCGAACATTCCCTGTACCACGGGTTGGTGTTGGCGCCCGCCGTCAGCAATTTGGATTCAAGCCAGTCACCGCCCGAACGGGCATTCTCGAAATGCAGATGCGCCCAAAGCTCCCGCTCGGTCGCCCCGGGGACGGAATGCTCATAAATCCGCGCCATCCCGGCCTCGCAGACCCGAATGGTCCAGCGCATCAAGGCGATCTCGTCCGCAGATTTGATGGACCGCGCCGTTTCCGTGATGGCGGTCCCGTCCAGCACCCGGATACCGCGTGCTTCAAGGGCGCGGGTCGCATGCGGGTCCAGCTTGTCCACGGCAAGACGCGCGCCTTTGGGCAGGTTCGATACCAAATCGTCGGCCCAATCCTCGACAAAGCCTTCCGCCTTGTCGCCCTTGTTCATGAACATATAGCTGATCGAGGTCCGGATTTCGTCGATCCCCGAAAGCCCGTCATTCACATGATCACACCCGGCAAACTCATAAAGTATGCCCGGGCCACCATTCAGGATCAGGCCGTAACGGATCGGATTATGGGCCGTCCAGACCTGCATGTTGGAACTGTCAAAGGCATAGCGGATGTTGATCGGATCATACATCAGCAGGCCAGCTACATCGGCCGCTTCCAGCGCAGCCCGAAACCGGCCCAGCCGGTATGCGCGGGCCGCAGCCACCGTTTCCGCCGGAATCGGCGAAATCAGCGGCCGGTCGGCCCCTTCGGCGTTCAGATAGGCGTGCTTGCGGGCATCCTTGAACGGCGTCTCCATCAGACGCCCAGTCGGCATAGGCCGCCTTGCGTTTCGTGCAGGCCATGCGCATCGGGATGATCCGGCCGGAAAAAGTCTGCCTCAGTGAATTCTTGCATGGCGCCCTCTTTTCCGGGTCAATCTGTTGGGAAGGATATGGCAAAGCAACCAGAGACGTTCTTGTGAAGCAAAAGAAAAACTAGTGGTGAACATGCGCTGCTGATCGCCACGGTCAGACCGATCTACTGTCTTGCGCGTCGCAGAGCCCATCGCCTCACCAAGAACACGGCCACCTCCGACTTAGCCGTTTCTTCACGTTCGTCGGCTAATCTCGCCTGAACGGCCTCCAAAAGGTAAACACCCCGTTCAGCCACCGTCACCAAAACTACCGACGCAATACCGACGTTTTACCGACGTTTTACAGCCATAAAACCGCACCCGAATCTCTCATGATTCACAGGTACTTGCCTGCAATTCTTGGCGACGAGCGACCGAACCCCCCGCCAAACCGCACATCCTGACAGATCGTTAACGCCCGCCCGGGCCAAATTCACCCAACCAAGCCCCCGGATCGGCCAGCAAAGGCCGGAACCACGCGACCATCCGCCCCCCCTCCGGCCCCGCAGCATCCCCCCAGGGCGCCGTCCCGTGAATCGCCATCCGGTGGCACAGGATCGCCTCGCCCGGCCGCGCCGTGACCA
>JBGSWJ010000014.1:0-10487 GCA_041752495.1 Rhodobacterales bacterium
CACCGGCGCCGTCGCCGCTCCCCGGCACCCGCCAAAGCGCAGCAGCACCGCCGCACAGCGCCTCTCGGACTCCGGGATCAAAAGATCAGACGCAATCATCGCGTTGACATGCCCGTATTCGCCAAGAAGGCGCATGAAAAACTGCCACCACCGCGTTGTTCCGTCGAGCAGCGGCAACACCCTTGCCTTCGGGAAACTCGCCACCCAGACCTCAGACCGCGCCTCGGCCGAAACGACCCGCGCCCCACCCATCAGGATCGGCCCGTATCCCATCCAGAAGACCGCCCTCCCAAGATGCATGACCGGCGTTTCAGGGTGCCCCAGCACCGAGGTGAATGCCATCACCCCCGAGGCAAGCCCGATGATGTCATCGGCCTCCTCGCCCCCCAGTGTGACCTGCGCCCCTGCCGCAAAACTCCGCCAGCGCGCCATCGACAGGAGCAGCCCCCGGAACTCCTCCGACGTGTCAGCCAGCCATCCGCTGCCCGCCAGAATCCTCAAGCCCTCTTCCCTATCCATTCGGGTCGCCTCCGTCCCATTCGGGTATTTCGCCGATCATTGCACAGTATTGGGCAAAGGTCGCGCACTCAGGATGTTAGAATCGCGCAAGTTCCCCAGAAGGTACCCAAGAGGATCTGCCATGGCCCCGATTTCCCGCCTGTTCGCGCTGCTTCTGACTGTTCTGGTTTCCCTCTCAGCCCCGGCCCGCGCCCAGGACCTGACCCTGGACGAGGCCCGCGCCATCGCGGCCGAGGCCTGGCTTTATTCCTATGCCCCCATTCAGGGCTACCAGACGATGTACAATCAGGCGGTCAACACAGCCTTCCCCGGCTTTGTCGGCGGCTTCAATCAGTTCCGCCATTATTCCCGCTCCGCCACGCCCGAAGACACAGATATCGTCACCCCCAACAACGACACCCCCTATTCCTGGGCCTGGCTCGATCTGCGCGCCGAACCGATCATCCTCTCGCTTCCGGCCGTTGCCGAGCCACGTTACTACGTCAACCAGTGGTTTGACCTATATACCCACAACTTCGCCTATACCGGCGTCCGCGCCACCGGGCGCGAAGCCGGCAACTACCTTTTCGCAGGCCCGCACTGGAACGGCACCGTGCCCGCCGGCATCACACAGGTCTTCCGGGCAGAAACGGATTTCGTCGGCACCCTGACCCGAACCCAGCTTTTCGGCCCGGATGATATCCCCGCCCTGCAGGCAGTTCAGGCGGCCTATCTCCTGACCCCGTTCTCGGCCTTCACCGGCACCCCGGCCCCCGCTCCGGCCCCCGCCGTGGACTGGCCCGTCTGGGATGCTGCGCAGGCCGAAGGCATCGGCTTCATCACCTATTTCAACACCCTTCTGCCCTTCATGCCGCCCGTCCCGTCCGAGGCCGATATGTTCGCCCGCTTCGCCCGCATCGGTATCGGCGCGGGCCTTCCTTTCGATCCCTCAACCCTGTCGCCCGAAATCCGCACCGCGATGGAAGACGGCGTGGCCACGGCCTCCGCCGACCTCAGGGCCGCCGCCCTCCAGCAAGCCAGCTCCCGCGGCTTCTTCGGCTCGCGTGAGGAACTGGGCGAAAACTACATCACCTACCGCAGCTACGGCGCAATGATCGGCATCTACGGCAATTCCGAAGCCGAAGCTTTCTACGGCACCCAGCAGACCGACGACGTTGGCGCGGTCCTTGACGGCACCCGCCACTGGGTCCTGCGGTTTGAACCGGGCCAGCTTCCCCCAGTGACCGAGTTCTGGTCCATCACCATGTACGGACTGCCCGAACGCCTGCTCGTCGACAACCCGATCAACCGCTACTCCATCGGTGACCGGACCGAAGGCATGGCCCTTGGCGCGGACGGCTCGCTCGAAATCTACATCCAGCACGACAATCCCGGGCCGGACATGGAATCCAACTGGCTTCCCGCGCCCGAAGGCCCCTTCTTCTTCGTCGGCCGCTTCTATGGCCCCGGCCCTGCCATCCAGGACGGTACCTGGACCCTCCCCCGCCTGACCCTGCGCGACTGAAACCTCCGGACGGAACCACAAACATGACCCGCACCCTCGCCTGCGCCTCGCTCCTCGCCCTCCTCGCTGCCACGGCCCAGGCCGACACGGTCCAGACAAGGATCGGAGAGTTGTCCTTCGACGTGGGCTATCCCACCACCGAAACGGCGGAAAGGCTATACGACGAACTGGATTTCCAGCGCGCCACTCAGGCCTATATCTGGGCACTTCCCGCCATCGGCTTCCACGCGCTGCATCTTGCTCATCTGAACAATTTCGACGCCCCGAACGGCTCTGTAGTCCTCTACCAGACCTTGGCCGACAAGGCAGGGATGCTTACCCCCAACATCACCACTCTCTACGCGATGAGCTTCTGGGATCTTGCCTCCCAAGGGCCGCTGGTGATCGAGGTCCCCGCCGGCCTGACCGCAGGCGGCGTGCTCGACATCTGGCAGCGCCCGATCACCGATATGGGCCAGACCGGCCCCGATCAGGGTCAGGGGGCCAAGTACCTCATCCTCCCGCCTGGCGCGCCCGACATGAACCCCGAAGGTTACATCGTCGTGCATTCCACCTCCAATCAGGTCTGGTTCGCCAGCCGTGGCCTCGACCCCGACAAGGCCGTGGCCGAAGCGACGATCCGCCAGCACCGCCTCTACGCCTGGGCCGACCGCGATGCCCCGGCCGAGACCCCCTTCATCCCCGTTGGCGGTCGTGAATGGGCCTCAGCCCAGCCGACCGACCTCACCTACTGGCAATACCTCTCCGACCTTTTCGCCAACGAACCTGTCGAAGACCGCGACCGCATGATGTTCGCCATGCTCCGCCCGCTCGGCCTCATCCCCGGTCAACCCTTCGCACCCGACGCGCGCCAGTCCGCCATCCTGACCGAAGCCGCCCAGATGGGCGATCTCATGGCGCGCACCATCGCCTATGACAAACGCTTCGAAAACGGCACCGTCTATGACGGAAAGCACTGGGAATACGCCAACCTCGTCGAACTTGATCAGGAGGCGACAGGCTACACCCAGATCGACGAACGCGGCTCGTGGTTCTACGAGGCCATCGGCAACTCCGCCGGGATGCAGGGCCGCATCCTTGGCTTCGGGCAGGTCTATCTCGAAACCTCCAAGGACAGCGCGGGCAACTGGCTCGACGGGGGCAAGACCTATGTCCTGCATGTCGAACCGAACCCGCCCGTGCGGCAGTTCTGGTCGGTCACGCTCTACGACAACCTCTCCCGCGCGCCCGTCATCACCGACGCGGGCTCCGCTGACCTCTCCTCGCGCAAGCCCGACCTTGTCACCAACGCCGACGGCTCCGTCGATGTCTATTTCGGCCCGGTCAAGCCCGAAGGCGCCACCAATTTCATCCAGACCAACCCCGGTCAGGGCTGGTTCCCCTACTTCCGCTTCTATGGCCCGACCGAGGCCTATTTCGACAAGACCTGGCAACTCAACGACATCGAAGAGATCCGCTAGGACCATCTACACGGGGCCGTCAGAGCCCCGTGTCATCACCTTGAGCGGGGCCTTCGGGCCCCGTTTTTCTTTATCCATACTTGACGTCCTGACCCCAAAAAGACGCCTTATTCAGACACCATGTAAAAAATACTTTACTTACTGAATGACTTTTCATACATGGTGTCCATCGAAACAGACTCACCCGAAAGCACGGCCATGTCCTATCAGGAAGCCAAATACGCCGCCTCCTTTGTCACCACCCTTCTGACCAGCCTGCTCTACGCCCAGCGCGTGCAGGCGCTTTATGCCGACGGCTACTTTAGCGGGGCCGATGGTTCCGCTCTCACGGGCAAGGCCATTCTCATCCTGATCGGGGCCATCGTGGTCGCAGGCATCGTGGGCCAGATCGTGCTTGCTATCGCCCGCGCCATCCTTGGGGCCGATCTTGAAAGCCGCGAAGACGAACGCGACCGCCAGATCGAAATGCGGGCCATGCACCTTGCCTTCACGCTTCTGGGCTTTGGCTTTCTCGGGTCCATGATCCTGCTGGCCTTGGGACGCGAACCGTTCCTCGTCTTTCACCTCATCACCTATGCCATGGTCCTTGCAGGCCTCGGCGCGGACCTTTACCGCATCTGGCTGCATCGCCGGGGTTTCTGATGGGCAAGGGACAGATCACCAATTCGATCCGCCGCCTGCGGTTCGACGCGAACGAGATGACGCAGAAGGACCTTGCCGAAAAGGTCGGCGTCACCCGTCAGACCATCGTCGCCATCGAAGCGGCCAAGTATTCGCCCTCTCTCGAACTCGCCTTTCAGATCGCCGCCGTTTTCGACAAACCCATTACCGACGTCTTTTTCTGGGTCCCTGACTAGACCCGACCAACCCGACTTTTCCCTCAACCGGACGGCCCCGCACGGACGCCGATCCCCCCGTATTGCCCGAAGGTCATCATGCCCCGTATGCCCGGCTCTTCCGTCCTCATCCCCGCAGGCCTCCTCGCCCTCGGTCTCATCCCCCTCGCCGCGACCGGCGTCCGCCTGTTCGACATGGGGTTCGCCACTGCGGTCACCCCCGACAACGCCCGCTTTTTCGCCTCTCCCGCCCCCATCGTGATGCATGCCGCCGGGATGGGCCTCTACATGCTTCTCGGCGCGTTCCAGTTCTCTCCCGGACTCCGCCAAAACTTCCCACGCTGGCACCGCCTCTCGGGTCGCATCCTCGTCGTGGCCGGCCTCATCGGCACCATCGGCGGCATCTGGATGACGCAAACCTACCCGTCCCAGCCATCCAACCCGCCCGAGCTTTACGGTTTCCGCATGACCTTCGGTCTGGCCTTCATCCTTTGCCTCCTCCTCGGCCTCCGTTCGATCCGGCAGCGCGACTTCGCCAGCCATCGCGCCTGGATGATGCGCGCCTATGCCATCGGCTTGGGGGCCGGAACCACCGTCTTCACATTCGGTCTGGCCCTCCTGCTCTCGGGCGGCAACGCCTCGGATCAGGCCTTCGCTCTCGCCACCGCGGCAGGCTGGATTCTCAACCTCACCATCGCGGAATGGCTGATCCACCGCGACACCCGACGCACATCCCACTCATTCGCAAGGACCTGAAAATGAAAGCCGCCCTCTATCACCGCTACGGCCCCCCCGACGTCGTACAGATCGAAGAGATCCCCACACCTGTGCCCAAGGACGACGAAGTCCTCATCCGCGTCCACGCGACCACGGTCTCAACCGCCGACTGGCGTCTGCGCAGCTTGACCATGCCCCCCGGCTTCGGCCCCTTCGGCCGCCTCGCCATCGGCATCACCGGCCCCCGCAAGCCCATCCTCGGGACCGAGTTGTCAGGCGTCATCACCTCCATCGGGTCCAAAGTTACCCGCTTCAAACCCGGTGAAGATGTCGTGGCCTTCCCAGGCATCCGGATGGGTGCCCATGCCGAATACCGCGCCCTGCCCGAAACCGCCCTCATCGTCCCGAAACCCGCCAACCTCACCCACGATCAGGCCGCAGCCCTTTCTTTCGGCGGAACCACCGCCCTCTGGTTCCTGCGCGAAAAGGGCGGCGTGAAACCCGGCGACCATGTCCTGATCCTCGGCGGCTCCGGCTCTGTCGGCACAGCCGCCATCCAGATCGCCCGTGCACTTGGGGCCACGGTCACCGCCACCGCTTCCACCCGCAACCTCGCCCTTGTCCGGGGTCTCGGCGCGGATCACGTCATCGACTACACCACCGAAGACGCGCTCAAAACGCCTGCCCGCTTCACCCATATCCTCGATACGCTGGGCGTCTCGACCTATGCCGCCACCGAACACCTCCTCCTCCCCGGCGGCAGGTATCTCATGGTGGCAGGATCGCTTGGCCAGAACCTCGCCGCACTCCGCAAACATGCGGAGGGCCGCAAACATATCGCAGGCACTCCGTCCGAAAAGGCGATGGACCTCGCCACACTCACCCGCTGGGCGACCGAAGGCCTCCTGACCCCCGTCATCGACAGCGTCCACCCCCTTGCCGATATCGCCAAGGCCCATGGCATCGTCGAACAAGGCCACAAGCGCGGCAACGTCGTCATCCACATCGCCGACTGACTGGCATAACGCCCCCGGTCCCGCTATATGGCCCCCCATGAAACTCTGGACAGGCCTTGGCAATCCGGGCGCGAAATACGCCCATAACCGGCACAACATCGGCTTCATGGCCGTTGACCGGATCGCTGCGGACCACGGTTTCGGCCCGTGGCGGTCCAAATTTCAGGGCGAACTCGCCGAAGGCACGATCGCCGGGGGCAAGGTCCTGCTCCTCAAACCCGGCACCTACATGAACCTGTCGGGTCAGTCCGTGGCCGAGGCGGCGCGTTTCCACAAACTCGCCCCGACCGACATCACCGTCTTTCACGACGAAATCGACCTCGCCCCGGCGAAAATCAAGGTCAAGACCGGCGGCGGCCATGCTGGCCACAATGGCCTCAGGTCCATGCACGACCATCTGGGCGACGGCTATCACCGCGTCCGCCTTGGCGTGGGCCACCCCGGCCACAAGGATGCCGTGCCGGGCTACGTCCTCCACGACTTCGCCAAGTCCGATGCCGACTGGCTTGATGCGCTCATGCAGGGGATCAGCGACGGCGCCCCCGCACTTGGTACAGGTGACACGGCCAAATTCCTCAACGCTGTTGCCCTGCGCCTCACCCCGCCCCGGTCCTCCACGACCCGCGCAGAGGCGCCCAAACCCAAGGACGCCCCGCCCGTGACCGCGCCCGAAGAAGACACCCGCCCGCCCCTGCAAAGGCTCCTCGACCGCTTTCGCTGAACGTGGCCGTGAAAGGCCCAAAACTCTTCCAAAAGTTTTGCCAAATTCCCTCGAGGGAATTTGCCCCTCCCCACCCGCCGCCTTCAATCACCTGACCGGATCAGGGGTTGAAGCCGTCAGACCTCTTCCACCTCGACCACCCCCTGGAGTGACCTCAAAGCGCCCTTGATCTGCGGCGTAACCGGATATTCCGTCCCGCAGTCAAGCTCCACCTCGCCCGGCAGCCCCGCATCCATCAGGCAGAAATACACCGGCCCCCGCCCGCCCTTGACCCCGTCCTTCAGCGCCCGGTCAAGGATCGTGGCCACCATCCCCACCGCCGCCGGATCATCCACGAAGACCCGCAACCCCGACGCCCCGGCATCCGCCACCACCGCATCAATCGGCGTCACCTGCCGCCCCAGAAGCTTCAGTTGATCCGCCTCCATCGTCGCCTCCACCTGGATCACCACCTGCGCTCCCGCATCAAGGTAGGGCCGCCCCGCCTCCAAAGCCTCCGAAAACATTGTGACTTCGAACTGCCCTGTCGGGTCCGACATCTGCACAAAGGCAAACCGGTTGCCCCGCGCCGATTTGCGCTCCTGCCGCCCGGCGACCGTCCCCGCCATCTTGGCCAGATGCGCCCCGCGTTCGGCCCGCGCCGTGACCTCGTCCAGCGTCATCACCCCCTTGCGCCGCAGCGCGGGCAGATAATCGTCCAGCGGATGGCCGGACAGGTAAAACCCCACGGCCTTGAACTCTTCCGCCAGCCTTTCGGCGGGCTGCCAGTCGGGAACCCCCGCCAGCCGCGGCTCGGGCAGATCATCCCCCGCGTCGCCAAAAAGGCTCACCTGAGACGACGACTTCTGGTCATGCACCGCCGCCGAATAGGCCACCAGCGCATCCAGACTCTCAAGAACCCGCCGCCGGTTCGGGTCCAGCACATCAAATGCCCCCGCCCGCGCCAGCATTTCCAGCGGCCGCTTGCCCACCCGCTTCAGGTCCACCCGCCGCGCCAGATCGAACAGCGTGACAAAGGGCTTCGCCCCCCGCCCCCCGACGATCAGCCGCATCGCCTCCACGCCCACATTCTTGAGCGCGCCCAGCGCATAGACCAGCCGCCCCCCCTGCACGTCAAAGGTCGCATCCGACCGGTTCACGCAGGGAGGCGAATAGGGCAGGCCCAGCCCCTTCTTCACTTCCTGGAAGTAGATGGCGAGCTTGTCGGTCAGATGAATATCGCAGTTCATCACCCCCGCCATGAACTCGACCGGATGATTGGCCTTGAGCCATGCCGTCTGGTAACTGACGACGGCATAGGCGGCCGCATGGCTCTTGTTGAACCCGTAGTTGGCGAATTTCTCCAGCAGGTCAAAGACTTCGCGCGCCTTGTCGGCCGGCACGCCATTGCCTTTGGCGCCCTCTTCGAACTTGGGGCGTTCCTTGGCCATCTCCTCGGCGATCTTCTTGCCCATCGCCCGGCGCAACAGGTCCGCCCCGCCCAGCGAATAGCCCGCCATGACCTGCGCGATCTCCATCACCTGTTCCTGATAGACGATGATGCCCTGCGTCTCTTTCAGGATATGGTCGATCGACGGATGGATCGACTCGAGCGGCTTCTGCCCGTTCTTCACCTCGCAATAGGTCGGGATGTTTTCCATTGGGCCGGGCCGATAAAGCGCCACAAGGGCCACGATATCCTCGATGCAGGTGGGCTTCATGCGCTTGAGCGCATCCATCATACCCGAGGATTCCACCTGGAACACAGCGACGGTCTTCGCCTTGGCATAAAGCTCGTAGGATTTCGCATCGTCGAGCGGGATTGCCCCGATGTCATATTCGAACCCCGGCGGCGGCTCATAAAGCCGCGTCCCGTCGGCCGCCACGTTCAGCGGTCGGCCCGACTTGCGGATCAACTCCACCGCATTCTGAATCACGGTCAGCGTCTTCAGCCCCAGAAAGTCGAACTTCACCAGCCCGGCCTGCTCAACCCATTTCATGTTGAACTGGGTCGCAGGCATGTCGGACCGGGGGTCCTGATACAGCGGCACCAGCTCGTCCAGCGGCCTGTCCCCGATCACCACCCCCGCAGCATGGGTCGACGCATTGCGGAGCAGCCCCTCGATCTGCTGGGCATAGTCCAGAAGCCGGGCCACAACCTCCTCGTTCCGCGCTTCTTCCCGCAGGCGCGGCTCATCCGCCAGCGCCTTCTCGATACTGACGGGCTTCACCCCCTCCACCGGGATCATCTTGGAAATGCGGTCCACCTGCCCGTAAGGCATCTGCAGCACACGCCCCACATCGCGCACGGCCGCCTTGGACAGAAGCGCACCAAAGGTGATAATCTGCCCCACCCTGTCACGGCCGTATTTGCCCTGGACATAGCGGATCACCTCTTCCCGCCGTTCCATGCAGAAGTCGATGTCAAAGTCCGGCATCGACACGCGTTCGGGGTTCAGGAACCGCTCGAACAGCAGGGAATAGCGCAAGGGATCAAGGTCCGTGATGGTCAGCGCATAGGCCACCAGCGACCCCGCCCCCGATCCCCGCCCGGGCCCCACGGGAATGCCCTGCGCCTTGGCCCATTTGATGAAATCGGCCACAATCAGGAAATAGCCGGGAAACCCCATCTGCTCGATGATGCCCAGCTCGAACGCCAGCCGCCTGTCATACTCTTCGACCGGCGCCGCATGCGGAATCACGGCCAGTCGCGCCGCCAGCCCCTCCTGCGCCTGCCGCCGCAACTCGGCCACCTCGTTCTCGGCAAAGCGCGGCAGGATCGGGTTCCGCTTCTTCGCCCGATAGGCACAGCGGCGCGCGATCTCGACCGTGTTCTCCAGCGCCTCGGGCAGATCGGCAAACAGGGTCGCCATCTCCTGCGGCGACTTGAAATAATGCTGCGGCGTCAGGCGGCGGCGCGGGTCCTGCTGGTCCACATAGGCGCCCTGCGCGATACAGATCAGCGCATCATGCGCCTCGAACAGCGCCGCCTTGGGGAAATAAACATCGTTAGTCGCGACAAGCGGCAGGCCCATCGCATAGGCCATCTCGACATGCCCCCGCTCCGACAGCCGCTCCGCCTCCGGCAGCCCGCCCTCGACCGGATGGCGCTGCAACTCCACATAAAGCCGGTCCGGATAGATCGCCGCCAGCCGCGCCAGCAGCGCCTGCGCCTTGGGATTCTGCCCCTGCCGCAACAGCCGCCCCACAGGCCCGTCCGGCCCCCCGGTCAGACAGATCAGCCCGGCACTATGGGCCGAAAGGTTTTCCACCGTGACCTGCGGCAGCGCGCCGTCCTTGTCCAGATAGGCGTCCGAATTCAGCTTCATCAGGTTCAGATAGCCCGCCTCGGACTGCGCCAGCAGGACAACCGGCGCAGGCGGTTCCGGCCGCTTGCCGGGGTCGGGCGTCGCATAGGTCAGGTCAAGCTGACAGCCGATGATCGGCTGAATCCCCGCCTTTGCCGCCGTTTCCGAAAACTCCAGCGCCGCAAACATGTTGTTGGTGTCGGTGATCGCAACAGCCGGCATCCCCGCCTTCGCGGCAAGGTCCGGCAGCTTCTTGACCGGCACCGCCCCCTCCAGAAGCGAATGTTCGGTATGCACACGCAAATGGATGAATCGGGGCTCTGTCATACCAATCATGGTAGTAGAGCCCCGCCCCAGAGTGAAGCGCCCACAGGCCCGCCGCCAAAGCGAGGCCGCGCGCCGCGCGGAACGAGCGCCCCCGCAATCA
>JBGSWJ010000015.1:0-6856 GCA_041752495.1 Rhodobacterales bacterium
TGCAGACGCCGGTCGAGGTGGCCTTGGCCGACGTGGAAGCCGCGCCGGGCGCGCGGTGGACCGAGACCATGCGCCCGGGGCATCAGGGGTGGATGCTGGTCCATTCAGGCGCTGTCATCATTGACGGCCACAAGGTGCCCGAGGGCCATGCCACCCCCCTTGGCGGGGCGACAGATATCACGGCCACCGTCATGGGTTCACGGGTCTTTGTCTTTTCGGGCCTGCCCATGAATGGAAGGCCGGCGCAGCGCGGGCCCTTTGTCGGGCATGATCGCGCCATGCTCGACCGGTTCGATGCAAGGTTCCAAGGCGGTGGTATGGGGCGGCTTCAACCCTTTGATCAGGACGCACTGGATGCGGTTGATGGCACTGACCGCATGCCTTTGCGACCGAAAATTTCTTGATCTTGCAACTTTATTGCGCTAACTGCGTCGGGATAGCAATGAAGTGGGATTAAGTAATGCCGGGCCAGAAGCTCGACGAGATCGACCGGATGATTCTGGCCGAATTGCAGGCCGACGGTCGGATGACGAATGTCGAATTGGCCAAACGGGTCGGGATCTCGGCTCCGCCCTGCCTGCGGCGGGTCCGCACGCTTGAGGAACAGGGCTATATCCGGGGTTATCATGCCGATATCGACCCCCGTGAAATGGGGTTCGAGGTGCAGGTGTTCGCGATGGTGCGCCTTGTGTCGCAGGCCGAAGCCGATCTTTCGGCGTTCGAGGCGAAGTGCATATCCTGGCCGCTGGTCCGCGAATGCCACATGCTGAATGGCGAGGTCGACTTTATCCTGAAATGTGTGTCGCCTGACCTTCGGACTTTTCAGAACTTTCTGACCGAGCAGCTGACCGCTGCGCCGAATGTGGCAAGTGTGAAGACGAGCCTTGTCATCCGGGGGGCCAAGGATGAACCGGGCATCCCGTTTGACGTGCTGGAAGAACGATTGGCGCGCGACGCCTGAGTTTCCTCAGGCGACGTTGAACAGGTCAAGATCGGTGAGCCGGAGCCGGGGCAAGGCGGGCAGGCCGAAATCTTCGACACTGGTCACATGCGGGAAGCAGGAGACGAACAGGTCGACCAGATCCTGACGCAGGCCCATCGCATGGGCCGGGCCGGGATGGTAGCTTTCGACCTCGACCCCGTTGGCGATGATGCATTCATGGCCGGCAAAGGCGAGGTGGAACACCGGCACGGCGGCGGGTGGTGTCAGTTCGATGACGTTGTTGCCGTCGATGAAATCACGGGCCGGGATCAGAGCGATATCCTTGCCCGTCATGGCCCTGATGGCCGGGGCGCGGTGCGCCAGGCGTGCGCGCGGTCCGAGGACCAGATCGTGCATCGGGCGGGCGATACCCAGCGCGTCTGCGGCGATCCGGGTCAGACGACCCATCGTGGTATCCTGGCCCTGCGCGTGGGGCACGATCATCGTTGACCCGCGCCAGAGAAGCGTCTGGAACCCGTTGCCGACGGTGCGGACCCGGTCGCCGGGCCAGAGATCCTCGATCGCGACAAGACCGCGTTCGGTTTGCAGCAACGTGCCCCGGGCAAAGGCCGAAAAGGCATCTTCGAATACCGCAATCGCAGGCACGAGGCGCGAGGTTTCGTTGATGTCCCCGTTTGCCCCAAGCGAGACCACGTCGACCTTGCGCATGAGAGGCATGGCGCGTTGCGGCCGTCCGTCGCTGCGCGTGGCGCCTGCGGGCGTGGCGGCGGGCCTTGGGAAACGGTCAAGGCGAGCGGGTTGCGTCACTTTTTCCACCGCAAGACCTGCGGGGAGTCTGGGAGTCATCGTCATGAACTAACCTTGCGGTTGGTCACACAACTGTCGGCCCCCACCGACAACAGCGTGCAATGTTGCTGTGTCGGTGAATGTGGCGGCATTCGGGCCTGTCCGTCAATCGGAACGTGACGTTCGGGCAGAGGTGGCGATCAATGGCCAGAGAGCTGCGGGGATTGTTCACCCGTGGCGAACGTAACTGCCATATTCCGATTCGCCTTTGACGGGATAAGATCCGGCCGGCAGCACGGCCCGCAGAAACAGAAACGCCGCCCGGGCCATCTGGCACGGAGCGGCGCTTGTGAAAGTGAAGGTCCTGTATTTCCGGGGAAATCAGGCGGTGCGCTTGAGTTGGGGCGCGGGAGCGGCGTCGCGGCGTGCGATCAGAGCTTCGCGGCGCAGGCCACGTTCCCAGGGCATCTTGGTTTTGCAGACGGTGGCTTCCTGGGTCATGTTCTTGATCATGCGGGTCGCGATTTTCATTTGCCTGTCTCCTTGTTTGTCTGCCCCCTCATCCAGGGCGTTGAAGACAATCTGACGGTCGATCAGGGCCTAAGTCGGACCTGTTAAAGGTAAATGAAAGGTTACTTTGGCCGAGATCATGGCGAATTATGGCGACGCGGTGTCACAGGCGGATGGTTGCTATCAATCTGCCATAATCGGCTTCACGCGCATGGACGGACCGGCGGTAGCTGAAGAAACGGGCCGGGTCGGAGTAGGTGCAGTGCCGTGTCCATTCCGCATGGCCCACCCCGGCCTTGCGCAGGCGGTAGAGGCCGTAGCCCGGCAGATCGAACAGCATCCGGTCGCCTACGCCCTGCGCGAAGAACCGGGCTGCGCCTTCGTCTTCGGCCATGAATGTGTCGTGAAACTCGGGCCCGACTTCGTAGGCGCGCTGGCTGATCGTGGGGCCGATGACGGCCACAATCTGATCGGGCCGCGCGCCAAGGGCCGCCATTGCATCAACCGTTGCATCAAGGACGCCGTAGAGGGCGCCCTTCCATCCGGCATGTGCAGCGCCGATGACCCCTGCCCCGGCATCGGCCAGAAGCACGGGTTGGCAATCCGCCGTCAGCACAGAGAGCGCGAGACCCGGCGTCGTCGTCACCAGCGCATCGGCCTTGGGGCGGGTGGGAAGCGCCTCCGTCACGGTGATCACATCAGCCGAATGGATCTGGTGAACGCCAAGCAGGGCGTCGGGCGCAACCTCCATCGCTTGCGCGACGCGGGTGCGGTTGATCGTCACGGCCTCGAGCTGATCGGTGCTGCCATGGCCGCAGTTCAGGCCCTGAAACACACCGGACGACGCCCCGCCCCGGCGGCCAAAGAACCCATGCCGGACATGTCCGAGCGCCGGGGCGGTGATGATGTCGAGGCTCATGCGTCAAGTCCCGGCAGAGTGGCGCTGCCTGCGGCGAACAATCCCATTACCTTGAAGAGGTTTCCCATTTCCGCAGGGTGGGTCAAGCGCCGATGCGCTGCAAGATGGCTTTCTAGCGCGGGACCGGTGAGATTCCGGGCAAGGGCGCGGGCGCGGTCGACGATGCCAAGGCGTTCGAGAAAGACGCCTTGCGGGGTGAGGCGGCTATGCAGTGCCGGTGTGGCGGCCCGTGCGATGGCCGCAAAATCGACATGGGCGGTCAGATCGGCCGCGCCGGGATGAGACAGGGGATCTGTCGGGGCGTGTCCCGTGACGGCCTGAAGCGTATCGCCAAGGGACTGCCAGTCGCCGTAGTCGACGCAAAGGGCGGCCCCGCCGTGGCGGGCGATGCGGCGGCCAATATCGCCCACGATGGCGGGGAGGGCCGGACAGAGTTCAACGAGGTCGCCGTCGCGGGTATCGGCAAGGCGGTGGTCAAGCGCCAGAAGGGGACTGGCGGCCGTCAGGCCAAAGCTGAGCCTGTCGTCCTGCAAGCCTACGACACGTTCCCGCCAGCCGCCTTTGTCGCGCACGAATTGCCGGATCGGGAGAGCGTCAAAGAATTCGTTGGCGACAAGGTAAAGCGGGCCTTCGGGAAGGTCAGTGATATCCGTGTGCCAGACGGCCATCGGCAGGTTCCGGGCCTGTATCTGCCGCAGGGTGGCAGAGGCTTCGATCAGGTGAACCGTGGCGGCATCGTGGAACCCGGGGACGCCGGCCGTTGCGCGCAAGAGGTCGGCCATCAGCGTCCCGCGCCCCGGCCCCAGTTCGGCCAGCACGATGCGGGGTGGCGCGCCGTGATCCAGCCAGCTTTGTGCAAGGCAAAGGCCGATCAGTTCGCCGAACATCTGGCTGATCTCGGGCGCAGTGATAAAGTCGCCAGCCGCGCCAAAGGGGTCTCTGGTCGCATAATAGCCGTGTTGCGGATGGAGCAGACATTCCGCCATGTAGTCGGCCACCGTCATTGGCCCGGTGGCCCTGATCCGGGCTTTCAGAATGTCCTTGAGCGGCGTCATGCGGCCCCGGGCCGCTGCCGCCGCGCCGCAAGGATGACGACGATCCCGATCACGATCATCGGCAGCGACAGAAGCTGCCCCATCGTCAGGCCCCAGCCGTTTACATGCACGGCCAGACCGAGAAGGTTGTCGGGGGTCACGAACTGGGCATCAGGCTGGCGCACGAATTCGACCAGAAACCGGCTGATCCCGTAGACGGCAAAGAAGGTGCCCGAGAGGAGCCAAGGTGACTTAAGCGCGCCGCGTCTGACGGCGAGGTAGATCAGCAGGGTGCCGAGGAGAAGCCCTTCAAGTGCGGCTTCGTACAATTGGGACGGATGGCGGGCGCAGAGGGTCAGGACGCCTTCGCAGGTCTGCGCCGCATCGCCGGGAAAGATCACGCCCCAGGGCAGGGTCGTGGGGCGTCCCCAAAGCTCGGCATTGATGAAATTGGCGATGCGGACAAGGAGAATGGCCGGGGTCGCCGCGATGGCTATCATGTCAGACAGCGACCCGAGCGGAATCCGGTTGCTGCGGGAAAAGAAATAGACGGCAAGGACGACCCCGATGAAGCCGCCGTGAAAGGACATGCCGCCCTGCCAGAGGATCGGGATTTCCCAAGGATTTTGAAGGTAGTAGGCAGGTTTGTAGATCAGGACATAGCCGATCCGTCCGCCGGCGATCACGCCGACGATGATCCATGTCAGCAGGTTTTCCAGCTGTGCGGGCGTCGCAGGCGCCAGATTGTCGCGCCACAGGCCGGGACGCCTGACCAGCGCGACTGCCAGCCGCCAGCCTGCAAGAATGCCCACGATATAGGCCAGCGCATACCACCGGAGCGCAAATTCCCGGCCGAAAAGGCTGATGGAAAAGACCTCGGGTGAGACGTTCGGAAAGGGGATGCCTGTCTGCATGGCGTCTTCCTTGGCCAAAGGTGGGGTGAAGTCAACCTTGTGATGGGTGGTGTCCGGGCCCATATAGAGGCCGAGCCATTCCGGAGAATGCCATGCAGACGAAGAACAAGATCCTAGACGACCTGTCCCAGATCATGACCAGCGCGATGGGCGTGGCCCAGGGCGCCAAGGACGAGGCGTCGAACGCGATGAAGTCGATGCTTGACCGCTGGCTTGCCGACCGGAACCTTGTCACAAGGGAAGAGTTCGACGCACTCACGGCGCGGCTGAATGGCCTTGTCGAAGAGAACGCCAGTCTTCGCGCCCGGATTGTGGGGCTGGAAGGCAAGAAGGGCTGACAAGGGGCGGCCCCGCCTGCGGATTTCCGCCAGCGGCAACGTTGCCGTTGCACAGCGGTCGCACGAGGGCCTAGACTGTCCTTCAGAGGGAAGGCACGGCCGGGGAGGGGCGATGCCGACACCGACGGCCATCCACGCATCCCGGATCGAATCCGCCATTTCCGGCGGACAGGCGGCGCGGTCACCTGTGGCGGCGTCCTGGGCACGGTCGGCCCGGCTTTATCATATTGATCCGGCAGACCGCGGCCACGATGTCCGCGTGACCGAGCGGGAGCTGGCCCAAGCGCGCGAGAGGCTGGGCGCGCTTCTTCCGATGGCACTGCCGCACCTTGACCGGCTGTTTCAGATTGTGGGCGGGCTTGGCGGATGCGTCGTGCTGGCCGATGCATCGGGAATCGCGGTCGAGCGGCGGGGGTTCGCCGGCGATGACGCGAGTTACGCGCAGGCAGGACTTTGGACCGGGACCGACTGGTCCGAGGCGCGGGCGGGCACCAACGGGATCGGCACATGCCTGGTCGAAGCACGGGCGGTGACGATCCATCGCGACCAGCATTTCCTTGCCCGGAACACGGGACTAAGCTGTTCTTCCGCGCCCGTCCTTGGTGCCGAGGGAGAGGTGGCCGCGGTCATTGATGTCTCCACAGCGCGGCCAGACCTGCCGGATGCTCTCGCCGGACTGATCGGCACCACGGTCGCCGAAGCCGCGCGCAAGGTCGAGACCGAGCTTTTCCACGCCCGCTTTCCCAGGGCCCGGATGGTCCTTGTGCCGGGGGTCGACCGGTCTTTCGGGGCGCTTCTTGCTGTCGATGCGGACGACATTGTGATCGGCGCGACCCGGGCGGCGCGGGCGCATCTTGCGCTTGACGGCGGTCTGCCGCGACCACTTGCCGATGTGCTGGGTGTGGAGACTCACGAAAGCCTTGCTGCGGCCGAACGTGCCGTTCTGCACCGTGCGCTGGTCCGGGCCGATGGGAATGTGAGTGCTGCGGCTCGCGCGCTTGGCCTGTCGCGGGCGACATTGCACCGCAAGCTTGGCCGGGACTGAGATTTACAGTCCCACCTGTCGCAATTCTGAGACAGTTGCCCCCTGCCGACCTCTTGCCCCCGGATGATCCGTCCGTCGGCAAGGCGCATTCTTTCTCCATCGCCGCGGGAGGACGCGGCAGACATGGAGGATTAACGAATGAACAAGATGACTCAGGCCGACTTCCGCTCGGTCGCTCCGTTCCGGCTGCGCTACGACAACTTTATCGGCGGGGCATTTGTGCCGCCCAAGTCAGGGCGCTACATGGACAACATCACGCCGATCACCGGCGCCAAGGTCTGCGAAGTCGCCCGCTCGGACGCGGCCGACATTCAGGCCGCGCTCGACGCCGCACATGCCGCCAAAGACGCCTGGGGCAAGACCTCGG
>JBGSWJ010000016.1:0-2152 GCA_041752495.1 Rhodobacterales bacterium
CCCGCCCGGACGTCTTTGCCCGACGGCTCAGCGTCCTTTGCGGCTGCTTAGCGTCCTTTGCGGCACATGTCGAGGGCGCGGGTGCTGCACCGCAGCACATCGACGCTTGCCCGGTCCGCCGTGCCGGTCTAGACTTCGCCTGCGGCGAGGACCAAGCCGTCTTGCCAAGGCCCAGCCCAAGCCGCACCCTTGCCAAGCCATCCTGCAGAAAGACCCATGCGTCCGACAGCGATCGACCCTCCGCCGTTTCATCTGATCGCCGGGAACGGTGCCTGGTGGCGACAGGGATTCACCGGCGCGGGTGCAACGGCGGCCTATCTGAAGGCGAACCGCCGGGCGTCCTGTGCTGTCGTGGTCGACGGGGTTGCCGTGCCATCATTGCCCGAAATCGACCTGTACCAGATCGGTGATCTGGAGGACGGTGCAACCTGGGACGCGATCGCGGCCAAAGTGGCCGCCTTTGACACCAGTCTGTGCCTGGATGTGCTGGAACATCTCGTGGACCCTTGGAGCGCCGTGCGCCGGTGCCGTGATCTGCTTGCTCCCGGCGGGCGCTGATCGTCAGCGTGCCAAATGCGCGGCACGACCGTCCGACGTTTCCGCTTTTCTTCAAGGGCCAGTTCGAGTTGCGCGACAGCGGCATCATGGACAGAACGCGCATCCGCCGGTTTGTCCGCAAGAGCGCCATCGCCCTTGTCTCGCAACCGGGTCTTTCCCTCGAGGCCTTCGAGGGCGGATGGGTCAGGGACAGACATGGCCGCCTTGAAGGGCTTGCTTGAAGGGCTTGCGAAGTTCGGGATAACTCCCGGATCTATGTTCATGACCTATTTTGCGACGTGCCGGAAGGTTGCCCCCCCTGTTGACGCCCTTTCAGCACGTCCAGATGCGAACCGGCCTTGCGAAAGGCGACGCAGAGCCGATCGGAAAGATGCCCCGGGACCGCCCTGAGGCCGGTCCGGCCGGGCTTCGCGTCCGGCCGGACCGGCAATCCTTGACATCGAAACCGGTCCCATCCCGCAGAAGAGTGCAGTACGAGCCATGCGTCCAATAGCGATCTATCTTCCGCAGTTCCATCCGATCCCCGAGAATGACGCCTGGTGGGGAAAGGGATTCACCGAGTGGAGAAATGTCGTGAAGGGGCGGCCCTTGTTCAAAGGTCACCACCAGCCGCATCTGCCGGCCGATCTGGGGTATTATGACCTGCGTTTGGCCGATACCAAGGAAGATCAGGCACAGCTGGCGCGCCGCTATGGCATTCAGGGCTTCTGCTATTATCATTACTGGTTCAACGGCCGCCGGATCCTCGAGACGCCGTTCCAGCAAGTGATCGACAGCAAAAGCCCCGACTTTCCGTTCATGCTGTGCTGGGCGAACGAGAACTGGACACGCATCTGGGACGGCGGGCAGAAGAATGTCCTGCTGGCACAGCACTATTCCGAAGCCGACAATATTGCCCATATCGAAACCCTGGTGGAATACTTCAAGGATCCCCGATACATCAGGATCGGCAATCGACCGGTCTTCGCGATCTACAATGACGCGGACATTCCCGATCTGCCCGGCCTGATCCGCACCTTCCGCACGGTTGCGGGCCGTCACGGGATGGAACTCTATCTGTGCCGTTTCGATCGTCGGATCGGCACCCGCCCCGAAGCCCCGAAGGCCCTGGGCTTTGATGCCGCAATCGAGTTCCAGCCGATGTCGAAATCCCTGAGCGCCTATGCCCGGACACCGGAGATGCAGCGCACCAACCAGGCCATGCGGCGGCGTCGCAGGATCATGTCCCTGTTGGGACGGATGTCGCTCGCACGGAAGAGCGAGCGGAGGGGACGGGACAATTTCTTCGACTACAAGAAGTTCGTCGCCTTCGACATCCGGCAGCCACGTCCCGACTACACCTGTTTTCCGGGCGTCACCCCCGGTTGGGACAACACCTCGCGGCGGCGGGAGGGGGGGGCAACCGTGTTCGTCAACGGCGACGCCGACAGCTTCGCGACATGGGTGGAGCACAAGGCCCGGCGGCTGTTGTCGACGCAAGCCGAGGCGGACGAGGATCTGATGTTCATCAATGCCTGGAACGAATGGGCGGAAGGCAATCACCTGGAGCCCTGCGAGCGGCATGGCCATGCCTATCTCGAGGCGCTGCGCGATG
>JBGSWJ010000017.1:0-5151 GCA_041752495.1 Rhodobacterales bacterium
CGGAACGGGGCCGAGGCTGCGGCGGCGCACAAGCCCGAGGTTGAGGCGGCGATGAACCTTGCCCTGCTGAACCGGGGCTGTCTGATCGCGCCGTTCCACAACATGATGCTGATCAGCCCCGTCACGCGAAAACGGCAGATCGACCGCCTGATTGCCGCGTTTGACGAAGTGCTGACCGAACTTTTGACCAAGTGACCCAGATGACCCAAAGCCCTTCCGGCTCGCTCCTCTCCGAGGCCGAAGCCTTTCTTGCCGCGCATCCCGAGATCGAGGCGTTCGATATTGTCCTGCATGACGCCAATGGCATTGGCCGGGGCAAGATCATCCGGCGGCACGAGCTGATCCCGTTTTATACGTCGGGGCGGCATCTGCCGATTTCGATCCTTGGCCTGGATATTCTGGGCGAGGATGTGCACGAGACCGGGCTGATCTGGGATCAGGGGGATGGCGATCTGCGGGCCTGGCCCATTCCGGGGAGCCTGATCGCGCTGCATGGCACGACCCCGCCGCGGGGTGAGGTGCTGATGTCAATGTATGATCTGGATGGCATCCCGATGACATCGGACCCGCGCCATGCGTTGCAGCGGCAGGTGGATGCGCTGGCGGCCGAGGGGCTGTATCCGACCGGCGCGTTCGAGCTGGAGTTCTTTCTGCTGGCGAATGAACGCGACGGGAACGGGCGTATCCAGCCCGCGCGCGATGTGCTGGACGGGCGGGCGAGCACCAAGACCGAGGTTTATTCCGTCGATCACCTGCATGGGATGCTGCCGCTGTTTTCCGATATCTATGCCGGGGCGGAAAAGGCCGGGATCCGGGCCGAGACGATGATTTCGGAATATGCGCCGGGCCAGTATGAACTGACGCTGCACTACCGGACGGATGTGATGCAGGCGGCTGATGATCTGATGCGGCTGAAGCGGATCGTGCGGGCGCAGGCGCGGGCGCATGGGGTGACGGCCTGTTTCATGGCCAAGCCGATCGAGGATTATGCCGGGTCGGGGATGCATTTTCACACGTCGCTGTGTGACAGCACGGGGCGGAACCTGTTTGTAGAGGAGGTCGAAGGCCAGTGGAACCCGATGATCCTGCACGCGCTGGGCGGGTTGCGGGCGACGATGGGGGAATCGATGCTGGTCTTTGCGCCGCATGCCAATTCTTGGCGGCGGTTTGCGACGCAAAGCTATGCCCCCGTGTCGCCGACATGGGGGGTGAATAACCGGTCGGTCGCGCTGCGTATTCCCGCCGGGGCCAAGGCGGGGCGGCGGATTGAACATCGGCCTGCGGGGGTGGATGCCAACCCTTATCTGGTGGCGGCGACGGTGCTGGCCGGTATCCGGCACGGCCTGACCCACCGGATCGACCCCGGCCCGGAAACCACCGGGAACGGCTATGAAGATGGGCAGGATGCACCGCCGATCCCTGTCGACTGGCGGACGGCGATTGTGGCGGCCAAGGAATCCGCGTTCCTCAAGGCCGCGCTGGGCGAGGACATGCATCGCACCTTTACCGCGATCAAGGCGGCGGAATATGCCCGGGTGGCGCGGACCGTGACCGAGGTGGAGTTTGATCTGTATCTGCACAGGGTGTGAGGCGCGGCTTTTGCTGTGCGGGCCGGATGGGCGGGCTTGGCGGGAAAGAGGACGGACCGTCACGGTAGGCAGGTGATTCGACCCGGTTGGGCAGAGAATCAAGATGCCAACTTTTGGTTGTGAACCAATGAACGGCCTCTCGTTTAGCCTGAATTACTACTCTTCACTGTCCACTTTAGTTGACAGTTTTCGCCAAAATCGATCGCAACTTGATCTAGATTAATTCCCGAACCCGGTTTTCGATTCAGGACCATACGAAACGAGTAACCCTCGGGTGACATGGCATGACGACTCCGAAGCGATCAACACAAGATACTCTGGTTTCGGTCCGGAACACCGGAACGCAGGATATGGCCGGCATCACGGTGCTGAGCGACAACAAGGTGGTGATCACCTGGTGCGATGAGAACTCAACCTCCGGCGATATCAAATACACCATCCTGAACGCGGATGGTTCCGTCTTTCTTGCCGAGGCGACCGCGAATACCGGCACCTATGGCCGCCAGACCGACCCGCAGATCGCGACCCTTGAAGGGGGCGGGTTCGTGATGGTGTGGACAACCTATTACGGGGATCGGCAGGGAAACATCAGCTATCGGGTCTATGACGCGGACGGGCAGCCGGTGACGGCCGTTCGGAATGCCGGGGCGATCCAGCAGGGGCCGCAATCCGATCCGACGGTGACCGGACTTGACGGGGGTGGCTTTGTCATCGGCTGGACAGAACAGAACCCGGACGAGGCCAGTGTTGTTTCACCTTCTGCCGGGGCGGTCATGGCACGGGAGTTCAATGCCGACGGAACGGCTGCGGGCAAGTCTGTCCGAATTTCGGGTGATTGGGGCGGTGACAGTGCGCCGGTCTTTGCCTCGGACAGCGGGAAGTCGGACGGATTTGTTGCCGTCTGGAGCGATGACGCGGGGCCGGATCAGGCGCATCAGGGCGCGGCGGGGCTTTACGGCCGTGACGTGACGGCCGGCATGCCTGGATCAGACTTTGTGAGCGGGGGAACGCTGGTTGATGCAGGCACCGGCAGCGCCAATCCGGATATCGTGCAGGGCCACGGCCTGACCATCACAGTGTGGGATGAGCAGACGTCGGCCGCAAACGGCAGGGACATCTGGATCGAGGTCAATGGCAAGGAAGCACGGGTCAATACGGTCACCTCGGGTGACCAGACGAATGCCGCGATTGCCGCGCTTGCCATGGGTGGCTTTATCGTCGTGTGGGATTCGGTTTCGGCCACATCGGGCCATGACATCAAGGGACAGTTGTATGACGCGAATGGCAAGGCCGTTGGCGGAGAGTTCCTGATCAATGATTCCGCGAGCCAGCTTTTTTCCGGTGATCAGACGGACCCGGATGTGGTCGGGCTGAGTGATGGCAGGTTCGTGGTGACCTGGACCGACAATTCATCGGGCGGCGGGATCTATGCGGCGACCTTTGACCCGCGCACCGGGCCGGTGAAGATTGAAGCGACATCCGCCGGCGAACAACTGATGGGGACGGAATGGAATGACGTCCTTGGCGGGGGGAAGGGCAGTGACGTTCTGTTCGGACTGACCGGAAACGACGTTCTGTCGGGTAGCGACGGGGATGACCGCCTTATTTCGGACGGGGGAAATGACACGCTGATCGGCGGGGCGGGCAATGACTCGATGGATGGCGGGGCGGGCACGGATCTGGTCGATTACAGTGACAGCGGTGCCGGGATTGCGGTGACGCTGAACAGTTCGAGCCAGGCTGGCGTTGCCGTGGGCAGGGCCGTCGAGGATTACATCCGCAATGTCGAGAACGTGACCGGCACGGCTTTTGACGACAGGATAACCGGCGACAGCCAGGTCAATGTGCTGCGCGGGGGTGACGGGGACGACAGCCTGAACGGTGGCGCGGGCAAGGACAAGCTGTATGGCGGGGACGGCAGCGATACGTTTGTGTTTTCGGCAGCCGTCAACGCCGCGAATGCGGATACGCTGGGCGACTTTAATGGTGCAGAGGATCGGATCGCCCTCAAGAGCGGTTCCTTTGCGGCCCTTGGCAGCACGATCACATCGTCCGAGTTCCGGCTGGGGACAGCGGCGCAGGATAGTTCGGACCGGCTGATTTATGACCGCGCGACCGGCAACCTGTATTATGACGCAGATGCCAACGGGTCCAAGGCCAAGGTGCTGGTTGCCATCCTGAACGACAACACGGCGCTGGATTACAGCGACTTTATCCTGATCTGAGCGGCAGAAACGACAAACCCCCGGGCCTGAGCCACGGGGGTTATCGTTTTCGCGTCGAGACGTGAAAAGATGCTTAGAGCATCCCTTCGCGCTGCAGCTTCTTGCGGGCGAGCTTGCGCTGGCGGCGGATGGCCTCGGCCTTCTCGCGCGCTTTCTTTTCAGACGGCTTCTCGAAATGTTGCTTGAGCTTCATTTCACGAAACACACCTTCGCGCTGCAGTTTCTTTTTCAGAGCCCGGAGGGCCTGATCGACGTTGTTGTCGCGAACACTGACCTGCATGTGGTTTTCACCACCTCTCTAAGTTGGATTTGCGGTTATCGCAGGATGTGGCCCCATAGCAAAGGCGGCCTAGCTTGTCTAGTGTAGCCTCAGATCAGGAGACCATCATGCCCCACAGCAACATTGACCCCGCAAAGCATCTTTTGCTTGAAGAAATGCTGCAGCATGTGCCGTTTGACGGCTGGTCGCAGAAGGCGCTGGACGAATCGGCAAGGGCGATTGGGATGTCGCCAGAGATCGTGAAGGCACTGTGCCCGCGGGGGGCGGTCGATCTGGCTGCGACATATCACCAGATCGGTAATGACAAGATGGTGGCAGCCCTGCGCAAGGCCGACCTGACGGCGATGAAGTACCGGGAACGCGTGGCCTTTGCCCTGCGGGCGCGACTGGACGCGGTGCCGGACAAGGAAGCGGTGCGCGCCGCATCGGCCCTGTTTGCCCTGCCCCATCACGCGGCCGAAGGGGCGCGGCTGATCTGGGGCACGGCTGATGCGATCTGGACGGCGCTTGAGGACAAGTCGGACGATCTGAACTGGTACACGAAACGGGCGATCCTGTCGGGGGTCTGGGGGTCGACGGTTCTGTATTGGCTGGGTCAGGCGGATGACACCGCTACGGACGCGTTTATCGACCGGCGGATCGAGGACGTGATGCGATTCGAGACGTTCAAGCGGAAGGTCAACGACTCTGCTCTGCTCAAGCCGTTCACGACGCCGCTGAACAAACTGGTCGGCATGGTCAAAGCGCCCTCGCGGATGTCCCGGGCGGACATGCCCGGCTTCTGGAACCTGAACAAGTAAGGCCCTGCTCATGACTGACGCAAAGCTTCCCGCGACGATGCGGGTTGTCGAAATCTCCCGCCCCGGCGGGCCCGATGTGCTTGTGCCCGGGACGCGGCCTGTGCCTGTACCGGGTCATGGGCAAGTGCTGTTGCGGTTGGCCTATGCCGGAGTGAACCGTCCTGACGCGCTGCAACGCGCGGGGGCGTATGCGCCGCCGCCGACGGCCAGCGATCTGCCGGGGCTTGAAGGCGCGGGGACAGTCGCCGCCATCGGGC
>JBGSWJ010000018.1:0-2673 GCA_041752495.1 Rhodobacterales bacterium
CCCTCGGGCGTGTCGGGGCCATACTGATACCGTTCCGCGCCCGGAAAGCCCGTCGGCCCGCCGATCATCCCCGGAGCAAGTTCCTGTGCCCAGGCCTGACCGATGAACCGCGGCGCGATCAGCGCGCCCGCACCGTAAAGCCCAGCCTTCGTGCCGGTTTCAAGAAACCGGCGCCGCGTCATGCGACGACCAATCATCATTTTCCTCCCTGCAGACCTCTGTGTGTCTGGTGGGCCTACTGATCACCCGAGTCGCATCATTACGTCAATCAATTTGTTAACTTTACAAACTCAAATTGGTGTAGATCATAGATCACCATTGCCGCTTCACTCTGCCGCACGAGGGATCGGGGACTGTGTTGATGGGAAATCTGCCAGAAATGCCAATGGTTTGCCCGTGGAGAGCAGGGGGACTCGCCTCGGACTCAGCACGCCACCGGGCAAAAATGCCGCAAAACACATCATCCAGATGCATCATTCTGATTGATGCATCACGCTGCAGGGCGACGGTCTCTGTTGACCATCCCTCTCCAGTCTCGCTAGGTGGCAGCAGGGCGTTTTCCGGGGGCAGGCTTTGCGCGCGACACTGATCGACATCGCAAGAGAGGCGGGCGTCTCCTCGGCCACCGTGGACCGCGTGCTGAACGCCCGCGCCGGTGTCCGCGAACACACAAGGGCCCATGTGCTGGCCGTCGCGGCGCGGCTGGGCTACGTCACGGCGGCCGACCAATCCTCGGCCCGGCGCCTGCACTTCCTTCTGCCCGCAGGCACCAACCGCTTCATCGGCATCCTGCAGGAACAACTCGAACGGCAGGGCGCGCTGATCGACGGAACGACCGTCGTCGTCGAAACCATCGAAGGCTTCAAGCCCGCCATCCTCGCCGACCGCCTCCGCCAGCTCAAAGGCCAGACCGACGGCCTCGGCCTCATCGCGCTTGACCACCCCGTCGTGCGCGAAGCCGTGCGCGAACTGGCCCAGTCGGGGGTCAAGATCGTGACCCTCGTCTCGGATATCCAGAACGTGCCCCGCATCGCCTATGTCGGCGTCGACAACCGTCAGGCGGGACGGCTTGCCGGCTATCTCGTCGGCCGCTTCCTTGGCGCGGGCCGCACAGGCCAAGTCGCCCTTTTTGCCGGGTCCCTCGCCTATCGCGGCCATCAGGAACGCGAAATGGGCTTCCGCCATATCCTGCACGACGAATACCCGGGCCTTGAAATCGTAGAGATGCGCGAAATGCTCGACGACCGCGCCAAGGCCCGGTCCGAAGCGCTGAACCTCCTCGACCGCTATCCCGACCTTGCCGCCATCTACAACGTCGGCGGCGGCTCAAGCGGGATCGGCGCGGCGCTCAAGGAACGCGGTCGCGACAAATCGGTCGTCCTCATCGGGCACGAGGCAACCGAAGCGAACAAGACGCTGCTTCTCGACGGAACGCTCGACGCCCTGATCGACCAGAACCCAAGGGTCGAAGCGCGCGAGGCCCTCTCGACCCTCGTCGCCGCGACGCAGGGCACCCCCTACACGCCGGTCCAGCCCCGCCTGCATGTGATCTTCCGCGAAAACCTGCCCGACGACTGACGGACCGGGCCCTTCTTGGGCACACCCTTGTCCCCCCGGCCCGTTTCCCGCACTCTCGCGGCAGGCCAAACCGTTGCCCCAGCCGGACACAGAATGATCGACACGATCCTGACCCTGAATGCCGGGTCCTCCTCCCTCAAATTCGCGCTTTTCGCCAAAGCCGAAGACACCCCGCGCGCCAGCGGCCTTGTTGACCGGATCGGCAGCAACGGCACGATCCGGCTACGCGATGCCACAGGCACCGACCTGCCCACAGCCCCCGGTGATCTCACCAGCCATACAGCCGCCCTGCAAACCGTCCTCGCCTCCCTCGGCCCCGCTGTCCCCGGCGCACAGATCCGCGCCATCGGCCACCGCGTCGTCCACGGCGGCCCCGATTTCGCAGCCCCCGTCCTGATCGACGATGCCGTCCTCACCCGCATCACCGCGCTTTCCCCCTTCGCCCCCCTGCACCAGCCCCATAACATCGCAGGCATCCGCGCCGCGCAGACAGCCTTTCCCGGCATCCCGCAGATCGCCTGCTTTGACACCGCCTTTCACCGCAACCACCCATGGGTGAACGATACCTACGCCCTGCCCCGCGCCTTCTATGACAAGGGCCTGCGCCGCTACGGCTTCCACGGGCTCAGCTACGATTTCATCACCGGCGAACTTGCTCGCACCGCGCCCGCCCTGCACGCAGGCCGCGTCGTCGTCGCGCATCTGGGCAACGGCGCCTCCATGTGTGCCATCGTCAACGGCCAGTCCATCGCCTCGACGATGGGCTTCTCCCCCCTCGACGGCCTGCCGATGGGAACAAGGCCCGGCCAGCTTGATCCCGGCGTCATGCTCTACCTCATGGAACAGGCCCGCCTCAGCGCCGCCGAAATCTCCGATCTGCTCTACCGCCAGTCCGGCCTCCTCGGCCTCTCGGGCCTCTCGAACGACATGCGCGTGCTCAAATCCTCCCCCGCGCCCGAAGCCGCCCAAGCCATCGCCTATTTCGTGGCCCGGGCGCAGCGTGAACTGGGCTCCCTCGCCGCCGCGATGGGCGGGATCGACGCGCTCGTCTTCTGCGGCGGCATTGGCGAAAACGCCCGCAGCATCCGCGCCCGC
>JBGSWJ010000019.1:0-2549 GCA_041752495.1 Rhodobacterales bacterium
CCCTGCGGCCGGAATCCGCCCTGTCCGGGCCGCCCGCCCATCCCGCCTTCGAACGCGGCATGGCCATAGCGGTCATAGGCCGCCTTCTTGTCGGCATCCTTCAGCACGTCATAGGCCTCGTTCACTTCCTTGAACTGGGCCTCGGCGTTGGGATTGTCAGAATTGCGGTCCGGGTGAAGCTCTTTCGCCTTCTGGCGATAGGCCTTCTTGAGTTCTTCGGCGCTGGCGCCCTTGGACACGCCCAGCGTCTCGTAATAGTCGCGCTTTGCCATCGACATCGGTCCCCTTGGCCGGAAATGAACCGGCCCCGCTTGGGGGGCCGGTCCGTTCCCGCATCACGCGCTCAGCGGCGCCGCTTGTCGTCGCCCAGGTCTTCAAAGTCGGCGTCGACGATCGAGTCATCGTCGTCGTCACCGCCCCGGCTGCCACCCTGATCGGACGGGCCGTCACCTTCACCTGCGCTGGCCTTGTAGATGGCCTCGCCCAGACGCATCGCTGCTTCGGTCACGTTCTGGATGCCCGACTTGATCTTGCCGGCATTGTCGCCTTCCAACTCGTCCTTGAGCGCTGCAATGGCCAGTTCGATCGCTTCGATGGTGGACGGGTCCACCTTGTCGCCATGCTCTTCCATCGACTTTTCGGTCGAATGGATCAGGCTTTCGGCCTGGTTCTTGGCTTCGACCAGTTCACGACGCTTCTTGTCGTTCTCGGCATTGGCCTCGGCATCCTTGACCATCTTGTCGATCTCGTCATCCGACAGACCGCCGGACGCCTGGATCGTGATCTTCTGTTCCTTGTTAGTGCCCTTGTCCTTGGCGCTGACCGACACGATGCCGTTGGCGTCGATGTCGAACGTCACTTCGATCTGGGGCATGCCACGCGGGGCAGGGGGGATGCTTTCCAGATTGAACTGGCCCAGCATCTTGTTGTCCGCCGCCATTTCGCGCTCGCCTTGGAACACGCGGATCGTCACCGCGTTCTGGTTGTCCTCGGCGGTCGAGAAGATCTGGCTCTTCTTGGTCGGGATCGTGGTGTTGCGGTCGAACAGACGGGTGAACACGCCACCCAGCGTTTCGATGCCCAGCGACAGCGGGGTCACGTCCAGCAGAACCACGTCCTTGACGTCGCCCTGCAGAACGCCGGCCTGAATGGCCGCGCCCAGAGCCACAACCTCGTCCGGGTTCACGCCCTTGTGCGGGTCCTTGCCAAAGAACTTGGTCACTTCTTCCACGACCTTGGGCATCCGGGTCATACCGCCGACCAGAACGACCTCGTCAATGTCCGCCGTGGTCAGGCCCGCATCCTTCAACGCCGCCGCACAGGGCTTCATCGACGCCTTGATCAGATCGCCGACAAGGCTTTCCAGCTTGGCACGCGTCAGCTTCACCACAAGGTGCAGCGGCTGGCCGTTCGATCCCATGCTGATGAACGGCTGGTTGATATCGGTCGCCGTCGAAGACGACAGCTCGATCTTGGCCTTCTCAGCCGCTTCCTTAAGCCGCTGCAGCGCCATCTTGTCCTTGGTCAGGTCGACGCCGTGTTCCTTTTTGAACTCGTCGGCAAGGTAGTTGACGATGCGCATGTCAAAGTCTTCGCCGCCAAGGAACGTGTCCCCGTTGGTGGACTTCACTTCGAACAGGCCGTCATCGATCTCAAGGATGGTGACGTCGAACGTCCCGCCGCCAAGGTCATACACGGCGATCGTCTTGGTCTCTTTCTTGTCGAGACCGTAGGCCAGAGCGGCCGCCGTCGGCTCGTTGATGATGCGCAGCACTTCAAGGCCGGCAATCTTGCCCGCGTCCTTGGTGGCCTGACGCTGGGCGTCGTTGAAATAGGCGGGCACCGTGATGACGGCCTGCGTGACTTCCTCGCCCAGATACGACTCGGCGGTTTCCTTCATCTTCTGCAGGATAAAGGCGGAAATCTGCGACGGGCTGTAACGTTCGCCGCGTGCCTGCACCCAGGCATCGCCGGACTGATTGACCAGCGTATAGGGCAGGTTCTTCTTGTCCTTGGCGATATCCGCGTCGTCGAACCGGCGGCCGATCAGGCGCTTGACCGCAAAGATCGTGTTGTCGGCATTGGTCACGGCCTGCCGCTTGGCAGACTGGCCGACAAGACGCTCTTCTTCGGCAAAGGCGACAATCGACGGCGTGGTGCGCGCACCTTCCGAATTCTCGATGACGCGGGGCTGCGAACCATCCATGATGGCAACGCAGGAGTTGGTCGTTCCAAGGTCGATACCGATGACTTTGGCCATGTTTCAAAACCCTTTCTTGAGGCGGTTTGAGCGGCAGGGGCCCGTGCAGGCACCCCGGCCTTCTGGATTGAAGCGGCGGGTCGCTTTTTGGCGCCCCGTCACTGATCCAGCCGTATATAGGAGGCACATTCCGGGCCTGCAACTGCCTCTTGGCCCCGATCTCATCCATTTTGAAGGGCTTGTCACAGGGTTGCCACGACCGATGTCTCCTCCTCCCGGCCTTATGGTGCGCGGCGTCGGCATCTGGCCCGGCTTCCTGTCGCCCGCCGCACAAGCCGCCATGCTGGCC
>JBGSWJ010000020.1:0-3684 GCA_041752495.1 Rhodobacterales bacterium
GGCCCCGACGGCACCGATACCGTGACATTCGAAGTCGCCACCAACCCCGGCGCCCCCTCCGGCCCCCTGAACCGCATCGCCTCGGGCGGTGAACTCAGCCGCTTCCTCCTCGCGCTCAAGGTCTGCCTGACCCGGGGCAACACCGGCCTCACCCTGATCTTTGACGAAATCGACCGGGGCGTCGGCGGCGCCACCGCAGATGCCGTGGGCCGTCGCCTTGCCGACCTTGCCATATCAGGTCAGGTCCTTGTCGTGACCCACTCGCCGCAGGTCGCGGCCAAGGCGCAGCATCACTGGCGCGTGGAAAAGACCGTCACCGGCGACATGACCACCTCCCGCGTCGTCCCGCTGGACCCGGTCGCCCGTATCGACGAAATCGCCAGAATGCTGGCCGGTGACACTGTGACCGAGGCTGCCCGCGGCGCCGCCCGTGTCCTTCTGGATGGCACGACAGCCTAGCTTTCTTCGCTCTCATGCTTTTCTTGCGCCGTCACTGCGGCGTTGGCCTGGGTCGAAAGGTTCATTCCTGCAAACACACCCAGATTGATCCCGATCACCAGCGCAATCAACTTCCCTTTGGGCGTGTAGAAAAGAACGGCGGGCCGATGTGTGACACGTGAATACGTTCGCGTCATTGCCATCAGCCTGCCGTCCTTCTCGCCGGTTTCCCGGCTGTCCTGAAAATTGACGCCCGTCAGCCACTCACCTCTGCCGGACGCCGGATCTATGAACTCTGGAGCCTTTCGGCCATTAGAAACAAATCGTCTGAATGACCCAACGTTAGGCCGAGTCGCGAGGGCCCGTCATACCCCATTTGGGTGAAACGGCGCCCCGCGTCCCGCGTCAATCCAGATACCTCACAATCAAAGGTAGAACGTCCCGCCATTTCAGGAAGAACAGCAACTGCCCCGCGTCCGGATAGACCCTGAAATCGATCCACGGATAATCCCGCTGATGATCGGCAAGCGTTTCCGGCGGAACTTCGGGATCTTGCAGACCATTCAGGAAATGAACGGGAATCGCTCCCCGCAGGGCATCGATCTCGTTGGTCCAGTCGGTCGTTTCATGGGCAATGACTTCCCGCGCAAAGGAATCATGGGCCGAATGTGTCTCGGACAAGGCCACCTCTGACCCGCAGACCATGGCCTCGAACACTTCCGGTATTTCAAAAGTCGCCACATCCGCCTGCGATTTGCCATACACCGCATGGACAAATCCCCGCTTGCCCAGACGACGGGCCAGCGCGAACCCCGCCTTGACCATGAACGGTAGCAGGTGTGGCGTATAACGCGCCCCGGCAAGGATAAACCGGTGCCACTTGTCCATCCGCTCATATTGCTCGGGCCGCCGCAGGGGAAGGACACCCGCGCAGCAGATCAGCGCCAATACCCTTTCGGGGTAAAGTGCATGGAAAGCGATTGCCAGATAACTGTCGCCGCCAAGGGTCACCAAGGGCACCCGTTCAACCTCAAGCCGGTCCAGCAGCGCGGCCAGATCCTCGACGATCTGCGTCATGTAGGGCACGTTGCGCCGCAACGGCGTTGACGCGCCATAGCCCGGCCTGATCGGAACGATGACCTTGATCCCCAGCCGCGCGGCCTCTTCTTCGGCCGAGGCGGGCCAGCGCACCAGACCATAATCGAGAGGGAAAAACAGACAGGGCCTGCCCTCGGGATCGCCCAGGATCAGGTAATCCAGTTGCCGGCCGTCCCGCAGGTACATTGTCTGGAATGGCCGTTCCGTCAGCGTCTCGAATCCGCGCGACGCATCGTTCAGGCCGCTGACAGCGTCGGCCGAAAACTGGACCATTTCCATGGTGGACAATGTCAGCCGAACCAGTTCGGTCTGGCTCCGCGTCTCTGTCTTGCCCATGATCGCCTTCAGCTGCGCCCGGATCGTCTCGACACTTCGCCCACGTGCGTCAGCAATCTGAGCCAGCGAATGCCCCTCGGCCAGTGACTGCATGACTTCGGACTCGGCCACCGTAAGGTCGAACGCCCCCCGCAGCATGTCGGAAAAGCCCTTGGGCCATGCAAGTTCCGACGTGATGGCAATAACAAAAGGTGGCTCGCGCTCGCTTCTCACAAGGCGCAGATGCAACAGGACAAGCCTGTCGGACCGGGCCGAACGGCTGCGGAAAATCACCGGATCAAGCGCGTTGCCGTTAAACATACGGGCAATCCGGTTGCTCAAATGGTCAATCTCTCCCGCAGCCAGGGCCACATCGCCGAGCCGCGCACCGCGCGTCACGCCCAGCACACTCGTCGCCGCGCCATTCACACCGATCAATGTCAGGTTCCGGTCAACGGCAAAGGCCGCCGCATGTTCGACCTGGGCCAGCATGCCCGCCGCCGTAGATACCCGCGGATCACTTATGGCCCGATCAAGCACCTGATCCGCCCGCTTGAAATGCCCCTCAAACTCCCGAAGACCGATAGCCGGGCTCTGTGCTGGCATGAATTCCCGGTTCGCTGCGGCCCGTTGAGGGCGGATCATCGCCTCCCAATGATCAAGAAGGGCCTCATAACGGGACGGGTCGACAGCAACTTCGTACAACCGGTCGATGACTTCATCGGCCAGATTGTCTTCAATCCGCTTGTCTTCTTCTTTGCCCATATGGGCATTCTCCACCATTTTCCCGACCCTAGCGGCCAAATGCTTCCAAGCGCTTATAACGTTTCCGTGAGGCAGAATTCCGAAACTGATTCTTTCGGAAAACCCGCTCATCGGTCGCGCTGATCACCCCAATTGGCCCGCGCCCCCTGGCCATCGCCCGGAAAACAGGCAAGGCATCAGCCCTTGCTTGCCCTGGCGCTGACCTGACCGGAAAGCCGCAAGAAACAAGACACACGCCGCTACCGTCGCTGTCCCAATGCCAGCTGTCATCCCGGTCGGGCCGGGCTTTTCCGGCAACCTGCCGCATGGCCAGGCGAACTCCAAAGCCTTCAAAGATGCCCAAGGTCATTTCAGCGCCCAAACCGGCCGCGCAATACGCGCGACCCTTTTCAGGGTATCTATATCATTACAATGTCAGGATTTTGTGGCAGCCCGTAGGGGAGTCGAACCCCTCTTCCCAGGTTGAAAACCTGGTGTCCTAACCGATAGACGAACGGGCCACGCGGTGTGAGGCGTCTCTTAGGCAAAGCCTCTGGCAAGGGCAAGAGGATTCTTGCGATGTTTTGCGCCAGCGCTCAGGAATGCGCAGGTGCCGCATCGTCAAGGCGAAGCTGGACGGTCTTGCGCCCCTGCCAGATGTTCAAATCAAGCTTTCCCGCAAGGTGAAACCGCTGCCCGGAACGCGCCCCTGCCAGTGCGCCAAGCGGTCCGTCCATCGCGCCAAAGGCAATCGCCTCACATCGCGCGCCCAACCCGTCGCCAAAGGTCAGCTTCAGATGCCCTGTGCCGACCTGCTTGGCGAAATGGACCACCACATCGGGAAAAGCGAATCTTGGGGCAGGGGACGAGGCTCCAAAAGGCCCCGCATGTTCGATTTGTTCAATCAATTCGACACTGACCGCCCCAGGCATCATGAGCCCGTCGACCCTCAGGGTCTCCGGCCCACCCGCGCCGGCCCCCTGTCGCGCCAGTAGCTCGCCCAGCCGCGTCATCGCCGGTTCCAGCTGATCCCGCGTCAGCGTCAGGCCGGCAGCCATCTTGTGGCCCCCGCCGCGCTGGATTAGCCCC
>JBGSWJ010000021.1:0-1544 GCA_041752495.1 Rhodobacterales bacterium
GCTGAAGCGCACCCTGCACCGCGCCCTTCGGCCCTGCACCCCATGACGCCCGAACTCACCGCCCTCGCCCTCGCAGGCTTGCTGCAAGGCGTGCAGTACGTTCTCATGGCCGTTCCCGCGAACCTCGAACTCGGCACGGCCAAGACCCTCTCGCCCCGCGACCCCGACCGCCTCGGCAAGCCGCTGATAGAACAGGTCTCGCCCGTCACCGGTCGCCTCTTCCGCGCGCTCGACAACCATTTCGAGGGGCTGATCCTCTTCACCCTCGCCGTCGTGGTGGTCACCCTCTCGAACCAGTCCACCCCGGTCACCGCCGCCTGTGCCTGGGCCTACCTCGCCGCCCGAGTCCTCTACGTTCCCGCCTACGCCTTCGGCTGGACTCCCTGGCGTTCGCTGATCTGGATGGTCGGGTTCACGGCCACCATGGCGATGATCGTGGCGGCCCTCCTGTGACCCGTTCTTCTGTTCCCAAATATCCTCGGGGGGAGTCGCGGCCTTGCCGCGACGGGGGGCAGACAGCCCCCCGCGCCGCCCGAAACACGCGGAACCCCGGAAATCCCGAGCCTTTCTGTCTGCATACGGAAGTCATATGCTTTTCATACGCATTTCATATGCCCCAACTGACCCAAGGAGTGCCCCATGGCCAGCTTTGACGTGATCATCCTCGGTGCCGGTCCCGGCGGCTATGTCTGCGCCATCCGCTGCGCCCAACTGGGCCTCAAGGTCGCCGTGGTCGAGGGGCGCGAGACGCTCGGCGGCACCTGCCTGAACATCGGCTGCATCCCCTCCAAGGCGCTTCTGCACGCCAGCCACATGCTGCACGAAACCCATGAGAACTTCGAGAAGATGGGCCTCATGGGCGGCACGCCATCGGTCGATTGGGCCCGGATGCTGGGCTACAAGGACGACGTCGTCGGCCAGAACACCAAGGGCATCGAATTCCTGTTCAAGAAGAACAAGATCACCTGGCTCAAGGGCTGGGGCAGCATCCCCGCCCCGGGTCAGGTCAGGGTCGGCGAGGAAACTCACAGCGCGAAATCCATCGTCATCGCCACCGGCTCGGAACCCGCCAGCCTGCCGGGCGTGACGGTGGACGAGAAAACCATCGTCACCTCCACCGGCGCGCTGGAACTGGGCTCCATCCCGGCCTCGATGATCGTGATCGGCGCGGGCGTAATCGGGCTGGAAATGGGCTCGGTCTATGCCCGGCTCGGCACGAAGGTGACCGTCATCGAATACCTCGACGCCATCACCCCCGGGATGGATGCCGAAATCGCCAAGGCCTTCCAGCGCATCCTTGCCAAACAGGGGCTTGACTTCATCCTCGGCGCCGCCGTTCAGGGCGCAGACCTGACCGGCACGGGTGCCAACGTCCGCTACAAACTCCGCAAGGACGACTCCGAGGCCACCCTTGCCGCCGATGTCGTCCTCGTCGCCACGGGCCGCAAACCCTATGTGGCCGGCCTCGGGCTCGAGGCGCTCGGCGTCGAGATGCTGCCGCGCGGGCAGGTCAAGACCGACAGCCATTTCGCCGCCACCGTCAG
>JBGSWJ010000022.1:0-19019 GCA_041752495.1 Rhodobacterales bacterium
CCTGCTGATCGGCGTCCCGGTCTCAAGCCTGACCGGCGGCGACAGGTCCGGCGAGATCGCCGCGTCGAAGGGCAAAGTGCTGGCCCTCGAGTCGAGGCTGGCGAGCTGCTGACCCCCATCGCGCCGACCACTCCCCGGCGCTGATCGCCCGGCCCCGCACATCATCGCAGGCAAACCAGTGCGGGGCCGGTGCAGACCTGAAACGAGGATCTACTCATGACCACCAAGAACAAGCTCGGCGATCTGAACAATCACCTGTTCGCACAACTGGACCGCCTCATGAAGTCCAACATCTCGGCAGACGAGCTGCAGCAGGAGATAGATCGCACCGCCGCGCTTGTGGACGTGGCCGACCGCATCACAGAGAACGCCAAACTGCAGCTCGGCGCGGCAAAGCTGTTTGCCGAACACGGGCACCAGGTGCTCGACATGCTGCCCCAGATCGGGAAGTCCGAAGCATGAAGGGGCAGGCGATCCGATACACCGAAGCGGAAATGGCGTGGCTTGAAGCCAACCGGATGATGGTCATCAGCGATTATCACATCGCTTTTGTCGCCCGTTTCAATCGTGACGACATCACGGCCTTGCACCTGCATTCCCTGCGCAAACGCAAAGGCTGGAAAGTCGGCCGGGACGGGAGCCGCTACAAGGGTCGTCGCCTCAAGTATTCCGATGCCGAGATCTCGTGGCTGCGGGAAAACTGCGCGCTGCCGATTGCGGATTATCATGCGGGGTTTCAGGCCGCATTCGGTCGGACTGACACCAGCGCGGGAAAGCTGCGTTCACTGCGCAAGCGCAAGGGATGGAAGACAGGACGCGACGGCCGCTTCGTGCCCGGGCAGGCATGTCTGACCAAGGGCAAGAAGCTGGGCCCGGCCCACCCCAACGCCAAGGCGACCCAGTTCAAGCCCGGGCAGACCCCCGCAAACCGCCAGCCCATTGGCCATGAGCGACTGAATGGCGACGGCTATGTCGAGATCAAGGTCGCACAGACAAACCCGTGGACCGGGCACAAGACTCGGTACGCCCACAAACACCGCCATCTGTGGGAGCAAGCGAACGGCCCTCTGCCGACGGGCATGGCCCTGAAATGCCTCGACGGCGACAAGGCCAACACCGACCCGGCAAACTGGGAAGCCGTCCAGCGCGGACTGTTGCCCCGTCTCAATGGCAAGTCCGGTCGTAACTATGACGCCGCCGATCCAGCCGTGAAGCCGACGATCATGGCGATCGCCAAGCTGGAACACAAAGTCCGCGAACTGCAAAAGGGAAAGTGTCAGGCACATGACTGAAGTCCCCGCCCGCATCTGGGTCGACCTCGATCAGATGAGCCAAGGTTACACCGACAAGGCGCATGAGACGACGCCACATGTTGTTGCGTTCGTCCCTGAAACCCGCTTGCTCGCACTAGCCGTAGCCGTCCATGACATGCGCGCTGCTCAGAAGGACTATTTCCGCACACGTACCCGCGAAACGCTGATCCGGTCGAAAGAAGCCGAGACGGCAGTTGATCGGCTGCTGATCAGCATGGAGGCCCGCCGATGACCGCACCCGCCTATGCCCTGATCACGCCAACGATGCGGCATACCGCCGCCGAACTGGCGAGGTGGCTGGCGGAAACGCCGGGCTTCAAGCCGGGCATGAAGATGTCGAAAGAAGACATGATTGTGCAGATCAACCTTGCCCGACAGGCCTACCGCGACAAAGCCTATCAGGAGGCCAATGCTGTGCCGCCATCGCGGGCAGGCAAGGCCGCGAGGGTGGCAGCGAAGGCCGACCACGGCGCGATCTCCGCGTCTGAGATCAATGCTTGGCTGGCAACGTTGCCGCCGGTGCCGCTGGCCAACGATGGAACCACCACCTGATGCCAGCCGCGCCCCTATCCGCTTCGCTCATTGCCCGTGCCGCGACTGTGGCCAAGGCAACCGGCGTGCAGATCACGCTGGAATGCGGCAAGGTGCGGCTGACCATTGCTCCGAATCTTGAATCGCTCCTACCCTCGCCCGAGGGGGAGAATTCATGCGACGCACTCTTTGGAACGGGCAAGTGAAGCTGCGCTACACCAAGCAGGCAGGATGGTGGCCAAGTGGTCACCCGCGCCTCTACGTCCGCCGCAAGGGCTATCCCATGGTGCCCCTGCCGGATATGGCCCCGGATGATCCGCGATTCCTCGCCGCCCTCGCCAAGACCAGCGGCACCGTCGTGCCCGAACCTGTCAGGACCGGGACGATCGCTGCCGCGATCATCGCCTTCCGTGCCTCGGACAAGTTCCTGAGCGTCGCGGCATCGACCCGCGACGTCTGGCGTCGGGGCCTTGATGACATGCGCAAGCGGTATGGCAAGGGCAACCTCGCCGACCTGCGGCCAGACCACATCCGCGCCGATCTCGCCGGGCGTGGCGTCAATCCGGGCCGCCAGCGACTGAAGATCTGGCGCGCCCTCTGTGGCTGGGCCATCGACGCCGGGCTGCTGAAGGCAGACCCCGCTGCCCAGGTGAAACAGACCAAGGCCCCAAAGACCGATGGCCACGCGCCATGGACCCGCGACGATGTTGCCGCGTTCCGCGCAAATTGGCCCATCGGAACCGAACAGCGCCTCGCCTTCGAGCTGCTGCACTGGACTGGAGCGCGCGACTCGGACGTGGTCCGCATGTCGGAACGCATGGTCACAGATGGCTGGATGACTTTTACACAGAAGAAAACCGGTGGCGTTGTTTCGATCCCAATGATCAACGCCCCGGCCTTTGCCGAACCCGACGGCCACCTTGCCGCCTGCATCGCCGCGCGCCCGGTCCGGCACATCATCTTCCTGACCGTGCAAGGCGGCAAACCCCGATCGGTAAAGGGCTTTCCCACCTGGTTCAGCGCCGCCGCCCGCGCTGCCGGGATCGAGGGCAAGACAGCCCACGGCTTGCGCAAACACCGGGCCACGTTGATGGCCGAGAACGGCGCAACCGTGCATCAAATCGCGGCCTGGACAGGTCACAAAAGCCTGTCCGAGGTAGAAAGCTACAGCCGATCGGCCGACCGCAAACGCATCCTGATGGGAACAGGAACAGAACGTGAAAGTGGAAACTTTTCTGCAGAAGTGGAAACTATGCCGGAAAACGCCACAAAATCAATTCGTTAAGAATGTGCTGGCGATCCCAGGAGGACTCGAACCCCCAACCTGCTGATTAGAAGTCAGCTGCTCTATCCAGTTGAGCTATGGGACCGCGCGCTGCCGTCTATACCATGACTGCGGCGAAAGGGGCCAGAGGGCGAGTGGGATGGGTGCCAAAGAACCGACCGAGCCTGCCCCCTCATCAGCCCTGCATCACACCCGTCATCAGCACGTCCTGCAGTGTCCGGGCAATACAGCCCGACGAATGAGGCGCATTCGTCGCCATCGCGCCGAACCGGGACTTCCTGGCACCATCCTTCCACAGGGCGGCATAGCGCAACGCGTCCGAGAACCCGTCGCCCCAAGTCTGACCGGACGGCTGGAACAGTGACCCCCCCTGTGCAGACGCATCATAAACGGTCACGCCTTCCTTGATCGTCTCGGCCACTTTGATCTGGTCAATCGAATCCGGGTCCACCGCGGTCGGATCGGCGGACAGGATCACAAGGTCGGCCAGCTTGCCCGGTGCCAGCGACCCCTTGGTCGTGTCCTCGAAATGATGCCAGGCCGGCCAGATCGTCATGGCCTTAAGCGCGGTCATCACATCCAAGCGCTGATCCGGTCCGATGATATCGCCCGACCGCGACCGGCGCGTAACCGTCGCGTCAAGCACCCGCATCGAATCCGGGAAAGCGACGGGTGCGTCATGGTGGGTCGAAAACTTCATCCCCCGGCGGTTGACCCAACCCGTGGGCGAGATGTTGTCGGCCAACGCCGGTCCGACCGTATGGTCACGATGCCAGTCGCCCCAATAGAATGTGTGCATCGGGAACAGCGAAGGTGTGACATCAAGCCGGTTGAGTTGGTCAACTTGATCTTCACGCAGAAACTGGCCGTGGATCAGAACCGTACGGCGATCGGGGTTTGCGCCATACTTTGTAGTCGCGGCATCCAGCGCCGCCAAAAGCATGTCGGACGCCCCTTCGCCGTTGGAATGGGTGATGATCTGCACCCCGTTCGCAAAGGCGTCGTCATAGGCTTTTCTGACCTGATCAATCGAGGCCGAGGCATAGCCAAGATAGCCGGGCGGATAGTCCCCGACCGGGTCGTAATAGGGCCTATCGCGCAAGGCCGTAAAGCCCTGCGGCGACCCATCAATCGTCAGCTTTGCCCCAGCCAGCCGGAACCTGTTTTGGTAATCCCGTGTGACATTGGCAAGCAGGTAGTCAATGCCCGTGATCAGGATGTCGGAATAGGTCACCACATCGATAGCGAAACCGCCCTCCGCTGCGACTTCGCGTAGGACGTCCACTTGTGGCGGGACTGACCGACCCTCTTCCGCCGTGGTATAGCCGAACCGCGCCCAAAGCTTGGCTCCGGCCGCCGCCACAACCTTCAGTCCGTCGCGATTAACATTCGAAAGCAGCTTGAGCCAGGTTTCTATATGGGCATTTTCTTCAAGGATGCCGGTCAGATTGCCATCCGGATCCTTGATGATGACCCCGCCCGGTGGATTTGGCGTGTCGCGGGTCACGCCCGCAATATCCAGCGCCAGACTATTGGCGGCCCCCATATGGCTTGACTGGTGGATCAGATAGACCGGGTACTCGGTCGAAATCTCGTCTAGTTCGGCGAAGGTCGGGTCCCGCAGTTCGGCCATTGTGGATCTGTCATAACCAAAGCCCATTATGATTCCGGTTTGCCTTACGGTCTCCTCATTGGCAGCAACCCAGTCGCGGATCGCCTGCTGGAGCGATGCGATATCCGTGACCGGCCCATCTGGCGGAGCAAGAATGTTGGCCGTTAGAGCTTGAATCCCACCGATGAAGACATGGCCGTGCGAGTCAAAGAACCCAGGCAGAAGAGCGCGACCGCCCAGATCGGTGACCACCGTGTCAGGCCCGGCCAGTGCCATTACTTCAGCCTCGGTACCCACGGCAAGGATCAGCCCGTCCTTGACCGCCAACGCCTCGGCAACCGGCAGCGTGTCTTCCATCGTCAGGACAGCACCTTTGGTAAAGATCCGGTCTGCCGGCCCCTGGGCCTGTGCCCAGACGATCCGGGGGATCGCTGCCACCACGGGTGCGACCAGCGCACCGACGGCAACGGTGCGGAGAAGTGCCCGCCGTGTGAACTTACCTGCCTGCTGTGACATGCGGTTCTTCCCTCCCATGCGCTGTCTCCCTCATGACCGCGCCCCAGAGAGGCACTCCGCATTTGCGAACGACGTTAGGCATGGGGAACAACTAATCAACAATTTTCGGCTCTAGGCTGTAGCACTTTCGGTCCGCCGATCCTGCGGGGATCATCCGAACCTCACGTTGACAGTTCAAGATGACGCGCTTGCACCGCTTTTCTTCAGGCAGGATTACTGCGTTCAACCGCTGCCACGGTACCAAACGAGAAGGCCCAAACCCGCCCTGCCCCATCATGCTCCTTTCAGGTCATTCTGCCGGGCGGCACTTCTAGCCTTGCCCTTCCGTCTCAAAGGCTTATCTTTTCGCGCCAACCCAACCCACGTCGCCTGTACGGCGCCTGACAAACGGATCGCGCATGAACTGGTTTTTCGGTGACCTTGCCAACGACATTCACGCCGCATGGCACGGGCCTCTGGCCTTCCGCCTCATTCTCCAGCCCATTGTCGCGGCAGCCCTGGGCATCCGCGCGGGCCTGCAGGATGCCAAAGCGGGACGCCCTCCGCTGTTTGAACGGCTTGCCAAAGGCGCAACCGCGCGCCGGCAACTCCTCCGTGAAGGCTGGGGCGACATCGGCCGTCTGTTCATCATAGCTGTCGTCGCAGATCTGGCCTATCAGCTGATCGCCAACCACCGAATCCACCCCGGACAGGGTCTGGTCGCGGCGCTAATTCTGGCGGTGCCAACCTATGTCCTGACGCGCGGCCCGACGAACCGGATTGCGCGCCGCCGCTCATAACTGCACCAGTGACACCAGTAAGCCTGTCGCAGAGGCCCTGACACCAAACGCTGCACATCCCGTCCGCGCGCCGATCAGAACCGCATCAACAGACTTCCCCTCGCCAGCATCTCGGATTCAAGTCTGCTGCGGATGTCATCCTGCTTCTTGCGGATCATCCCCGGGATCAGGAATGCATCGACCAGAAGCCAGACTAAGCCGATCTGGATAAAGAACGTCAGGATCGGCAGGATCGACGTTCCGGGCTTTCCCAGATAGAACCGGTGCGCACTCAGGATGCCCAGAAAGAACCACAAGAGGTAAGCCGCCGCGGCATTGGGGCCTCAATAGACACCCGCTGCTCGATCAGCAGATGTTCGTTCGTGGTCAGCGCCATCGCGCCCTCTCCGCAAGCAGGCTCAGTGCGTCCAGGCCCCCCGGCGCCCGGTCGCGAAATTCTCGCCATAGCCGCCTGCCCGGATCACCGGCTTGCGGGCCTTGGGATCCTGTACGACGGCGTCAATACCATGTGCGGCGGCATAATCGACCGCCGCGTCCTTCGTCTCGAACCGCAGGCGAACCTGTGACTGCGTGTCGGAGGAGGACGTCCAGCCCATCAGCGGGTCAACCTCGCGCGCGCTTTCGGCAGCGTATTCCAGCACCCATTCATGCGTCTTGGCCGTGCCCGACTGCATGGCGGTCTTGGCGGGTTTGTAGATGCGTGCGGGCATGGGGCAATCCTCTGGTCAACGCTGCCTTATCGCCAAAACCTGCGCCCCGCGCAAGGACCCGGTGCGGACCTGCAACTCGGTCAGCCGCCCCTGTGGCCAGACTCTTTACAATGCCGCCACCGGCCCTGCACAACCTGTTCGCCGCACCATTATGTCTGCGGTCCGTCTGTTCAGGAGTACCGATGCATATGTCCGCCCCGGCCCGTTCCGGCCCGTCCGCCCTTCTTCTCGTCCTTGCCACAGGCGCTGTCGTCGCGCAGGATATCACCTCCGAAAACTACGCCGAAACCCGCGGCTGGCTGATCAAGTCCGCCAGCGATCAGGCCGGATTTGCGGGCTGCTGGGGCGTGAGCCAGGCCTCTGACGTCTTCCTCTCACTGGCCCTCATGCGCGACGGCTGGGAAGTCTGGCTGCCGTCGAACGCCACCGAAGGTTTTGCCGGCGGCGTCATTACCGTGGACGGCATGACCGTGGATTCGCAGTTCGGCTTCTGGCCCGAAAGCGGCGCGTTCGCCACACTCAGCGCCGAACTTGCCGCGGCCATTTCCCAGGGGTCGACCCTGTCCTTTGCCATCAACGACGATCTGTCGGGTGACTACACCCTCACCGGGAGCGCCGCCGCCATGCTCAAGATCGAGGAATGTGTGACGCGTCAGGGCGATGCCCCCTGACGCCTGACGTCACGGCCCCCGATCGCAGTCACAGACGCGCGATTGGGGGTTTGCACCGGAACAAAACCGGATCAAATTACGGCTCTGTCCCTGATCAGAGTCGCCCCCATGCACAACAACTCGCCCGAAGACATGCCCATCCTTTACGCCGCCCCGGACGTAAAGCGCCGGGACAAGCTGGAAGGCGGCAAGCGTTTCATCCTCAAGGCCGAATTCGAACCGGCCGGCGACCAGCCCACGGCCATCGCGGAGCTGTCCGAAGGCATCCGCAACGGCGACAGGGATCAGGTGCTTCTTGGCGCCACCGGCACGGGCAAGACCTTCACCATGGCCAAGATCATCGAGGAAACCCAGCGACCTGCCATCATCCTTGCCCCGAATAAGACATTGGCCGCCCAGCTTTACGGCGAATTCAAAGGCTTCTTCCCTGACAACGCTGTCGAATACTTCGTCAGCTACTACGACTACTACCAGCCCGAAGCCTATGTCGCCCGCTCCGACACCTATATCGAGAAGGAATCGCAGATCAACGAACAGATCGACCGGATGCGCCACTCGGCCACCCGGGCTCTGCTCGAACGCGACGATGTCATCATCGTGGCCTCCGTCTCCTGCATCTACGGTATAGGCTCGGTCGAAACCTATGGCGCGATGACGCAAGACCTCATCAAGGGGCAGATGTACGACCAGCGCCGCGTCATCGCCGATCTAATCGCGCAGCAGTACAAGCGCAATGATCAGGCGTTTCAGCGCGGCTCCTTCCGCGTCAGGGGCGATTCCCTGGAAGTCTGGCCCGCTCACCTTGAGGACCGCGCCTGGAAACTCTCCTTCTTCGGAGAAGAGCTTGAGGCCGTCACCGAATTCGACCCCCTGACCGGCCACAAGACAGACACCTTCGACCGCATCCGCATCTACGCCAACAGCCACTACGTGACGCCCCGTCCCACGATGCAGCAGGCCATTCAGGGCATCAAAAAGGAACTCCGCACCCGGCTCGACCAACTCGTCAACGAAGGCAAACTGCTCGAGGCGCAGCGGCTTGAACAGCGTTGCAATTTCGACCTCGAAATGCTCGAGGCGACCGGTGTCTGCAACGGCATCGAAAACTACTCCCGCTACCTCATCGGTCGCGCACCGGGTGAACCGCCGCCCACGCTCTTTGAATTCATCCCCGACAATGCCATCGTCTTTGCGGATGAATCCCATGTCTCTGTCCCCCAGATCGGCGGCATGTACCGGGGCGACTACCGGCGCAAGTTCACGCTCGCCGAACACGGCTTCCGCCTGCCGTCCTGCATGGACAACCGCCCGTTGAAGTTCGAGGAATGGGACGCCATGCGCCCGCAATCGGTCTTTGTGTCAGCCACCCCGGCGGCGTGGGAGATGGAGCAGACAGGCGGCGTATTCACCGAACAGATCATCCGCCCGACGGGCCTGATCGACCCGCAGATCGAAATCCGCCCCGTGGAAATGCAGGTCGATGACCTGCTGGACGAGGTGCGCCGCGTGGCGCTTGCCGGATACCGCACGCTGGTCACGACGCTCACCAAACGCATGGCCGAGGATCTGACCGAATACCTCCACGAACAGGGCATCCGCGTCCGCTACATGCACTCGGACATCGACACCATCGAACGGATCGAAATCCTGCGTGACCTCCGCCTTGGGGCCTTTGACGTGCTGATCGGGATCAACCTGCTGCGCGAGGGCCTCGACATCCCAGAATGTGGCCTCGTGGCGATCCTTGATGCCGACAAGGAGGGCTTCCTGCGCTCTGAAACCTCCCTCATCCAGACCATCGGCCGCGCCGCCCGCAACGCCGAAGGCCGCGTCATCATGTATGCCGACCGCATCACGGGCAGCATGGAACGCGCTATCCGAGAAACCGACCGCCGCCGGGCGCGGCAGGTGGCCTACAACACCGAACACGGCATCACCCCCACGACCGTCCGCAAGAACGTCGAAGATGTGCTCTCCGGCCTCTACAAAGGCGACACCGACATGGCCCGCGTCACGGCCCGCGTCGACAAACCGCTCCTTGGCGCGAACCTGCAAACCGTCCTCGACGGGCTACGGGTCGACATGCGCAAGTCCGCCGAGAACCTTGAGTTCGAAGAGGCCGCCCGGTTGCGGGACGAGATCAAGCGACTGGAGACGGTCCAACTCACCATCGCGGATGATCCTTTGGCGCGGCAGGAGGAGGTGGAGAAGGCCGTCGAGGGGGCCAAAGCGGCTGGCGGGCGGTCAACGGGCGGGCGCGGAGGGATGCACGGGGGGAAGAGGAACAGAGGGGGGAGGAGGTGAGGGTACCATCCCTTTCATTAGAATCACCCAATTCAGGAATTGGAAAGTAAGCGATCGCTGTGGACCACGGGTACCCGCCACATCATGATCGTCGTCCTCCTGCCACGAGACATCCAAGCCTAGCGCGCCGCCCGGTACGCAGCAACGGGCCTTTCCCTGGCGGCTCTGCGCCCTACCTCCACGCAATGCGCATCTAGCCCCTCCTCCTCATCTTCTCCTCCCCCGCCGCGGCGTGGGAGTTTACCGACGTCCCCATCTGTACGTTGAGCCATCAGGCCCCTGAAGGGGAAGTGGTGGTCACCTTTGATCCCTCCCTGCCAGAGTACAGCATCGCGGTAACACTCGCCCAAGGTACATGGCCAGCCGACCCAGTCTTTGCGATCACCTTCGAAGGCGCTTGGGCCCTGACCATCCAGACCGACCGGCAGGTTCTGTCCGACAATGGCCGAACCCTCACAGTTCGAGATACCGGCTTTGACAATGTTCTGGACGGGCTTGAGAGGAACAACTGGGCGGTGGCCTTACTCGGCACGACCGCAGCCCGTTTCCCCCTGATGGGCGCAGCACCTGCCGTGCGTGAGTTCCGGACCTGCCCTGCAACCGGCGTGTCCTGGGAAACCCGCTACCGGTGCAGACCTGACCTTGAAGACCGTTGCAGGCAGGTACAACCGGGGTCAATTCACATGGAAAACGATCCACCAATTGCTGAAGTTGGACACGGCAATTGATTCATTGTAATCGCCTTTTCCCTAATTCAGCGTCACTCGGAGCAATTATTTTGCTACTCAGCACGACAACAACTTGTGCAGGTGCAAGCGGTTACACTATGAGTTTAGTAAGGACCAGAAACAAACCGGCGAATGGAAAGATGGAAACCAACGGTAGTGATTTCGGGAACCTGCTAAAGCACTGGATGAACCTGCGTGATATCAACGACGCAGACCTTGCGCGACTGGTTTTCGGAACCATGATTGACGAGCGCGGATACGAGGTCGCCAAGAACCGCCAGCTGATCGGCCGATACAAGGTTGGCAAGGTCATCCCCAAACCATCCACACAGAAGGCGATACTGCTGGCCCTCGGGCTGTCAAAGGAAGAGTTCTATCAACTCGTCCCGAACGGCAAGGCAGATTGCACGCCAAACGGAAAAAGTAGCGAATATTTTCGATCAATTTCAAAGATTTACATTTCAGACGGCCCTCAAGAGGGGACGAAGGCAATAGAGGTTTCTGCCGTCCTTGACGAGCCCGCTGCCCGGCAGATCATGTCGATCCTCTTGTCCGGAGAGGCAGAGCAGTAGCGTCGGTCTTGCCTTCTTTGATGCGCCTTTCACTTGATTGACGAACTCACGGGACTGTCCTTCTTCTGGAGATCGTGGAGCATCTCCGGAATAAATGGTGTGGACTTCGGAGGCCCATTAAAGACCAAAAAACTTCACAAAACACCGAAGTACGGATATATCTACGCCATTTTTTACAAATACTAAAATGACAGGATTGACTGGATAAACCAGGTCACCAATTTCAGGATCAGCAGACCGGTTGCCTTCGATCTTGCCCCGCAACTCCGACCTGCTATGCGCTATCCACGAGAGCGCACAGATCGTGCTGGCGGAATGGGAATAAACCGAACGCTTCCAGGATCGCACAAGAACGCGCCATTCCCTTGAACACCAGCATCACGAAAAGGAAAGAGGCGGTCCTGTGAACCGCCCCCAACCCCCCGGAGGATGAACCGACGGATGGCTGGCGATCCATCATCACCACCGTTCCAAGATGAACGCAGTTCGTCGAGGGGTCTGTTCCGTCCGCTCGTCAGAAGTCGAACAGATCCCCCAGAAAGCTCTCCCGCTTCTTTTTCCGTCCGTGCTTGTAGTCGTCATCGTCATAGCTGCGGCGGTAATCATCCCGCCGGGGCTCTTCCCCATACCGGCGCGTGGCCTCTGGTGCCGCCGCAGGGGCCGCCAGTGGTTGGGGCGACAAAGTTGCGGCTCGCTCGATGATCTTGTCGAGTTCCCCTCGGTCGAGCCATACGCCCCGGCATTTCGGGCAATAGTCGATCTCCACCCCCGACCTGTCAGCCATCACTAGCATCGTTCCGTCAACCGGACACTGCATCCTGTCTTTCTCCTATTGGATCACTCGGTCAAATCTGGGAACGCCGTCCTTTCACGGCAACCCGCGCTTGCAGAAATGTCATCCATGGACGTCGCCGTTTCCCCCGCTTAACGTGAACCCGACCTTGATCACGAGTTACCCTATGCGCCTTGCCGTCGCCTTCATCCTTCTCGCTACCCCGACGCTCGCTGACTCACCTGATTCCTGGGCAGAGTTTGCCCAGAACGTCACCAAAGCCTGCCTTGCCCTTGTCCAGGATCCCGGCGTCCCGACGATCGAGGTAAGCCCTCATGGTTCGGAATCCTACGGTGCGGCCCTGATCACCCTTACTGCCGATTACGGAACAGACCGCATGATCTGCATCTATGACAAGTCAACCGGCGCAGCGGAACTCAGCAGCGCCCTGCCGGCGGAGTGACGACGCCCGCTCGAGATGGAAGTCCCCCTTGACCGTCACGCTGATCCTTGGTGCTGCCGTCTGGCCCAACGGGCCCTCGCCGACACTCCGGCGGCGCACCGATCTGGCGGCTCAACTCTGGCGTGACGGCATCGCCACGCACCTGATCCCTTGCGGAGGTACCGGAAGCCATCCTCCGGCCGAGGCGTTGGTGATGCGCGACCTCCTCCTCGCCGCAGGCATCCCCGATGACCACATTACACCCGAAGAGCGGTCTGCAACGACCGAGGAGAATATCGGCTTCGCCTTGCCAATCCTGAAAGCGCTGAACGCAACCCAAATCATCATCGTCACCGATTGGTATCACGCCCCTCGCGCCCGCCTGACAGCCCGGAGGCTTGGCCTGCACCCAGTCAGCCGAAGCCCCGGCCTTCAGGGTGCGCACCTTCGAACACAAGTCCGGCAAGGTCTGCGCGAGTTGCCTGCCCTTGCGCTCTACTGGTGGAAGATCGGTCGTTAGGGCCTAACGATAGACATCCACGTTGACATAGTCGCCTACGTTGCCCGACCCATAGATCGTGACAATGACCATCGCCCCGCCGTTCATGATGTCACGGGCCGCCTGAGGGTCCATATAGCCGTTCATGATCATCTGCTCCATCGCCGCGCGGTTGTTGGCGTCCGAAAAGAACGGATCCCATTCATCGCCGGGCTGTGAAATACCATAGCGGTGGAAATTCGCGCGATCTTGACGCAGCACCTGCCACGCCGCAGACAGCCTCTCTCCGTTGGAATTATAGAGATCGTCCTGCCCGATATAGGCCGCATAGGTCCCGACAACGTCCTGCGCCATGGCAGATGTCCCCAACACCCCCATGACAGCCGCGCCAATCGCAAGTGAAATCCTGTTCATCATCAAACCCGTTCCTTCAATCTGGTCCCGGCCCGTCACCATTCGCAAGAGCCTGCCCGCCAAGCGCGTAGCAGGGTAAGGTTAGCAACACGATCCCTGCGCCGCACGCGCAATTATTGGCCCCTTGCCGAAAGACCAATCCTCCCCCACCTACGCTCCATGAAAACACCGATACGCCCCACCGACGACGATGCATGCCAACTGGCCCGCGATCTGATAACCCGGGCCCGCCATGGCGCCCTTGGCGTCATCGACCCCGAAACAAGCGGCCCGATGGTCACGCGCGCGGCCGTCAGTTGGGACGGGCAAGCTGCGCTTCTTCTCGTTTCGTCCCTCTCGATCCATACGACTGCGATCAGGGCCAACCCGGCGACTTCTCTTCTCGTTGGAGAGCCCGGCCCACGCGGTGATCCGTTGACCCATCCGCGCCTGACTCTGCTCACAGTGGCTGAAGAAACCGAGAAGACCGCCCACCGCGCCCGGTGGCTGGCTGATCACCCAAAGGCGAAGCTCTACTTCGACTTTGCCGATTTCATGATGTTCCGTCTGGTTGTGCGCTCAGCGCACCTGAACGGCGGCTTTGGCAAGGCCTACCGGCTCGGGCCGCAAGACCTGCTCTGGGCCTAAGCTACCAACCATCGGTCCCCGGGGCACCCTTGATGGTCCCGGTCAGGTTTGGTGTCACCCAACCGCCATAGAATCCGCCGGGTTGCGGCGAAGCCTGCGCTTCACCCACAGATCCTTGCACCCTGTCCAAGATGTAGAACGCCACATACCCCGCAATAGACCTGAACCCCGGCGTCGGTGTCGGATAGGCCCATGCCGCGCTCCGCACCCGCAATTCGCCCGAGACAAGGTCAAAGTAGACCGCAGCCCCCTTCCATTCACAAAAGGACCGCCCCGCAGCGGGTTGTAACAGTCCCTCAGCGATGGCGCCGGGTGGGAAGTAATAGGTCGGTGGATGGTGCGTCTCACACACCCTCCAACCTGCCCGCGTCTCGGCCACAACCGCCCCGCCGAAAACCAGCCGAAGTGACTCGGCCACCGGCTCAAGCCGAGGCGGACGAGGGTAGGACTGCACATTTTCGATGGCCAGCGCACACATATATTCAGACCTGTGCCGCGCCTTGACTCCGTCAAGAGGACGCGCCACAAGGCCGCATGTGGGGTCGTAGCTCAGTTGGGAGAGCGCGTCGTTCGCAATGACGAGGTCAGGGGTTCGATCCCCCTCGGCTCCACCATCATGATCCCGTAAGCATCTCTGTTTATGCGATCTGCAGCAAGACCTCGGAAACCGCCTTAGCCTTCGTTGTGCCGCCTAAGCTCATCGAAAACTCTCTGTCGTGTCGTGATGACTCTTGGGTCGGTTGCGTTTCACTTTTGGCAGGATGCCCCAGAGAAAGCTAACGAAATGGCCAAGGCGCGTCGTTCCGCGAGCAACCCGTAAATCATGTCAGGTCGGTCGTGACCAACAACCCGCGTCCGAACTGCATGAACCGCCCAGTCTCTTTGCCTGTCGCGCGCCAAAAGGGAGCCCCTGTTAGCACCTGCACCAGACGAGGCCTTGCACTGACCTATGCCCTTCAGGCAGGAACCCGCAGCCTTCGCATGGCCCAAATCTGCCGCAGACAGGCCACTACGCCCACCGTGCGGAAAATGTCCTCCATCATCGCGACATCCGCCCTGACCCCCGCCCAGAACCCCCGCTTGGACGCCTTCGACGGGCTCGCAACATCGGGCCAGGGCACGATTGCCACGGCGCTTTTCCCAGCGATCAGCAGATCGTTCAGGAAAACCTCAAACCCGAAACGTGGCAGGGCCTGCAACTCCGAATCCCTCCCCTGCACCAGAGCCAGAGGAATGACTCTCTCGCCCGAGATGTAGTCAATCCCGATCATCCGCCACGTTCGTGGCGCATTCCCCCGCAACGAGATTGTGGCCACTGCCCGCCCCTCGGCCACCGGCGCGACCAGCGTCGTCACATCTGCGGTTGTCAACCCGATTAGGTCCGCGTCGATCAACACGACATGGCTTGTCCGGACCCCCTGCAACCCCAGGGCCAAGGCCTTGGTCTTGCCCAGGTTTCCGGGCGTCCGGATCACCCGCGCCCCGCGTACGCGCACGATGTCGGCTGTCCCGTCCGTCGATCCGTCATCCACGACCACCACTTCGGTCAGCAGCGGATGCTTCTGAACGGCATCCAGAACGCCGCCGATCCGTGCCGCCTCGTTATAAGCGGGGATAAGGCAGGTAAAGGTCGCCCCACTCACGCCGAAGCCGCCCGCCTGCGCCAATACCAGACGCCAAGAACCACCGCGAAAGCCGCAAGGATCATGATCGAGCCGGTCGAAAGATACTCTGCAATCCGTTCGTGCTGGGAACCGAACACATAGCCGATCGCCACCAACAGGATACTTTTCGGGATCGTCGCGAGCAGGTTCGCCAGCACAAAAACGTCAAATCGCATCCGCGCCGCCCCGGCCCCCAACAGTATGGCAAAGCCTGCAGCGTGTGTCAGCTTGCCGACAACCAGCACCTTGGCCCCCTTTTCGCGGAACGTTTGGGCCAGCATCTCAAGCCGGGCATCCGATACGCCAACTTTTTCGCGCCATCGGGCGGGCAGCCATTTCAGCATGCCCCGCCCCAGGCCGTACAGGATGCAATCCCCCACCACATCGGCCAGGATCACGACCACAATAACCTGCCACAGCGGCAATAACCCGATATGCGACAGGTAGCCCGCGACGACGGAAACGATCGGCCCCTCCAGCACCGCGACCGGTGCCAGCAGTGCAATCCCATAGGTCGAGATAACCGAAACGACCGTTCCGCTGTCCATTACGCCACGGTCTCTTTATCAAGGTCCGATGCCTCGGCATGGTCAGGCGGAGCCATCGCCGTCCCGCGCCACTCGATCCCGCGGGACATAAACGTCGCAAACCACAGCGCAGGCAACATCGCATCCCGCACGGGAAGCATGGCGATATCGCGCCAGCCACAGGGCCAACCGGCGCGCCACATCAGATATACCTCTGACCCATACCACACCGCCAGAAACACGGGGATCGTCCAACCCGAAACGACTCCGCTCAGCACACCCGCGATCAAAGCCAGCAGCGCCAGAAAACAGCCATTCAGGATCTCGGTCGCAAACATGAAAGGGAATCCGTCCCGCCGGACCCGGCTCCACCGCAACTGCCGTCCCCAGACCTGTGCAAATGTCCGCCGCCCAATGGGTTGGGCCCAAGGGAGCGGCGTCAGGCTCACCTTCAGCCCGGCCGCCCGCACCAGCTTGGTCGCATTCACATCCTCTGCAAGAAAGCGCCCCAGCGCCTTTAGCCCGCCCTGCCCGTTCAGCCAGTCACGGTTCCAGAACAACGTTTTCCCCTGCGCAAACGCCTGCCCGAGACTGGCCGAGGCGAACTGCATGCGTGCCTGATTACCGTTGAGCACCGCACATTCCAGACTGCCCGCCAGCCCTTCTGGCCTGCTGCCGATAGGCGGCGACGACACGATCCCCGTCCCCAGACCCCAGGATCCTACAACCGTCCGCAGATATTCTGGAGGCAACAGCAGATTGCTGTCTGTCATGCAGACCCATTCTGACGTCTGAACCTGCCAGCCCTTCCACAGGTTGTTCAGCTTTGGGTTCCCTGTGATAGGCGCTTCCCCGACCAGCAGTTGCGCCTGCGCCTGCGGATTCGCGGCGATAAGCTTGCGCAACAGCGGCACCGCCGCATCTCCCTCAGACGGGGCACAAAAGATGATCTCATAGTCCGGGTAATCCTGAATGAACGAAGACACCAGTGTCTCTTCGTCAAAAGCATCGCGCCCGCAGACAGGGCGCATCAGCGTCACCCGTGGCTGACCGATTGTCCCTGGCAAGGCCCGCCCGGGCCGCAACCGCATCAGAAACATCCCCACTGTCACCAGCTGCACCACAAGAACAACGGCAGCAAAGCCCAGCAGGATCCATCCTGTCATGAAAACACCATCTCCGGTGGCTGGATCGGCCGCGTCACCCCGGCAAAGGCATTCCGCCCGCCCAAAAGGTGCAACCGTCCTTGATGATCGGCGGCCAGCGCCGTGAAGCTGTCCATCCAGTCGCCACAATTGGCGTAGACCAGCCCGTGCCGGTCGTGCAGTTCGGCCATGTGGAAATGCCCGCAGATGACCCCGTCATATCCGCCCGCCCGCGCCAGCGCGACTAGCCGCTCTTCATATGACCGGTTGGGATACATGCCCCAGTTCACACAGGACAGCACGAACTCGATCACGCTCCGCCGTTCCGGCCCCCGGTCATAGACATAGCGGCTGATCAGATGATCCAGTCGCCGCAGTCCCTGGTCCATCTGGCTCGCAAACCGGCGCAAGAATAGATTCTGAAACGTCTGCACATCCTGCCCATCGCCATGCACCACCAGGTACCGCCTGCCGTCCGACCCGACATGCTCCGCTTCGGTCACCGCCATGACAGGCAGGCGCTTGCCTTCGGGGGCATGGTCGGGCTCGGGATCGTGGTTGCCGCGCACATAGACGATCCGCGCCCCCTCTGCATGACGCATGCGAAGATGGTCGATGACGGCCTGTTGGTTCGGCGTCCAGTGCGGCAAGAACGGGTGCCCGATATCAAGGATGTCACCAACCAGCATATACGTGTCCGCAACATTCCGCTTGAGGAATTTCATCACCAGATCGGCCCGTGATCCGATTGCCCCCAGATGCAGATCGGACAGGAACAACGTGTGATGGCGCTGGACGGTTTCGGCGGCATGAACTACGGGCAAAGCGGACTCCTTCGGCATCGGCGGGATCTGCGGAAACGGCAGGACAATGGCCCCGGACCTCTCCTGACGCCCCGCAACGCTGCGGTTCTGTCCAAGGCCAACGGCCCACTCCCGGCTTTCCGTCGCGATCCCAGCGCCTTCTAGCGCAATTTCATCTTCGACGTGAAGTGACTGTGTCATGCTTGCCTCATACCTGCGCTGGCAAGGTTCTCCGCTTTGTTGCTGCCCCGCCCTGCGCCTCCGTCGCAGCGAATTGTGACAAGCCCATTTCGTTTGTGACAGCGCCTCTGTGACATCTTTCGCGTGATAAGCTGGAATCCGCGCTAATGCACAAAAAAACAGCGCCGGATATCCGCTGAAGCCGCGTTCAAGCCATCATGACGGCAAGGCTGCGGTCCAAAGCGGACTATCGGCTTTGGCCTTGTCTGCCGATACCACACAGATCAGGATGGGCGACGCCCCCACCCCAAGGGAGAGATTTTCAGGGCCATGAAGGCGATATTTCGGAAACACCCATTCCTGGTTTCGGGCTTCGTGCTGGCAGTGGCGGTGGTCCTGTTCTTCGCGACCCACCTCATTATGGGCATGATCTACTGGTCCGGCCATCAGCGCGAGCCTGTCGCAGGCTGGATGACGGTGGGCTATGTCGCCCAAAGCTGGCATCTTGATCCGCGCGAAATCGACGCCACCGCCGGGCTTCCTTTTCCGGATGGCCACCCCCTGTCCCTTAACGAAATTGCAAGACAGCGCGGCGTTCCCGTCTCGGAAGTAATCGCCCAGGTCGAAGCTGCCGTGGCCGAACTTGTTGCCCAAGACGAGGCAGCCCATGCCGCAGAACACGGGGCACCGGCGCACGATGACTGACTGGCTGCTGGGACTGATCCCGCAATACGGCATTTACCTGCTTGCGGTTTCGACCTTCCTTTCCTGTCTCGCCCTGCCGATGCCGGCCTCTCTCCTCATGCTTGCTGCAGGGGGCTTTGTCGCCGCCGGTGACCTTACCCTTACTTTGACGGGCGCCGCAGCCCTTGCAGGTGCTGTCGCCGGAGATCAGGTCGGATACTTCGCCGGCCGCTGGGGCGGC
>JBGSWJ010000023.1:0-24281 GCA_041752495.1 Rhodobacterales bacterium
GACGCGCTGGCCTACGACAAGCGGGCCGATGGGGCGACCTTTGCCGTGCTGCGCTGTGCGATCGACCGCGTCGATCTGGTGCATCTGGGTGCAGCGCACCGGCGGGCGCGGTTTGACCGGGCGGATGGATGGGCCGGGCAGTGGTGCGTTCCCTGACTTTCTTCCCGGTTTCTTTGTCTGCCCAAATACCTCGGGGGGGCCGCAGGCCGGGGGGCAGAGCCCCCCTCCGCAGCCGGCCACAAGTGCTTTGGCTTGACCCCCTGCGCTTCCTTGGCTAGGCCCCGCACAGTCAATCCCCGTTGGAGTATGCGCCCGTGGCCAACCCTTCCCTACTTATCCTTGCCGGTGACGGTATCGGCCCCGAGGTCATGGCCGAAGTCAAACGGATCATCGGCTGGTACGGCACCAAGCGCGGCATCCATTTCGATGTTTCCGAGGATCTGGTGGGCGGTTGTGCCTATGACGCGCATGGCGTGCCGCTGACCGATGCCACGATGGCAAAGGCGCAGGCGGTGGATGCGGTTCTGCTGGGTGCGGTCGGCGGGCCGAAATATGACAATCTGGATTTCAGCCTGAAACCCGAACGCGGCCTGTTGCGGCTGCGCAAGGAGATGGACCTGTATTCCAACCTGCGCCCGGCCCAGTGTTTTGACGCGCTGGCGGATTTCTCCTCGCTCAAGAAAGAGATCGTGGCGGGTCTGGATATCATGATTATCCGGGAACTGACGTCGGGCGTCTATTTCGGCGAACCGCGCGGGATTTTCACCGAAGGGAACGAGCGGGTCGGGATCAACACCCAGCGTTATACCGAAAGCGAGATTGCCCGGGTGGCGCGGTCGGCGTTCGAACTGGCGCGCAAGCGGGGCAACAAGGTCTGTTCCATGGAAAAGGCCAATGTCATGGAATCGGGCGTGTTGTGGCGTCAGGTCGTGACCGAGGTGCATGCCAAGGAATATCCGGATGTCCAGTTGAGCCACATGTATGCCGACGCGGGCGCGATGCAGCTGACGCGCTGGCCCAAGCAGTTTGATGTGATCGTCACGGATAACCTGTTCGGCGATATCCTTTCGGATCTTGCCGCGATGCTGACCGGGTCGCTGGGGATGCTGCCGTCCGCATCGCTGGGTGCGCCGATGGCGAACGGGCGGCCCAAGGCGCTGTATGAACCTGTGCATGGATCCGCCCCGGATATTGCCGGGACGGGCAAGGCGAACCCGATCGCCTGCATCCTGAGCTTTGCGATGGCGCTGCGGTATTCGTTCGACATGGGCGACGAGGCGACGCGGGTCGAGACGGCGGTGAATACGGTGCTGGCACAGGGGCTGCGGACGGCCGACCTGTTGGGGCCCGCGGGTGGATCGCCGATCAGCACGACCGAAATGGGCGATGCGATTCTGGCGGCGCTGGACGCCAGCCTTTAGGGCCTGAACAGGCGGGATTGACGGGCCGGGATCACCCCGGCCCGTTTTCGTTGGAGGTCATGCCGATGCTGAACCCGAACCTGCGCGGGGCCCTGCTGGGGCTTGGGGCGTTCGGGCTTTATGCGCTTTATGACATGACGATCAAGCTGTTGGGCGGGGATTACAGCGCAGCGCAGATCCTGTTCTTTGCGATGCTGTTTTCGGTCCCTGCCCTGCTGATCCAGATCCTGGCGGACCCGAAGGGCGGCGGGCTGTGGCCCGTGATGCCGGGCTGGACGCTGGCCCGGTCGGCTGTTGCACTGTTCAACGGGGTGCTGGGCGCCTATGGCTTTGCGGTGCTGCCGCTGGCCGAATGCTATGCCATCTTTTTCACGATGCCGCTGATGATCGCGCTGCTCGCGGTGCCCCTTTTGCGCGAACCGCTGGACTTGCCACGGGTTCTGGCCATCGTCGCGGGGTTCGTGGGGGTGCTTGTGGTGCTGCGCCCCGGCCAGTCGACGCTTTTGCCTGCCCATGCGGCCGTATTCGGCGCGGCTGCGCTGGGGGCGGTGAGCTATATCATCGTGCGCAAGACCAGCGGGATCGAGAAGCCGGGGGTCGTGCTGATCTATCCGATGATCACGCAGTTGATCGCGACCGGGATCGCACTTCCGTTCTTCTGGGTGCCGGTGACGGGGCCGTTCCTTGGCTTTACGGCACTGATGGGGGTGGAGCTGTTCGTAGGCGGTTTCTTTATCGTCTGGGCCTACCGCTATGCCCCGGCAATTGTGGTGGCGCCCATGCAGTATTCGCAGATCATCTGGGCCGCCGTCCTGGGCGCGCTGTTTTTTGGCGAGGTGATGGACGGCCCGACGATCGCCGGCATCATCGCGGCGGGGCTGTTCCTCCTGATGCGGTCGGGCAGGCAGCGAGAAGAACGCCCCGCTGCCTGAGCAAGCTGATCGACAGATCAGCCCCTGAACCTGGCGATCTGGACAACCTGCTTTACTGCTTCCTGGCAAATCTCCAGCCTTTCGGCCTTGGATTTGTCATCGTCATTGGAAAGCTTCATCGTTCCCAGGTCGAAGCCCTGGAACTTCTGGAACTCTGCCCAGAACTCGGCATTGTAATTCGCAAGCTGGCGGACCGAGTTCGAGACCGAGCGGCCGTTCTGCTTGACGTTGTCATTCCACGAGGCGGCATTGCCATCACTGGCAAGGAAAACCTTGGTGCTGACCAGGAATTTCTTGATCGAAGCAACAAGCTGCTGCGCCGCCAGCATATTCAGCTTTTCGACCCGTGCCGTGCCACGCTTGATCGATGCTTCCAGATCAACGCTCTGGCACTTGACCGAGAACAGGTCCGCTTCCTTGGCGATATCGGCTGCGGCCGCGGCAGATTTCTTGTATTTGGCCTTTGTCATCGCCACGTCGGTCGCCTTGGCAACCTTCACGATTTCCTTCAGCTGATCGACCAGCGGCTTGACGTGGGACCTGTAGTAGGCCTTGGCGTCAGTGATCCCTTTTTCGAGATCCTCCATGCTTTTCGGTGCATCGGAGTCGGCTTCGAGCTTGTGAGTCTCGATCTTCTTGTGGAGTGCTTCGCCCTTCTTGAGTTCGGCCCCGAGACCGGTCGAGATCGTTTTGGACAAGAGTTCCTTCTTCTTCTGCCAGTCGGCATCGGTCAGGACCTTCGGGTAGGCGATCAGTTCCCCTGCTGCAATTCCAGCCATCTCTCTCTCCCTCTCTTGGATGGTTGCGTCACAATCTTCTGCTTCGATTCATTATCGTTCGCGCCTGACCATGCAACTGATTTCAGGGGGGAAAATTGCGGCCTGATGCATCAGGGACGGGTTCTGCGCGCCGTCAGCAAGGCATGATGGCGGGGCGCCGGGACGCAGGAACGGATCCACGACAGCCCCACCGGAACGGACTGCGCGGACTCCGTGAAGTGCGGGCGGTTGACCTTGGCGGTTGTTGACATGAAAGATGAAGTCACCCGCCAGCCAAAGGAAGAATCATGGGACCCAATGCCAAGGGGGCTTTGCTGGCTCTCCTCGCGTTTGGCATCTATGCCACGCATGACGCCGTGGTGAAGTTCATGGGGGCGGATTATTCGCCCTTTCAGCTGATCTTCTTCTCGGTGCTGTTCGGCTTTCCGCTGGCCATGCTGATGATCATCCGTGATTCCAATCCGGGGACGCTCTTGCCCGTGCATCCCTGGTGGGTGGCCTGCCGCACGCTGGCGGCGGTCCTGACCGGGATTTCGGCCTTTTATGCCTTTACCGTCCTGCCCTTGGCGCAGGTTTATGCCATCGTCTTTTCCACGCCCCTGATCATCACGATCCTGGCGATCCCGATCCTGGGCGAAAAGGTCCGCATCCGCCGCTGGATCGCGGTGGTCGTGGGTCTGGTGGGGGTGATGGTCGTCATCCAGCCGGGGACGACGCATCTGTCGCTGGGCCATCTGGCGGCCCTTGTGGCGGCCGTTGGCGGGTCCGTCGCGTCGATCATCGTGCGCAAGATCGGCCAGGAAGAACGTTCGGTCGTTCTGCTTCTTTATCCGATGCTGGCCAACTTCACGCTTGGGGCCTTTATCCTGCCCTTTGTCTACAAGCCCATGCCGATCGAGCATCTGGGGTTTCTGGCGCTCATGTCCTTTCTGGGCTGGTTGGGCGGGATCGTGATCATCCGTGCCTACAAGACGGCCGAGGCCGTGCTGGTCGCGCCGATGCAGTATTCGCAGATCCTGTGGGCCACGGCCTATGGCCTGATCTTTTTCAACGAAACGCTGGACCGTCCGACGATCATCGGGGCGTCGATCATCATCGCCTCGGGTCTTTATATCGTCCTGCGCGAGAGCCGGATCGGCACATCGGCCAACCGTCCCGTGCTGAACACCAAGATGCGGCCGGACACGGGAACCTCTCCCCGGCCGAATCTGCTGGTGCGGCTGGCGCAGATCCGGGCCGACAGCCCATAACGGCCCTTGCAAATCACCGGGCTTGGCGCTACCCCCCCGGCCACGGTCGGAGTGTAGCGCAGTCTGGTAGCGCACCTGCTTCGGGAGCAGGGGGTCGGAGGTTCGAATCCTCTCACTCCGACCAATTCAATTGAATGCATGTTTATCCGAAGGTTGGCCGGAACCTTCGGGCCCATTGCTCTACATTTGTGTGGTTCGCTTTAATGTGATGCGAGAACTTCCGAATGTGTGTCTGAGCGGCAAAAGGTGCGTGCTTGCCCACACGGTCGCCCAAGAAATGGCAACGGGAACCACCGGTTCAGGATGGCGGCGAGTCCCGGAACCGACACGAAGTCCTAGAAAAACCTTTCGACCAGGATGGGGATCGGTCCCGTTGCGCGGACTGGACGCAGGAACAATTGCACCAAAGTCAAATCAAAGGCCATGGTCCTCAATACCACTAGAATCGATCACAAAGTTGTCTTCGCGTAGAGCCGGTCGTCCTGATTTGAGCTCCGGAAAACGAAGGGATCTAGCTCTCCAGGACCTGCGCCAGCAGTTCTGGCTGCACTTGTGTGCTCTTGTATCTGCGCTCAATCGCGCCTTCCCGTTCGAAGTCGCGAAGGACTTCTCCCAGGACCGTCCGCGACATGTTCATGGTCTGACCAAGCTGCTCTTGCGTCAGGGGGATATCATCCGGCATCGCACCCCTGAAAGGTCCGCGGCACCCCGCAAGGCGCAGTAGGGTAGCGGCGCAGCGGCGTCTTGGGTCCTGAATCATCAGGTCTTCGATAGCCATGAAGGCAAGCTGTATGTTCAAAGCGGGCATGGCACCGATCCAGCGCCAGGCATCCGGAATCTCGGTGGCGATCTTCTCGAATGCACGGGATGAGAGAAAGACGATCTGGGATGGAGCGAGGCATTTGAGGCCGTGAAGGCGCTCTGACCCGAGGATCAGGGCGGTGGCGCCCGTCCACTGACCGGGTCCGAAAATATGGGCGGACGCTTCGGGCTCGGCGTCGGAGCGGATCGAGATCATGGCCATTCCGGATGCGATGCCCCACATTCCCCCAGCTGGCTTGTCCTGCTCGAACACCCATTCACCACGGTCAAAGGCGTGCAGGGCTACGTGGGAAAGGATCGCTTCGCGAAACTCCACAGGCACCCGCGTCAGCCAGCCGCGCGCTGCCAATGCCGACCGTGCCTCTGAGATGTTCATCATTTCTCCGGATTTGCACGATTCCGGACAGATAATCACACCCGACTCACGCATAGGTCAAGTGAGCGTGAGGCGACACCCGCCATTCCTCCATCCGGATGGCGGCAAAAGCGCTCGCGCTGTTCGACCGCTTGTTTTTCCGGTGGCCCCGCGTTCCGACCCCGTTGGGCCTGATTGAGGTATGAAGTCGTGAAGAGATTTCCTGCACCGCGCGACGCCTTTCTGGTCTGTGCTACTATACTGATCGCGCAGCCGGGCCTTGCACAACAGGCGCAGCCCGAAAGCCTGAGTCAGGACGCCAATGACCCGACAGCGGCCCTGATGTCGTTCCAGTTGCAGGATTCCTGGAGTCCATATCTCTACAATACCGACAACGCGTCACAGAACCTGATCCAGTTCCGCGCAGCCATCCCGTTCGAGGTTGCCGGACTTCAGAACATTTTCCGCATCACCGTTCCTGGGTTTACCGACACACCCTCTGGTGCAACCGGGATTTCGGACACCGTCCTGTTCGACCTTGTGACCTTTGATCAATCATGGGGCCGTTTCGGCGTGGGCGCCGTTGCCCTCGCCCCGACCGGGGGTGCCGACCTTGGGGCGGAAAAATGGGCCATCGGCCCCGCTGCCGGGTTTACCGCCAAAAGCGGCAGATGGCTTTGGGGTGCGTTCAACCAGAACCTGCTGACCGTCGCGGGCAACGAAGACCGGGATGACGTCAACCTGTCGATCCTGCAGCCCATCGCGACCTATGGTCTGGGTGGTGGCTGGTCGACCGGCCTGTCCGAGATGAGCGCGACCTACGACTGGGACGCGGGCGATTGGGTCTCGCTCCCGCTCGGCGTGAAGCTCGCCAAGCTTCAGCGTTTCGGCACGACGCCGGTCCAGTTCACCGTGCAATACGAACACAACTTTGCCGATAGCGGGAACGCTCCCGAAGACCTTTACAGCTTTACCGTCAAACTGCTTCTTTCTGCAGGCTAAGGCCCTGTGAAGACCTCACCAAAGGATCGAGACATGCATAAGCCGATCAGAACACTCGCAATTTCGACTCTCGTCGCTTTGCTGGCCGTCACCGCCCCGGCCATCGCGGATGACAAACGCACCGCGCCGCCTGATCTTAGCGGGTTGAGCGGACAGGAGGCGGAAGCCTTCTATCTGGGGACGAATGCCATCATCTGGGGGTATCCGATGGTGCTGTTCGAACAACTGATGCGTGGCCGAACCAGCCCCGAGATTCTGGCCAAGGGAAACCCGCAATCTGCGGTCAATCAATTCGGTCTGGTGCGCGACCTGCGCGGACCCGAATTCAAGCAGATCGCGACGCCGAACAACGACACGGTCTATGCACAATCCTTTGTCGACGTCAGCCGTGAGCCCATCATTCTGTCCGTCCCTGCCGTCGCCGCGCCGCGTTACTACACTTTTCAGTTGTGGGACCCGAATGGCGATACCTTCGGCTATGTCGGCAGCCGCACCACGGGGCGTGAAGAGGGCGACTTTGCCCTAGTGGGCCCCGGCTGGACGGGCACCCTCCCCGAAGGCGTCACCCGGATCGACAGCCCTTACAACGGCCTCGTGATCTGGGGGCGGATCGGTGTTGACGGGCCGGAAGACCTTGCCAACGCGCTGGCGATTCAGGATGCGCTGCGCCTTACCCCGCTCAGCCTGTTTGGCACGACCGACGAACAGGTCCCGCCCGATCTTGCCTTTTCAGAGGAGCGCGTGGCCTTTGACGCCACCGGAATCCCCGAAGATCTGATCCTTTACGCCGAACTGGCCAACGCCCTGCGCCATTCGCCACCCAAGCCGCAGGATGACGTCGTCGCAGCCAGCCTTTCGCAGATCGGGTTCAGCGCGGATGGCACGGTCTTTGATCCCTCTACCCTGACCGACGCACAGCGCAGCGGCCTTGCCAAAGGTGCCACCTTTGCCCTGCACCTGATGGATGTCAGTTCCCAGACGGCCGGTGTTGCCGTCAATGGCTGGCGCTGGAGCCCCAAGTCCGGGATCATGGGCGACGACTACCTGTTCCGCGCCGCGTTTGCGAAATGGTACACTGGCGGCAACGCCCCGTCCGAGGCGATCTATCTGGATGCCCGGACCGACAATCTGGGTGACGCGCTTGACGGTTCAAAGCGTTACGTCATCCGCTTTGAACCGGGTCAGGAACCCCATGTCGACGCCTTCTGGTCGATCTCGATGTATCACATTGCCGACGGTTCCTTTGTCGAGAATGAGATCAAGCGCTATTCCATCGGTGACCGGACGGATGGCCTGACGCAGGCCGCAGATGGATCGCTCACCATCTATGTCCAGCACGACGCGCCGACCGATCCCGAAGCGCTGGCCAACTGGCTGCCCGCACCAGATGACGGATTCTACCTCAACCTGCGCCTTTACGGGCCGGATGATGGCCTGCCCAGTGGCACATGGGCGCCGCCGCCCGTGATGCTGGCCAACTGAACCACGACACACGCCGGAGGAAACCGACATGAACATCCGAACGACAGCACGTCTTGGCGCATTCTGCACAGCCACATTCCTGACCGGAGCAGGGGGCGCATTCGCTCAGGTGTCCGACGGATCGGTCCTGCCCTTTCCTCCGGTTCCCTCGGCCAGCGTCGCAGGTCCGACGCTGGCCGAATCGACACATGTGCGCCGCGCGCAGCCCGATCACCTGCCTGACAATGCGCCCAACATCCTGATCATCCTTCTGGACGACGTGGGCTTTGCGCAGGCTGACACCTTTGGCGGCGATATCCGCACGCCGACGCTGACCGAACTCGCCAACGAAGGCATCGCCTATAACACCTTCCACACCACCTCGATCTGCTCGCCCACGCGGGCCGCACTTCTGACCGGGCGCAACCATCATGTCGTGGGGTCGGGAACGATTGCTGAACGGGCCGTCGATTGGGACGGCTACACCGGCGTCATCCCGATGAACGACGCAACCATTGCCGAGGTGCTCAAGGACTACGGCTATTCCACCGCAGCCTTTGGCAAATGGCACAACACCCCCGCGACGGAGACGACCGCGATGGGGCCGTTCGACCGCTGGCCCACGGGCTATGGGTTTGAACATTTCTACGGCTTCCTAGCCGGGGAAACGTCGCAATGGGAACCGCGTCTGGTTGAAAACACATCGGTGATCGAACCGCCCCATGACCCCAACTATCACCTGACGGCCGACCTTGCCGATCAGGCGATCACCTGGCTGCGCGAACACCGCGCCTATGCGCCGGACAAGCCGTTCTTCATGTATTGGGCGCCCGGCGCCGCACATGGCCCGCACCATATCTTCAGCGAAGATGCCGATGCCTATGCCGGCATGTTCGATGACGGCTGGGACGCCATGCGCGAACGCGTCTTTGCCCGTCAGCTTGAAATGGGCTGGATTCCCGAAGGCACAGAACTGACCCCGCGCGCCGACAACATGACAGGCTGGGACAGCATCCCCGAAGATCAGCGCGCATTTCAGACCCGTCTGATGGAGGTTTTCGCGGGCTTCGTCACGGATGCCGACGAACAGGCAGGCCGCGTCATTGCCGAACTCGACCGGCAGGGGATCAGGGAAAACACGATCATCTTCTACATCTTTGGCGACAACGGCGCCTCTGCCGAAGGGCAGAACGGGTCGATCAGCGAGCTTTTGGCCCAGAACAACATTCCCAATACCGTTGAACAACAGATGGCCGCACTTGAAACGCTTGGCGGGTTGGATGCATTGGGCGGTCCGCTGACCGAAAACATGTACAACGCGGGCTATGCCTGGGCCGGGAATACGCCCTTCCGGTCCACCAAACTGGTCGCTGCCCACTTTGGCGGGACGCGCAATCCTCTGGTCATCGACTGGCCTGCGGGGATTGAACATGACGGCATCCCCCGGTCCCAGTTCCACCATGTGATCGACATCGCCCCGACGATCTACGACCTGCTGGGGATCACACCGCCCGTGGAAGTCAACGGCTTTGAACAAGACCCGATCGACGGCGTCAGCATGGTCTACAGTTTTGCTGACCCTGCCGCACCCGGCACCCACACCGAACAGTATTTCGAAAACAGCGGCAGCCGCGCCCTTTATCAGGATGGCTGGGTCGCCGCCGCCTTTGGCCCGCTTACCCCCTGGGCGACCGCTGGCGTCGACTATGCCAACTGGGATTCAACCCAGGACGTCTGGGAACTCTACAACGTCGCCGAAGACTTCAGTCAGGCACACGATCTTGCCGCCGCCGAACCCGAACGGCTTGAGGCAATGAAGCAGCGCTTCCTTGAGGTGGCCGAGGCCAATCAGGTCTTTCCGATCGGCGCGGGCCTTTGGCTGCGCATCCACCCCGAAGACCGCATCTCGACACCTTACACGTCGTGGGTCTTTGACGAATCGACCCGTCGGATGCCCGAATTCACCGCCCCGTCCATCGGCCAGAAATCGTCGCTTGTCGCCATTGATGCTGACATCCCCGAGGCTGCGTCCGGCGTCCTTTACGCCCTTGGCGGGTCGAGCGGTGGACTCACGCTCTACATGGACAAGGGCGATCTTGTTTACGAATACAACATGCTGATCTTGCAACGGACAGAAGTGCGTTCCGACGCGCCCCTGTCCGCCGGTCAGCACCTGATCGAGGTCAATTCGACCATCGCAAGACCCGGCGCACCTGCCGAAATCGTCCTTAGCGTTGATGGCGTCGAAGTCGGCCGTGGCACCGTGCCTATGACCGTCCCGGCCGCCTTTACCTCGTCGGAAACCTTTGACGTCGGCACAGACCTCGGCTCGCCGGTGTCGCTGGCCTATCACGAACGCCGCCCCTTCGACTTTGAAGGCTCCATCAGCGAAGTCCGGGTCAACCTGCAATGACCCGGACAATATCTGCCGCCAACCCGGCCAAAGGGAAACCCGCCATGAAACTGCACGTCGCCGCTTTGACCGCCCTGCTGGCCACCACCACAGCCGCACCCGTTTTCGCCGTTGAAGGCGGGACGGGGGCTTACCTCCTTGGCTCGCGCGACGCCCTTGCCGGGATCGCGCCCCCGCCGGGCTTCTACTTCTCGATGGAGCTTTGGAACCTTCAAGGCAGCGTACCCGTCCTGCCTTTGGGCGGCCTCGCGCTGAGCGATGCCACCAGCAGCGCAAACGTGGCCAAGCTGAACTTTACCCAGTCCTTCGGCAGCGAACTTTGGGGCGGCCAGCCTTTCATCACCGTCACCGTGCCACTCGTGTCCGGCAGCCTTTCGTTCAATGGCGAATTGAACAGCGGCCTGTCCGGCACGTTCACTGACGAAGAAACGGGCTTTGGCGACCTGACCATCACTCCCGCGCTCGGGTTCAATTCCGGGATGAATCACTGGGTCTTTGCGGCCTCGGTCTTTGTGCCGTCGGGCTTTTACCAGAACGCATCGGTCAGCATCCCCGACCGTTCGATCACGGCGCTCAGCTTTTCCAAGAACAGGTGGGCCATCACACCGACCGTGGCCTATACCTACCTTAACACCAACAACGGCCTCGAACTTAGCGGGTCGGCGAACGTCACCTTTTCCGCGGTCAACGAAACGACCGACTACCAGACCGCGCCCGAGGCTGTCATTGAATTTGCCGCCATGCAGCACCTTCCCGGGGGCTGGTCTGCGGGCATCACGGGCTACGCCTATCAGCAGTTGGGCGAAGACAGCGGCGCGGGCGCAGAGCAAATCAAGGCCGTTACCGGGGCCGAGTCGCTTCAGGCGAGCGTCATGGGCATCGGGCCGATGGTCACCTACAGCACCATACTGGGCGGAAGGTCAGTCTCTTTCGAGGCGAAATACCTGAACGAATTCAACGCCCGCCGCCGCTTTGAAAGTGATGTGATCGAAGCCAGTTTCAGCATAAAGTTCTGACAACACGCACCACGCGAAAGGACTAGCCCAACATGACCAACCTGAAACCGGCCCTTTTGGGTACCTTTGTCGGGACTGTCGCGGCTCTCGCGGCCCCGGTCGCTATGGCCGACATGACCAGTTTTGACCGCACGGTCACGCTGAACGACCATCAGCAACCGGCCATCCCCCGCGCCGAACAGGATGCCGCCGCCGCCGCCGAACTGGCCGCGTTCGAGGAACGGACGGGCCAAAAGCCCAACATTGTCCTTTTGCTGGTGGATGACATGGGCTGGGGCGATCCCGGCAGCTATGGCGGCGGTGAAGCCATCGGTGCCGCGACCCCCAACATGGACCGGCTTGCGGCCGAAGGTCTGCGCCTCACCTCAACTTATGCCCAGCAGACCTGCACGCCGACGCGCTCTGCCATCCTGACCGGACGCCTGCCCATCCGCACCGGCCTGACCCGCCCCATCCTTGCGGGCGACAGGATCACCGCAAACCCCTGGGCCGACGAAATCTCGCTTCCTTCCATTCTGGGCGAAGCGGGATACAACACGCTCCTCGTCGGAAAATGGCATATCGGCGAGATCGAAGGGATGCGCCCGCATGACGTGGGTTTTGATGAATTCTACGGCTTCTACAGTGCGCAAAAGGAAATCACGCAACAATTTGACGCCAACCGCTATCCTGATCTGGTGCTCGATCCCTACATGATGGGCGCCTATGAAGAGCTTGGGAATGACATTGACCTGATCCATGGGTTCAGTGACGGCCGGACCGAAGTCGCGATCCCGACGCTCGGGATCGAAGACATCGCCGAAGCCGACCTGCGCCTGCGTGACTTCACCCTGCAGAAGATCGCGGAACTCTCTCAGGACGACGCGCCCTTCTTTATCGAGCACGCCTTCATGAAGGTCCACACCGACAATTATCCGTCCGCCGAATTTACCGGGGCAAGCGCATCGGGCTTTCCCTACAAGGATTCACTCGTCGAAGTGGATGCGATCATCGGCGACATCGTCGAAGCCCTCGACAAGGCCGGCGAACTTGAAAACACCTTTATCTTTGTAACGTCCGACAACGGCCCGCAGATGGATATGTGGCCTGACTCTGGTTACACGCCGTTCAACGGGGCCAAAGGCACAACATGGGAAGGCGGCGTCCGCGTGCCGGGGATCGCCTACTGGCCCGGCATGATCGCACCCGGTCAGGTGTCGGATGGTCTCTTTGACCTGATGGACCTTTTCAACACCTCTCTCTCGCTTGCAGGCGCGCTCGACAAACTTCCGCAGGACCGTTTCATGGACGGCGTCGACCAGACTTCGTTCCTCCTCGCCGACCATGGCGAGTCCCTGCGGGAACAGGTGTATTTCTGGATGAATACGACCTTCATGGCGATGCGCATGCACGAATTGAAGATGCACCAACATGTCGTGATGAACGAAGGCGCGCCCTTCCTCTGGATCGACATGGCCACGGTGCAGGACGTGGGCACCGCCCCGTGGCTGTTCAACCTCTACATCAACCCGAAAGAGGACTATACCGTCGGCCACCGGATGAGCGCATGGCTCGCCACAATGGGCAGCGAAATGCGCGAACACGGCGCCACATTCGCAAGGTTCCCGCCGAAGAACATTGGGCTGTAGCCGTGAAGCCATCGAACGTCCGCTTGGGGCCGAGGACGTTGCTGCGAATGCGAAGGGCCCCGAGCGGCCATCTGACGTTTTCGCTCGGGATGCGCGCCCTATTATCTGACTCCAGTTTTCAAAACGGGCACCTTGTGACAGGTGCATAACACAAGCAAAGATGGAGGAAGAAGGTCTGTCATTCCTCCTCCTTTGTTCAGCGCGTCGCCTGTGTGAGTTCGAATTGCCATGCCTGTAGGCTACCGATTTGCGCGCGGAGAATCTCCAGTTCAGACCCAAGACCTAGGATTCTTTCCTCTTCAGTCCCGTTGGAGCGGCCATCCTGTTCGAACGACGCCTTGAGCCGCACGAGCAAGTATTTGGCTTTGACGATACAAGGGAAGGTAATCGGCATACTTACTGACCAACACATGGGCGAGCGTTGCCTCGGTCAGCAGGCCACCCATGATGAGGTGAGACGGCGCAGGGGCTTCGGTCACGCCATCGGTGCAGGCGCGGCAGGCATACTTCGGACGCACGGTCACGATCACGCGCAACTGGGCGGGAACGATGTCCAGCCGCTCGCTGCGGTCTTCGCCGATCTTGTGCATGACACCACAACCGCAAGGACAGATCAGGCTGGCAGGTTCGATGATCTCTTCGATCCACGGCAGCGCGGCCGGCAGATTGCCGATAGTGCGCTTCGGCGCGGGCTTGCTCGCCCCGTTGTCAGCCTTGGCGGCACGGGTTTCCTTCTCGGCCTCAACCTCGGCCAAAGCGATGGACAGGTCCTCGAAAGCCGGCTGCCGCTCATCCTCGGTCAGCTATTCCGACCGTTTGCCGTGCAGTGCATGGTTAAGTTCAGCGATCAGATGCTCTTGCCGCCGAGTGATTTCCGTCAGCGCCGCCACCGTTTCCATCAACGCCTGAACCGCTGCGCGCTGCGCGGCAGAAATGGCGGAAAGGTCGATGGCGGGGGCGACCATGATCCGAACCCGGTTCGACGGGAACATCATGAGTTGGCAGCCAAGGCGCACACGACCGACGCAATCCGCTCGGCCGAAGCTCCGGATTCCAGACGGGTCACCACCACGCCTGTGACGATCTCTGGTCGGTTCAAGTCTGCCACTTTACTGCACGCCGCATCCGCCAAAGGGCCAACCATCAACGCCGCGAACTCCACCGGATCCTCCGGTGCAGGCAGAACCAGACGCCCCTTTCGCGCCAGCGTCCGCCACGAAGAAATATGGTTCGCAGGCACCCCATGCCGCCGCGCGACATCGTTCACCGTCACACCCGGCTTCAGCGTTTCCGCAACGATCCGCGCCTTCACCTCATCCGGCCACTTCCGGTTCCGACGGCTGCGACCGCCAACCGGGAGAAACTCTGTTCCAGCCTCGATGGAGAAACTCCGTCCTGATCAACATCAGGCTCCAATCAGCCGATTACGACCAAGCCAGGAAGGTGGGGTTCAGGCGAGGCTTACGAAGAATGAGCGGCGCAAAGACCCGTTCGCCGGGACGGTTTTTGTCTTCCGTGCCAGGAAGGCAGATCGCCTGAAGCTTTTGTGTTGGGACAGCACCAGTCTGGTGATGGCCTACAAGCGGCTGGAGGCGCACAGCTTCACCTGGCCAGCGGTGAAGGACGGGCTGATGCTGATGAACCATGCGCAGATCATCAGCAACACTTAGGAGAGTCAAAAGCACAACTCTTGCATCGATCAGAAGATGAAAGGAGCCCTGCTCCACCTCTCGACCTGGCGGCAGCTTGCAGGTGCGCCCATTTTCGCGTCTCTCCACGCCGCCCGTGCCATGAAGCCGGGAAACGTGGCACCCCCCGATGGCTTGGTCCGTTCCATTTCCATCCGTGGGTGCACATGGTTTAGCGCTCTTCGTCAAACGGCACGTCACCGATCAGCCCGGCAAACAAATCAAGCAGACGGTTTGCGCGCGTTCAGGGTCGATTGGGTAACAGATCAGGCGCTTTTTAACGCTGCGAGCCAAGCCTGTTTTCTCCGGGAGGAGACGCCGTACAAAATGGCATCCATCGGGTCCGTTCGCCGGGCCCATTGTGAGGCCGCAAGACAGGCAATCAGGTCTGCGCGGCGCGCTTCGTTGATGTGAAGGCAGTCCGTGTTCGCGAGCAGCCCAGCATCGTAGGATCGCGCTGCATTGATGTCCGCATCGAAGATGATCCCGTAGGCGTGGCGCAGCGTTTCCACGTCGCCGGAACCGGCGTCAATCATCAGTGCAATTTCGGGTTTGCAACGGGCTGGCGGTAGTCCCAGCGACACATCAACGGCCTGAAGCGCTTTCGCGAGTCGGCTGCTTGATCGCCGCAGCGACCCATCGGAGCCTTGAAAAAAACTGCGTCGGAAGTTTGTCATGACACTGACAGCTTCGGCGCTTAGGGTGGGTTTGCGTTTCTGGTCGCCTGTCGCAATCAGTGCCGAAAGATCGGCGCTTGCGCCGATAGTAGCCAGAAAACGGTCGATGAGACTACCGTCCAGAGCCCCTGCCGCAAGCGGCATTACTGTCACATTCGACCGACCAAAAACCTGGATCCAGTTATCAATCTTGTTGATAAAAAACGGTGCGACCGGGATCTTTGGCTGTGCATTTGCCTTGGCGCTCTGCGCAATCGAGGCAGCGAACCAGTCGGAGGGTCGCCGCACGACCACAACGACGCGGATCGTTGTGGGGCCTAGCGCCATTAATTCAGCCTGCAGACTTTTGATCGCTTCGCGCGATGGCAGGCTGAATAATTCTTCGGCGGAAAGGACCACGCGCTCAGGCTTCAGTTTCGCAATCTCGGCACCCAACCGCCGCATGAATAGAAAGCGCGAAAGTGCCAGTTCAGCCCGCAGATGGCCAAAACGCAGATGGCGGGCAAGCGCCTCTTGCGGGACCAACCCGACGGTCAGGATTGCATGATTGTTCCGCCCGTGGGGCGGTCGCGGATAAAAGACGCCAGCACCGCTAAGTGCCGAACCCGCGTCAAATAATGCGCTTTGCAAAAACGAACTGCCACATTTTGGCGCGCCTATATGGAGAACGATTTCCACCCGTAGATTATCCCATTCCTGGCATGATCAAATCAGCCGTCGCGGCGCAAATTTTTAATCGGGATTTCCTGTAAAGAAACCAGAGCATTGAACAGCCATCCATAGGGCGCATCAGATATCCAGCCCAAACGAAGGCACAACGGCGTCTTTCGTCAACTTGGCGATGACATCAGCTTTTTCTTCAGGGTCACTGCTTGACGGCGGATCGCGCCAAAGCGCATTCGGATACCAGATGGCTTCTTGTTGGAATGTGGATAAGGGTGTTTAGGAACCTTCTTGCCCAAAAACGCACAAAGCGCGACCCAGCCATCTCCATCCTCCGGACATAACTCCAACAAAGGAATATTCTCCTTGGAGGCATAGGCGCGCACGTCGTCGATATGGGCCTGGTGAACGGCCTTCACATGTTCTGGAGCATCTCTTGGGTTTTCGACCCCGTAAAGGTGCCGCCGAAAGTCGGTTTTCGAGGGTGGTTTGCGGTCGCAATGCTGAGCGAGGCTTTCAAACCACACATCCATGGACTTCCGATGTGTCAGGATGAACTTGATCTGTGGATGGCGGGCATGGATCTCGCGGAACAGGAGCGGCCATGGGAAGTCTTCGAAGGCATCATATTCATCGGTCAATTGAATCAGACCGTCGATATCGCCCTTATGGAACATAAGGGAATTCTCACCCTTCCATCCTTGGCGCTTGTAACCAAGAAGCTCGAGGGCGTCGCCCAGTGACGTCGTGCCCGTTTTGTGAAAACCAACCCCCAATATCTTCTCTGCCATCGTGTTCTCTCTTGTCAGTGCGTTTAACGTGCCGCACGGCCTTGAACACTCCGAGGTCCGTACCCGAAAGTCAATTTCGGTGATTCGATTCTGGCATGGCAAGGATATAGAGCGAAGCCGAATTGGTCTCGCGCAATCAACATGCCCGTCCGTGCCCAGCGCTGCACCCCGGAGATATCGGCGCTGCTTATCAAGCCGCTAAACTTATCAAGCTCCTCAGGTGCACCGGTTGCGCATGGGCCCGGCTGGCCTTTGCTGGCGTTGCCCGGGTGGCATAGCGCTGGGGGCAAATGGCAGGAACTGGGCCGAGGGCCGCGGTTGTCGTTTCCGGGTCGCAGAATCCCGTGCGGCAGGACTGCTCTGGTTCCTGTGTCCCATTTTGCAGATGTCCCGCCTGAAGCGGCGGGCTGGTGCACATGATGCCCTGCCCTGGCCCTGCATCATTGGGGCCCCGCGGCCGGGTAAGGGGAAGAAGGTGATCCAATTTGTGAATGATCCGCAAGGTCGTCTATCTTGGACCGGTTGACAGGATGGATCGGCAAGCTCGGGTCGTTTTCCGTATGTTCAGAAAATCAGCGAACTGACCTTGTTTCAGGACTCTTCAGGCTTTGGGCCGGCGTGGCTTCAGAAAGACGTTGACAGAATCGCAGGATGAGGGGCGGTTAGCGAACCAAATTCAGAATGGTTCGCGATTCGCCATGAACAGCCAACGCAGAGTCGGTTTGGATGACAGCGTGACCGCAGTGCGGGCGCGGCTGCAGTCGATGATCGACAATGCCGATCTAGGTGACGGCGGCCGCCTGCCGACCGAGCGGGAATTGTCCGAAGGGATGGGCGTGGGGCGGCGGGCCGTGCGCCGGGCGCTTGAAGCGCTGGAGGCCGAGGGGTTGATCTGGCGGAAGCAGGGGAAGGGGACCTTTGCCGGGTTACCCCCCGATCCGACGCAGGTTCTGGCCGCAGAGATCGTGGGCGAGACCAATATCCTTGAGGTGATGGAGGCGCGGCTGTGCATCGAGCCTGCGCTGGCCGCAATGTGCGCAAAGGTGGCCCTGCCCACCGATATCGAGCGCATGCGCAATCTGGCGCGGCGGACGGTTGAAGCGACAGACCCGGACAGTATCGAACTGTGGGACGGGGCGCTGCACCGGATGATTGCACGGACAGCGGGAAACCGGCCGCTCTTGACGGCGTTTTCGCTGATTGACGAGATTCGGGCGAACCAGAACTGGCGCGGGATGCGGTCCAAGGCGCGGTCGCTTGAGACGTTGAAGATCAGCGACAGGGAACATCACGTGATGATCGACCTGATCGAAGCGGGCGACCCCGAGGGGGCGAGGGCCGCGATGCAGGCGCATTTGCAAACATTGGAACGGAACCTGCGGCGCATCCTTGGGCCGGAGAGTGCCGGGACCGAAAGGGGAGAGACATGAGCGGGATCACTGTGGAGATGATCGGCGCGGCCGAGGCGCTGATGGGGCTGGAGTATACGCCCGAGGAACGGGCGCAGATGATCGGCAACCTTGAGGGCCAGATCGCTTCGGCGGTGCAGCGGCGGGGGGTTAAGCTGGCCAATTCAGTGCCGATGGCCACGCGGTTTGACCCGCGCCTGCCGGGATTTGCCATGCCGCACGGGGCGGATGGACTGACGCTGTCAAAGGTGACTGCGGAACTGCCCGCCAATGACGAGGACATTGCCTTTGCCCCGGTCCGCCATCTGGCGGCGTGGATCGCGGCAGGCCAACTGACAAGTGTGCGGCTGACGCGGATCTATCTGGACAGGATCGCGGCACTGGGGCCAAAGCTGGAATGTTTTGCGATGGTCACGCCGGAACTGGCCCTGGCCGAGGCGGCGGCGATGGATGCGCTGACGCAGGCGGGTGTGAACCTTGGGCCGCTGCACGGGATTCCTTATGGGGTGAAGGACCTTTTTGATACCAAGGGGATCGTTACAGGCTGGGGGGCCGAGCCGTTCCAGAACCGGGTGCCCGAGACTGACGCGACCATTGTGAAATTGTTGCGGTCCAAGGGGGCCGTCCTGTTGGGCAAGACCACTGTGGGCGCGCTGGCCTATAACGACATCTGGTATGGCGGGGTCACGCGTAACCCGTGGAACCTGAACGAAGGGTCGAGCGGGTCGAGTGCAGGGTCGGCGAGTGCGACGGCGGGGGCGCTTTGTGCCTTTGCCATCGGGACCGAGACTTTGGGATCGATTACGTCGCCCAGCCAAAGGTGCGGGACGACGGGGCTGCGCCCGACCTTTGGCCGGGTCAGCCGGGCCGGGGCGATGGCACTGTGCAACAGCCTGGACAAGGTGGGGCCAATCTGCCGGTCGGTCGAGGATACGGCCATTGTTCTGGCGGCGCTGAATGGCGGGGATGTGGCGGACCGGTCGAGCATTGCCGCGCCTTTCGTCTTTGACGCGACGGCCGGGATCAAGGGGTTGCGGTTGGGCTATCTGCCCGAGGCGTTTGGCGAGGGGGCCACGCCGGTGGATCATGCGGCGCTGGCGGCGGCAAGGCGGCTGGGGATCGAGGTGGTCGAGGTCAGCCTGCCCGACCTGCCTTATGGCGCGTTGATGAACATCGTCTATGCGGAGGCGGCGGCGTTCTTTGAGGACCTGACGCTGTCGGACATCGACGACACGCTGACCTGGCAGGACGAGGGGGCCTGGCCCAACACGATGCGGAAGGCGCGGTTCCTGTCGGCGGTTGACCATGTGCAACTAGACCGGCTGCGGTATCTGGTGATGGAGGCGCTGGACGGGCTCTTCCGCCAGTGTGACGCGCTGATCGGGCCGTTCATGACCGGGCCGATGCTGATCGCGTCGAACTTTACCGGGCATCCCTGTCTGCATCTGCGGGCAGGTTTTGAAGAGTTGGGCACACGCAGCCCGGCGTCGCTGGGGTCGGGCAAGCTGACCACGGGCGAGGCCGATACTTCGGGCCGCCTGTTTACCGTGCCGCAGGGCATCTCGCTCTGGGGGCGGTTGTTTGACGAAGGGCCGATCCTGAACCTCGGGATGGCACTGGAACGTGAACTGGCCGTGGCGGCGCGTCGCCCCGGTTTTCCAAGCTGAGCAGACAAGAGAAACCGCCAAAGGCGGGATCAGATGAACAGTGCGGCCGCAGTCCGGCCGCGTAGCAGGGAGACGAAAGAATGAAACGCAGAGACTTTCTTCAGACCTCGACCGCCCTTATCGGGGGCGGGATCTTTATGGGCGGGGCTTCGCTGCCGTCGCTCCTCATGGCGCAGGACACGCCGGTGACGGGCGGGACGCTGATCTGGGGCCATTCGGAGACCACGCAGAACCTGGACATGCACCAGACCGGCACCGCGTCGTCGGGCCGCGTGCTGCAGAACATCCATTCGTCGATCGTGACGGTGGATGCGAACCTGAACGTCATCCCGGGGCTAGCCGAAAGTTTTGAAGTATCGCCGGACGGGCTGACCTATACGTTCAAGCTGCGTCCGAATGTGAAGTTCCACAACGGCGCGACGATGACATCGGCAGACGTAAAATACTCGTTCGAGCGCTGCAAGGACCCGGCCACCGGAGCCGTGAACTTTGAAGTGTTCAACAACGTGGCGAGCATCGACACGCCCGATGATCTGACCGTCATCATCAACATGAGCGCGGTCAACGCTCCGTTCCTGAGCCGTCTGGCGGAAAACGGCGCGGGCGTGATCATGCCGGTGGATTCCGGTCCGACGCAGGGCACCAACCCGATGGGCGCAGGCCCCTTCAAGTTCGTGCGCTACGAAGTTGGCACCGTGGTCGAAATGGCGCGGTTTGACGATTACTGGGATGGTCCCGCCTATCTGGATGGTGTTCTCGCCCGCGAGATCACAGAACCCACGACCCGCCTGACAGGTCTGCAGACTGGCGAGCTTCACATGATCAACGACATTCCGCTTGACCGTGTGGAAGAACTCAAGGGCGATGCGGCACTGCAGATCAAGACGTGGTTCCCGCTGAACTTTGACTTTATCAACATGAACCACACTTACGAGCCGTTCCAGGACAAGCGCGTCCGGATCGCGTTCGACATGATCATCGACAAGGAAGCACTGATGCAGGGTGCGCTGTGGGGTCAGGGTGCGACTTCGCCCAGCCCGAGCTTCCCGACTTCGGCGGCCTACAACAAGTCGCTGGTGCAGCGGGCGCAGGACATCGAAGGCGCCAAGGCGCTGTTGGCTGAAGCGGGCTATCCTGAAGGGTCGCTCAACATCGTGTTCAAGGCGACGACGAACTATCCCTACCATATCGAAACCGCGCAGATCCTTGTCGAATGGTTCCGCATGGCGGGCGTCAACCTGACGATCGAGCAGCTGACCTGGGCCGACTGGCTGAGCCAGTGCTGGGTCGACAAAGACTACCAGATGACGATGATGAACTTCTTCTCGCTGTGGGAATCCGACTTCCTGTATTTCAGCGTGTGGAATTCGACCGGTGCCTTCAACTACCGTGCGATCAACGACCCCGTCATCGACGAACTGACCGCAAAGGCACGAATCACGGTGGATGATGCGGAACGTGCGGCGATCTATCAGCAGGTGCAGCAGCAGATCTGGGACGAAAGCCACGATATCATCCTGTGGTTCCGCAACGGGACGATCGGCGCACAGCCCACGGTCATGGGGCTGGATACGGTGGTGCATCCGAACGGGTCCAACCTCAACTTCCACAAGGTCTGGCTGTCGGCCTGACCTTGACTGCCCGGCGGGCCCCCCGGCCCGCCGGTTCCCTCTTCTTGCCCTGCATCCGGTGACCCATGACCTATGTCCTCAACCGGCTTTTGTCGGTCATCCTGACGCTATTCCTGATCACGCTGGTGACGTTTGCGATCACGAACATCCTGCCGGGTGACGTGGCGATGATGATCATGGGGACGCAATCGAACCCCGAGGCGCTGGCCGGTCTGCGCGAGTCGCTTGGGCTGAATGATCCGATACTGGTGCAATACGGGCGCTGGGTGGGCGGGATGCTGACGGGGGAATGGGGCGACAGTCTGATCTTCAAGAAACCGATTGCCGAGCTTCTGTCGCAAAAGATCGTGGCGTCGTCGATCATCGTGGTGATGTCGATGGCGATTGCTTTGGCTGCAGCGGTGCCGCTGGGGGTCTGGGCGGCTGTGCATCGGGACAAATGGCAGGATTCCGTGTCGTCGACGACCGCGCTTCTTGGCGTCAGCCTGCCGGATTTCTTCTGGGGGATCGTGATGATCCTCGTCTTTGCGAAATGGCTGGGCTGGTTCCCGTCGAGCGGTTTTGTCGATCCGTCGGAAAACTTCCTGCTGGCCGTGCAGCATGCGTTCCTGCCGTCGCTGGCGCTGGGCCTTGGGTTGATGGCGCATCTGACGCGGATGACGCGGTCCACGATGACCGGGATTCTGGGGCAGGAGTTCATCCGGGTGGCGCGGGCCAAGGGGTTGAGCGAGGGGACGGTGGTGTGGTCCTACGGGCTGCGCAATGCCATCGGGCCGGTGATCACGATTGCCGGGCTGCAGATCGGGTATCTGTTCGGGTCCATCATCGTGATGGAAAGCCTGTTCAACTATACCGGCATGGGATGGCTGACCTATCAGGCGCTGCTGAACCGGGACATGCCGCTGATTCAGGCGACGGTGTTTGTCATCGCGGCGGTGGTGATGCTGACAAACCTGCTGGTGGACCTGCTGTATCTGATCATCGATCCGCGGATCAGGCTGGGCTAGGGCGATGCGGCGTTTCTTAACAGCCAAGGGCCTGATCGGCATCGTCCTTGTCACATTGATCGCGCTTGTCGGGATTCTGGCGCCGCTGCTGATCCCACCCGAGGCGGCGACGGCGATGGATATGACGGCGCGGCTGGCGCCACCTTCGGCCAAGCATCTGCTGGGCACGGATCAGTTGGGGCGGGATATCCTGATCCGGGTGCTGCTGGGGGCGCGGCTTTCGCTTGAGATTGCGGTGACGGCGGTGCTGATGAGCATCGTGATCGGGCTGCCGTTGGGGATGGTGTCGGGCTATTTTGGCGGGCGGATCGACAATGTGCTGATGCGGTTTGTGGATACGCTGCTGGCTTTTCCGGCGCTGCTGCTGGCCCTGACGATCAGCGCCGTGCTGGGGCCGAATTTGCAGAACACGATCATTGCCATCGGGGTGGCGTTCACCCCCTACCTTGCCCGGATCGTGCGGGGCGAGGCGTTGCGCGTGGCGCAGATGCCCTATGTCGAGGCGGCGCGGGCGGCGGGGACGACGGACCTGTTCATCCTATCGCGCCATGTCCTGCCCAACATCCTGCCCGCGATCATCGTGCAGGCGACGATCAGCCTGGCCTTTGCGATTCTGGCCGAGGCGGGGCTTTCCTTTCTGGGGCTGGGCACGCAGCCGCCCGAGGCAAGCTGGGGTCTGATGATACAGGCGTCGCGGGATTATCTGGAACGGGCGCCGTGGACGGCGCTGGCGCCGGGGGCGGCGGTGGCGCTGACGGTGCTGGGGTTGAACATGTTCGGCGATGTCCTGCGCGACATCCTTGATCCGAGGTCAAAATGAACGCTCTGGTTTCGGTCGATCATCTGCGGGTGGAATTTGCGACGGACAGCGGGAAGGTCGTGGGGGTGGAGGATGTGTCCTTTGCCATCAACCCCGGCGAGACGGTCTGCGTCGTCGGCGAAAGCGGATCGGGGAAGTCGGTCACCTCGCTGAGCCTGATGCGGCTGGTCGAGTTCGGGGGCGGGACGATTACCGGGGGCAAGCTGAGCTTTGTGCGGCCGGACGGATCGGTGCTGGACGTGGCGGGGGCAAGCCCGGCCGTGATGCAGGATGTACGCGGCAATGAGATCGGGATGATCTTTCAGGAGCCGATGACGTCGCTGAACCCGGTGTTCACGATCGAGCGGCAGCTGACGGATGGGCTGATGCTGCACCGGGGCCTGAGCAAGGACGCGGCGCGGGCGCGGGCTTTGGAGATGCTGAAGCAGGTGCGCATCCCGGAGCCTGAGCGGCGGTTGAAGCAGTATCCGCACGAACTGTCCGGCGGGATGCGGCAGCGGGTGGTGATCGCGATGGCGATGGCATGTGAGCCGCGCCTGTTGATCGCGGATGAACCGACGACGGCACTGGACGTGACGATTCAGGCCGAGATTCTGGCGCTGATCAACCGGCTGAAGCGGGAAAAGGGGATGGCCGTCCTGTTCATCACGCATGACATGGCGGTAGTGGCGCAGATGGCCGACCGGGTCGTCGTGATGTATCGCGGCAAGATCGTCGAGACGGGGACGGTCGAGGAGATTTTCGAGAACCCGAAGGAGGAATACACCCGGGCGCTTTTGGCCGCTGTGCCCAAGCTGGGCGAGATGAAGGGCAAGGCCGCGCCCGAGAAGATGCGGCTGATCGGGGATG
>JBGSWJ010000024.1:0-2706 GCA_041752495.1 Rhodobacterales bacterium
CCGGGCACGCCCGAGGGGCGGATCGCGCTCTTGCACGCGGTGGCGCATATCGAGCTGAACGCCGTCGATCTGCACTGGGATATCATTGCGCGATTTACCGATGTGCCAATGCCACCCGGATTCTGTGACGACTGGGTCAAGGCAGCAGACGAGGAATCCAAGCATTTCAATCTGATGTGCGACTGTCTTGAAGCATTGGGAAGCCATTATGGCGCCCTGCCCGCCCATGCCGGCATGTGGCGCGCGGCCGAGGATACGGCGACCGACCTGATGGCAAGGCTTGCCGTCGTGCCCATGGTGCTCGAGGCGCGGGGACTGGATGTCACGCCGGGGATGATCGAGATCTTTCGCAAGGCGAAGGATGCCGGGGCCACGGCGGCGCTTGAAACGATCTATGCCGAGGAGGTGCACCATGTGGCCTATGGGTCCAAGTGGTTCCACTTCCTGTGCGGGCGCCACAACCTTGATCCCAAGGACGTGTTTCACGCACTTGTCCGGACACATTTCCACGGCACTCTCAAGCCGCCCTTCAACGAAGAGAAGCGGGCCGAGGCGGGTTTGCCACCCGATTTCTATTGGCCGCTGACTGGAAACCAAGACGACGCCCCTGCGTAAATCGGCAGATTCCCGCCGGTTTTCGTGTGGTTAGCTGGGGTGCCGGGCAAAGACCGACCAAAATTGTTGCAGCATGCCCCCCCCGTCTTTAACACCCTGCCAGAGGTCCGGCTTCGGGGAGGAAGCCGGTCCGCCAACGGGACGGGACGACCTGCGTGAAATCTGGACTGATGCACAAGCTGCATGCGGCGCTTGAACGCCGGCTACCCGAGAAGCGACTCTTTCTGCGCTCGGACACGGAAACCCGGTTCATCCGGCTTTCATCGGAAAAGCAACTGATTGCATGGGTCGGGGCAACGCTGCTGGTCGGCTGGACCATCGTGGCCACAGCGATCCTCTTGATGGATTCCATCGGGGCCGGGAATTTCCGCGCGCAGGCGCAGCGCGACAAGCAGGTGTACGAGGCGCGGCTGAACGACATGGCCGCAGAGCGCGACCTGCGGGCAACCGAAGCCGTTGCGGCGCAGGAACGTTTCAGCGCCGCACTTGAACAGATTTCCGCGATGCAGAGCGAACTTCTGGCCTCCGAGGACCGGAACCGCGAACTCGAAACCGGGATGGAAGTGATCTATGCCAAGCTAAGCGACGCGATCCGCGACCGTGACACTGCGCTGGCGCAGGCAGATCAGTTGCAGGCGGCACTTGACGGCAGCGACGTGACCGCTGGCGGGATGGCGGCTGACGAGCTGACCGGGACGGTCAGCATTCTGGCCGATGCGCTGGCCCAGACCGCCGTCGAACGCGACACGACCGTGGCCGATGCGCAGGCGGCGCTGGATCATGCGGCGGAACTCGACCTTGAACTGCGACTGATGCAGGACCGCAATCAGGAGATCTTTGCCCAGTTGGAAGAGGCGATGCTCGTCTCGGTCGAACCGCTCGACGACATGTTCCGTGCTGCGGGCCTTGATACAGATGAGCTCTTGGACGAAGTGCGGCGCGGCTATTCCGGCAGCGGCGGGCCGCTCACGCCGCTTCAGTTTTCGACCAGCGGCGGAATGCCTGATCCCGATACGATGCGCGCCAATGCGATCCTGAATTCAATGGACCGGATCAACATGTACCGGATCGTCGCTGAACGCGCCCCGTTCGTGCTGCCCGTCCGTGACTCGTTCCGCTACACATCGGGCTTTGGGTCACGCTGGGGCCGCATGCATGAAGGTGTGGATTTCGCGGCACCTGTCGGCACACCGATCTATTCCACGGCGGATGGCACCGTCATTTATGCGGGCTGGCTGTCGGGTTACGGGCGGCTGATCAAGATACAGCACGATTTCGGCATCGAGACGCGCTACGGTCATTTGAGCGCAATCCGGGTCGAGGTCGGCCAAAGGGTCTCGCGCGGGGAGCGGATAGGTGATATGGGCAATTCTGGACGGTCGACCGGCCCGCATCTGCACTACGAGATCCGCGTGAACGGTCAGGCACTCAACCCCATGATTTATATAAGAGCTGGAAGCGATGTTTTCTAAGAGCAAAATCAACGAGCCCGGCCCCAAAGCGGCCGAGACCCCCGCAACCCCGGCCCCTGTCACCGGAACCGCTGTAGGCACGTCAACGGATTACCGCCCCGCCGCGCCCAAGGCCAAACCACCAGCATCGATTCTGTCGTCGGACCTGCACATCAAGGGCAACCTCAAGACGACCGGCGATATCCAGATCGAAGGTCAGGTTGACGGCGATATCCGCGCCCATCTGCTGACCATCGGCGAAGGCGCAACGGTCAAAGGTGAACTGGTGGCCGACGATGTGGTCATCAACGGCCGGATCATCGGGCGGGTGCGCGGGCTCAAGGTGCGGCTGACGTCAACGGCGCGGGTCGAAGGCGACATCATCCACAAGACCATCGCCATCGAATCCGGCGCCCATTTCGAAGGCTCGGTCCAGCGGCAGGACGATCCTTTGAGCACGACCGGCGCGCAGAAGACGCTGCCCAAGCCGACGATGCCGACCGACGCGAACGACTGATCCGCAGGGATCGGCCAGTTTTCCGGGGCGCTGCGATCACCACGCGGCGCCCTTTTTCCTTGGGGCGACCGGCTGGCGCGCAGGACCAGCACCGTTGATGCCGCAGCCCTGATCCGCGACCGC
>JBGSWJ010000025.1:0-6908 GCA_041752495.1 Rhodobacterales bacterium
GCAGTGTAGCTCGGATCGCTGACGGCACGCGCCGCAGGGCCGATGCGCCAGTTCCACGGTTGCCCGAGATCGGCCTCGGCAATGGGGAGTTGCACCACGGCGGCATCGAGTACCACCAACCGTGCCCCTGCCGGGGTCGGATTACCCATGGCCGCCTCAGTTCCGCGTTGTCCGCGCAGGAGGCGGGTCAGGCGATAGCGACGGGGTGCGATCAGTTCGGCAGACCCGGCCTGGACGATCTCCCAGACACCCGGGGCAGTTTCCACAGCCAGCGCATTGGCCCCACCGAGGAGCGTGAGGTCGGTGACGCTTTCCAGCTTGCCTGAGGCCAGATCGACCACGAGCGCATTGCCCAGATCGAAACGTGAGGTCGGACCTGCAGGCAAATCCGACACCAGCGTGCCGATCCTAGCCCGACGACCGAAAATGGTCATCAGCGCGAACCCATCCGTGGACGGGCTGCGGAAAACGGCCATCCCGCCCGGCCAGGGAACGGCATGGGCGGCCGCGAGGGGGCGATGCGCTGGCTGGTCTTCGCCGAGTTGCGGCAAGTCGAGGAGAATGACCTCCGGTGCGCCGAACACCACCGGCTTCGTCAGCGTCGCAGCGCGCGGCTGAGCCGGAGGAATGTCCCCGGCCGCCTGATCCTGTCGAACCGCCTCGATCCCCCGCGCTTCGGCGTCGGCAATGGTCACCAGACGGAAATCAACCGTTCTGCCGTCATGGACGAGGCTGATCACGTCAGTTGGGTCCAGCGCCAGCCGGGAGGGCGGCAGGCGGAAACTGGCGCTCTCGCGCCCGGTCCAGGCCTCCATCAGTGCCCGCCGACAGCGGCGCTCGGCCTCCTCGGGCGGCACCGCGAAGGGAAACGTCTCTGACGCAATGCGGGTGGTGTCGACAGTGATCCGGCGCGCCTCTACGAGGGCGGCATCATAATCCTCGTCGGCGCGGGCGACCTGCCACTTCAGCGCCTGCGGCAGTTCCGTCTCTTGCGCGCGGACGAGTTCCAGCACTTCGCCGTCACCGGACCCTCCGCCGGAGTTGCCCCCGGCATTCGGGGCCACGAGATCGTCATGGGTCACCGTCACAGCCGACGCCCGCCCACGCATGACGAAGCAGATCTTGCCCTCGGTCTCGATGGCATCGAACCCGAAATGCCGCGCTAGCATGCTGATCGATGTCCGCGGGCTTTCGAGCGCCGAAAATACATAGCCTTCCACCGCGCCCCAGAGACCCGAAACATCGATCTGCCCCTCCGGCATGCCCGCCCGCTGGCACAGGTGCCGGACGAGGGCCGCAAGCGACACGGCGCCGAGCCGCCCGGTCAGCCAAGGACCCGTTCGCCAGTTCGCGCTGTCGGCCCAGACGTCGGTTAGTTCCGGAAAGAACGGATAGGGTCGCGCATCCCAGCTCCAAGCGGCGGAATCCGCCAGGCGGACCATGCGGCCCTCGTAAACCGAGGATGTCGGGTTGTTCGAGGACTTGCCCCACCATGAATAGATCGCCTCAAGCGCTGCCCGCTGAATCGCATCATCGCGCCCCCCGCGCGAGAAATGCGGCATCGCACTTTCAGACGACAGCGCATCGACGCGGGCATCGGGCTGGTTCGTGCCCCGGTCGATGGCGGGACAGCCGAGTTGGGTGAAGCGGATCGGTTTCGAGCGCGGGATCCAGGCCGTCGGCGTGACGCTTTCCGTCCCACCCGGGCGGTTGACATGCGGGTTCGACCACCAGGCCTTCAGATCCTTGGGACGGAAGACCCATGGCTTGCCATAGACAGGGTCGGAAATGGCGGTCCGGATCTGGGCGGTGCGGTTGCCGGCGCTGGCATAGCGCCAGTCGAAGCCTTCGCCGCCCGCTATGTTGGCCTGCAGGTAGCTGCGGTCGTAGATCGCCGGTGCAAGGGCCGCATCGATATGGTCAAACCCGTCCCGCCAGTCCGACAGCGGGAAATATGCGTCGATCCCCACGAAATCCACCGCCGCATCCGCCCAGAACGGATCGAGGTGGAAAAAGACGTCGCCCGACCCATCCTGCGGCTGGTGACCGAAGGACTCGGTGCAATCTGCGGCATAGCTAATCTTCGTCCCCGCCCCGAGGATCGTCCGGACATCGGTCGCGAGGCTCCGGAGCGCGGTGACTGCCGGATAGGTGCTGGCGCCTGAGCGGATCGTGGTCAGCCCGCGCAGCCCGCTGCCCAGCAGAAAGGCATTCACACCACCGGCCGCTTCACAGAGATGGGCGTAATGCAGCACCATGCGGCGCAGACCCCAGTCTGACGAGGAGCCAGTCCATGTGACTGTCTCCCCAGACACAGAAAAACTGCCGGGTGTCGCCCCACCGAAGAAAGCCGTAACCTGAGCAGCGGCCGCACCCGTCTTGTCGACCGTCCCCGCGAAACCCGCAGCCGGGGAGCAGGTGATGCGCGCCCGCGTGGGGTACTTGGGCTGGCCGGAGGTGGCGGCGTTGGCACTGTAGGGGTTCGGAAGGCCGTTGCCGGTCGGGATATCCATCAGCACGAGCGGCAGAAGCGTGACCCGCAGCCCCCGCGACTTAAGTTCTCGGATCGCCTCCACGACCGCGAAATCCGCCGGTGTTCCTCCGAAAATCGGGCGATCCTCGCTGTCACGACTGATCAGATGCGCAGACCCCCGGCCGACGCCGTTCACTTCCCAGGTCGCCGGGGTGGTGGTCTTCGAAGCGGTGTCGACCCCCGGCTTCAGCTCGCAGGCGCCCGCGCGCAGATCGTCGCCGAACCACGGCACGACGAGGGTGACGCTCTCGATGGCAGGCGCCATCGCCTGCAGCTGGTCGAGGGCCAGGACGATGTCGGGCGTGTCGGGCAGCGCCGTCAGGTTCTCCGGCACCGTCTCGCCGCTGCTGCCCGAGCGGATCGCCTGCGTGGCGAGGCCGAATTCGCCACCGGGGATCAGGGTCACGGCCTTGACCAACCCCTCGGCAGTGTCGGGATCAGCCAGCGGGCGGAAGACCTCGAAGGAGAGCTGCGGCAGGCGGTTGCCATAGCGCGAGAGCGCCAGATCTTCGAAGACGACATAGGCCGTGCCGCGGTACGCGGGCGTGTTTGCGGCCCCCATCGTCGCGGCGATGAAGGGATCGGGGGTCTGATCCTTGTTGCCCGGATACCAGCGCCAGGTGACACCGGTCATGTCCATCGGCATGCTGTCGGCCCAAATGCGGCCGATGCCGGTGATCGGACCTTCGCAGAGCGCCACCGCAAACGACGCGAAATACAGATACTCGGTCGTCGTGACCTTACTGCCGCCGCCGCTCTTGCCGCCGCCTTGCGAGGTCGTTTCCGTCTCCTCCCGGAAATCGGTGGCCCAGATGATGTTGCCACCAAGGCGCATCCGGCCGTAAAGCCGCGGGATCACCGCGCCTTCGCTGGCCGAGGTGATCCGCAGCGTGTCGAGCCGGGCACCTTCGATCCGCTGCGCCGGTGCGAGCGAGGACACGATCCAGCTGTCGACGACCGATCCCACGGCCGATCCGATGAAACCGCCGATCGTGGCGGCACCGACACCAAGGATTGCGCCGCCGATATTGCCGCCAATGGCAGTGCCGACGGCACCGAGGACGAGGGTGGCCATGAAAAACTCTCAGCGTTGCGGAAAGAGAAAGGCGAAGGCAATGCGGCGTCGCCAGGTTGGGGTCAGCGGTTCCTCAATCACGCCAAGCCGCTCATAAGCGTGGATGAAGCTGAGATGCCCAGAGAGGATCCCGATATGCTTGGCGATGGCGCCGGGCCGCATGCGGAACAGCACAAGGGCGCCGGGGACAGCTTCCTCGACCGCGATTTCGGGCATCATAGGCCGCGTGCCCTCGGCCAGCACTTCGTGCGGCCCGGTCTCACCCCAATCCCGGCTATAGGGCGGGATCAGAAAGGGTTCGGGGCCGACGACCTCGCGCCAGACCCCGCGCGCGAGGCCGAGGCAATCGCAGCCCACACCCTTGAGGCTCGCCTGATCGTGGTAGGGTGTATCAAGCCAGGACCGCGCGACAGCGATAACATGGGCAGGGTCTGCGCTGATGACCGTGGCGCTTGTCAAAGCACCGCCCCCGCATGCCCACCATCCTTTGTGGCATAGCGCAGCACGGCATCCTGCCCGGGGATATGCGGGAAGCCCCGGAAGTTGGCGACATTGGTGAACTTCGCCGCGCAGGTCTCGATGCGCTTGTCGCAACCCGCCCGTACAGTGAAACTGCCGCCCACCGCGAGGGCCCGCACAGGCGCCTCCAGCAGGGTCAGTACGATCGCACCACTGACACTATCATGCGTTAGCACTTCCTCGATCCGCCCGGCATTGGCCCCACTCGTCCACTCGACCGTGCCGGAGGTGAACCAGCCCGCATCGAAACCGCCAAGCCCCGACGCGGTGAAGCTGCGGTCACTCTGCACGGCGATGACCGCGCCCGCGCCCTTGAAGGCAGGGGCCTCGAGATTGACCCCGCAACGCGCGTCACCAAGGGCCGCATCGCAACTCGCCTGAAACGTCCGCCCGACCGTCTGGCCGAGGACATGGGCCAGCGACCGGACTTCAGCCACAAAGGCCAAACGTCCGCGCCGGATCTGGCCGATGGCCCCGCGCCGCATCAGCACGCGTTGCCCCGTGGCCCGCCAATTGACCCGCCAGACTTCGACGCTGGCATTGTCCCAGCGACCATCGAGGATGTCGGTCTCGGTGATCCGGTCCGAGGACAGGACACCTTGCGCATCCTGTGCATCGACCGCGAGGTCTGACCCGGAGCGGACCTCGGACGCCGCAAAACCGCTTTCCGGGTCGAAAGTGGTCCCGTCGAAGGTCAGCGGCTCGTCATGGTCGGTGAAGCCGAAGGTGACCCCGTCAGCGCGGGTGATGCGCCAGCACCAGGCCAGCGTCGTGGTGCCCTCGTCGAGATGGGCCTGCAGGGCGGGAGAGAGCGACTTCATGGTCCGACCTCGATCATGGGAGCGATCTTCATGCCGGAACCAGCGTGACGGTGACGCCGGTGGCATCGAGTACCGGCGTGAAGCCCGCATGGGTGACGGTGAGCGCGCCGGAACAGGTGCCGACGGTGCGCAGCACATGCTTGGTCGAGGCCTCAAGATTGTCGATCCGGATGCTGCCGCTGATGCCCGTCACGCGGGTGGCGGATATCCCGCGCTGTCCGCCCCGCTGGAAGCAGTTCGTCATGGTGAGACCCGTGACGTCCTCGAAATACCAGCCGTAGTGGAAGGTCTGGGTGCGGATGGCCTCGAGCCGCACCCTGCGCAGCGTGAGGTCTTCGATCCGGAAGAGGCGGAAGTTCAGGATCCCCGCGACATTGGCCGTGCCCACGCCCGAGGCGCCGACCGTCCAGTCCTCCAGCGTCAGGCGCTTGACGTGGGTGGTGTCGGAGGTGTTGTCGACCTCGCTGAGCCGGTCGCGGATATTGTCGGCGATGACATTGCGGACGATGATGTCGGTCGAATAGAGCGCCGGATGCCGGTCGTTCTTCGCGATGGCCAGCACCCGGTCGACATCGTCGCAGTCGAGCCCGTCGACGGTGACATTGCGCGATCCCGGCACGATGTTGATCGCATTGCCCCGGTAGCCGGTGACGGTGTTGTTCAGGACCTGGATGTCCTCGTCGAACCAGAACCGGTTGTTGCCGATCCGGATCGCATCGGGCAGATCGCCGAGGTCGGGCGAGAGCAGGAGCCCGTCATTGCTGATCGTGTTGTTGCGGATGATGACACCCTTGTTCCAGCTGCCATGGGTGTCGAGGCTGCTCGATGTGTCATCGCGCACGGTGTTCCATTCGACGATGCATCCATCCGTGGTGCTCCAGAGCTCGATGCTGTGGCGGCACTTCTCGATGTCGCAATGCGAGACGACCGAGTTGCGCTCGCCCCGCCGCAGGGAGACGCCATAGCCTTCGCCCGCCTCGATGCTGCCGCCCCGCCCGATGGTCAGCCTGGTTATCGTGTTGGCCGCGCCGGTATCGGACCGGACCGCCTGACCGATGCGGCGGTGGGTCAGGGCCCGGGCGGCATCCTTGTCGAACAGCGCATCGCTGATCGTGCTGTTCACGCAGTAGCGCGCCCAGATGTACTGGTGTTCCCAGGCCTCGGCGGCAGAGCCGTCCTGCTGGCCGACATACCGCCCGCCCTTCAGCGTGGCGTTTTCGATCGGGTCGACCTTGACGCAGGCGGCGTTCCAGGCGGTCAGCTTGTTCTTGCCGAGGGGCTCCGCCAGCGTCAGCGTGTTGCCTGACTTGGCGGTAATGCGGTGGATTTCCTCGTTGATGATGATGTCGCCAAAGGGCTCGGTCGGATCGAGCAGCACGCCGAGGGTCGATGCGAACTGGTTGCCGGTCGGCGTCGGCAGTTCCGACGTCGAGAGATAGACCCAATCGCCGACGGCGAGACCTGCGGCATCGACGAGCGTCACCTGCGTGGCCCCGGTCGCGGCATTGGCCGCAAGGAGCGACCCCACCAGCAGGGTGACGGTGGAAGGGTCATCGGTCTCGCCGGGATAATCGAGCGGGTTCGAAACGGCGACCGAGATGGTGAGCGGCCGGGACAGGGTCAGAACGCGGCCCGAGATGCTCTCGATATAGATGATCTCCCGGCTCTCGGCGGGGTGGTAATCGGGCGCGGTGGCATTGGTGCGGACCACGGCGATGGACCCGGGACCGACAGTCGCCAGAAACGCCGTTGTGTCCGCATCGTTCTTCAGCGTCAGGGTGGTGGCACCAATCGCGGCCGCGACACCGACCGATGGCGGCGAGACGGAGGGCGCTTCCACCACCTCGCCCCAAAGATGGAACTGGCCCCAGTAGGTTCCCGCCTTGCCGCGCTCGACCAGAGTGTCGGCGAGGTCGAGCGTCCAGTTCCGCAGCACCGAGCGGGGCGGCGGCTGCATGCG
>JBGSWJ010000026.1:0-2883 GCA_041752495.1 Rhodobacterales bacterium
GTGCGCGGGGGGCCGCTGCCCCGCGGACGGCCCGCGTGAGGGTCGCGATTTCGGTGCGGAGGTCAGCCACGGTTTCCTGCCGCCCGGCCGAGATTTCTTCCAAGATGCGGAGGAGTTGCACGTCGATGGAGCGCAGGCGCATCCGGCTTTCGGCATCCATGCCTTCGCCGCCGCCGGATTGGGAGAGGACGGCGATCAGGCGTTCCTGCCCTTCGGCGATGCGGAGAAGGGCGGCGTTGGTTTCGGTCGCCTCCATCCGGTTGGCGAGGCGGGATATGGCCTGAGACAGTTCGCTCATCCGTTCGTCGGTCTGGCTGCGGGCGATGTCGGTCTGGGTGAACATCAGTTGCAGCGATTCCATCTGTTCGGCCAGATGGTCGATGACCTGCGCCATCATGGTGGCGTCGCTGCTGGTGCCGCCTTCGTCGCCGGTCGAGAAGCTGACGCGGGTGATGGAGGAGAGCCATTCCTCAAGCTCGCGGTAGAAGCGGTTCTGGCCGTGGCTGGCAAAGAGTTCGAGGAGGCCGATGATCATCGACCCGAAGAGGCCGAGGAGCGAGGACGAGAAGGCGGTGCCCATGCCGCCCAGCTGGGTTTGCAGGCCAAGTTGCAGACGGGCAAAGATTTCGGCGCCGGATTCGCCGGCCTGCGGGTTGAGGGATTTGATCGTGTCGACAAGGGCGGGAACGGTCGTGGCGAGGCCGAAGAAGGTTCCCAGAAGCCCGAGGAAGATCAGGGTGTTGGACAGGTAGCGGGTGATTTCGCGGTCTTCGTCGATCCGCTGGGCGACGGATTCGAGAATTGACCGGCTGGATGAGGATGACAGCTGCATCCGCGCGCCCCGGGACCGCAGGAGAGTGGCCAGCGGGGCAAGGAGCGAGGGGGGATTGGAGAGTTCAGCGCCCGGCTGGGGATGGGCAAAGGCGTCGATCCAGCTGACCGAGGTGACGATGAGATACATCTGCCGGAAGCAGGCAAGAACACCCAGAAAGAAGACGCCGAAGATGACGGCATCAAGATAGGGATTGTTCCAGAAAATCCGGACGACGGTATCGAAAATGATGTAGAAGCCCGCAGCGACCAGAGCCACCACGATCAGCATGGAGGTGATCTGGCGGATGGGCTGGGAGAATCTCGGCTCGGCCTCGGGTTCCCTTTTGTCCGTCACGAGACAGCAATCCTCGGGGTTAAGGGGTTTTTCGCAACATATAGTGACGGGACTGAAAACCCAAACGAATTGTGCCCTGTCATGGTTTCACGTCCGGGTGTGTGAGGGCGCGGACACGGGTGACGAGCCAGTCCATGTCAGGGTCGTGGATGCCAAGGGCGGCGATATGGGCGGCGGTGTTGTAAAGGTAGTCACGGTTCGGGCCGCGCCCGCCGGTGGCCCGCGCGATCATCTGCGCCTGGGTTTCGAGATCGAAGCGGCAGTATTGGCGGTGGTCGGGGTTGATGACATAGGCCACGGCATCAACGCGGCGTCCGTCAGAGAGCGTGACGGGGTGGATTTCCTCGAGATAGGCGGAGGAGATGAGTTCGCGGTCGCGGAGCATGGTCATCACGCTGTCAGCCTCGGGCGCATGGACGCGAAAGGCGGCGCCGGTGCAGGTGGCATGGGGCGCACGGTCGAGGGCGAGGACAAGGCCCGGGTCATCCTCGGTTCCGCGATGGTGGATGGAGAGCATGCAGAAGCTGCGGTGGTAGCCCGCGAGTGTGGCCGTCACCGTTTCCGCCGGGGCAAAGCCCGGGTCCCAGAGGAGTGATCCGTAGCCGAAGACCCAAAGGTCCATTGCGCTAGCCCTTGTCCTGCGGCGCCTGTAAACACCGAACCATTGCCGTGTGAAAGGGCTGCCGATGCGATTCCTGACGATCCTTGTTGTTGTTCTGGCGGGGCTTTACGGCGGATACTGGTTTGCCGGGCGCTATGCTATGGAAACGGGCGTTGCGGGGTTTCTGGACGGGCTGACCGAGGATGGCTGGCAGATCAGCTATTCAGACCTGTCAACGCAGGGGTTCCCGTCGCGGTTTGACACGACGATCACTGATTTGAGCGTGACGCATCCGACGAACGGGGTGACATGGGCCACGCCGCTGTTTCAAACTTTGGCGCTGAGCTATCGGCCGACGCAGGTGATTGCGGTCTGGCCTGAACAGCAGGTGATCACAATGCCGGGGGACCGGCTGGTTGTGACCGCAGAGGGGCTACGGGCGAGTGCGGGGGTTGATGTGGGGCTGTCTCTGCCGTTTGACGAGGCGACGGTGGAAAGCGGGCCGATGACGGTTGTGTCGGACCTTGGCTGGCAGGTGGCGCTGGACAAGCTGTTGTTCGCGTTCCGCGATGCGGGCCCGGGGGTGGCGGACTATGATCTGTTCCTGAACGGGGAAAAGATCGTGCCGCCGGCCGAGATCAAGGCACTGCTTGATCCGGAGGGGACGCTGCCTGCGGCTGTGGATCAGGTCTGGCTTGATGCCGGGCTGACGTTTGATCAGCCGCTGGACCGGAACATGCGGGGGCAGATCCGGGTGACGGCAATCAATCTGCGGGAGTTGCGGCTGAACTGGGGGACGCTGGCGTTTACCGCCAAGGGGCAGCTGACGGTGGATGAGGTGGGGATTCCGACGGGAGAGATCAGCCTGTCGGCGCAGAACTGGCAGCAGGTCATCACGCTGGCGGTGTCGGCGGGGGTGCTGAGCCCGACGATGGCGATGATGGTGCAGCGGGGCGGGGCGATGCTGGCCGGGGGGAGCGATACGCTGACGGCGCCGCTGACGTTCAGGGACGGGAACATGACGCTGGGGCCGATCCCGCTGGGGCCCGCGCCACGGCTGGTGGCGGGGCCGCAGGGTTAACGGCAGTAGGCGCCGTTGTTGTAGCTGGCGGTG
>JBGSWJ010000027.1:0-1949 GCA_041752495.1 Rhodobacterales bacterium
CTGACCGGATAATCCTTCAGCAAGGTCAGCCGCCCCTGCCCCAGCTGCGGCTCGATCCGCGTCACCACCACCTTGCTGAACAGGTCCGACCAGCCGTCATCCGCCGCCACGGTGATCCCCGCCCCGGCTACTGCCGCCGCCAACCCGTCCCGATCGCCCAGAACCGCCTCCAGATCGATCCCCGCATAGCGCGCAAAGGCCTCGACCAGCGTCACTTCCTCCGCCGCCAGCCCCGGATCACACGTCCGCCCGCGCCAGCCGAGTACCCCGGTCCCCGCCGCCGCCGCCACCCGGCACAGTTCGACGCTGTCCGCCATCACCGCCGCATAGTCCGCCCCCGTGCGATACCATTCGATCATGGTGAATTCCGGCGCGTGCAGCGGCCCCGCCTCGCGATTGCGCCACACCCGGGCGAAATCGACGATGCGCGTTTCCCCCGCCGCCAGCAGCTTCTTCGCCGCAAACTCGGGCGAAGTGTGCAAATACCGCGTCTCCGCCGCCCCGCCTTCGGGCTGCCAGACCGTCGCAAACCCATGCAGATGCGTCTCGTTGCCCGGCGACACCTGCACCGCGCCGCATTCGACCTCGGTAAAGCCCTCGCCCTCGAACCAGCGCCATAAAGCCGCCTTTACCCGGTTGCGGCCGAGCAACATCGGCCGCCGGTCGGCGTGGCGCTCGGGAAGCCAGAAACTGTCGCTCATGCTTGCCTTTTGCCGCTTGGCCGCTAACAGGCCATCCCAATTCATTTCGTCGGGCACGGCCATGCGGGCCGGCTCCGCCCCATGCAAGAGGCTTTCCATGGTCAAGGTCATCGCCAGCAACGTCCGCAAGGGCAACGTTCTCGAACACGAAGGCGGCCTCTACGTCGTCCTCAAGGCCGACAGCTTCCGCCCCGGCAAGGGCACGCCGACCACCACCATCGAAATGCGCCGCATTTCCGATGGCGTGAAAACCGTCACCACGGTCAAGACCGGCGAAGCCCTGGAACGCGCCTTCGTCGAGGAAGTCAGCCACAATTACCTCTACCAGGACGGCGACGCGTACATCTTCATCAACAATGAAAACTACGATCAGGTCTCCGTCCCCGCCGCCATGCTGGGTGACGATGCCAATTGGCTGATGGAAAACGCCGAGTGCCAGCTCTTGATGTTCGACGGCAAACCCGTCTCCATCACCTTGCCCTCGCGCGTCACCATGACCATCATCTCCACCGAGCCGGTGACCAAGGGCCAGACCGCCTCGTCATCCTACAAGCCCGCCGCCATGGAAAACGGCGCCCGCGTGCTGGTGCCGCCGCACATCGAAGCCGGCACCCGCATCGTCATCAACACCGAAGACGGCAGCTACGTCGAACGCGCCAAGGATTGAGCGCCTCCGGCGGCTGGGGCCTGAGGCCCCAGACCCCCATCACTGGGGCCGCGGCGGCACCGTCTCGAACTGCGGCACATCATCGCCGATCTCGTAATAATCGCCCTTCGACCCGGTGTAGATGTGCACGTGGAGATGCGTCCCGGTCGGCGCATCGAACGCCCCCATCGCCACCCCGATGAAGGGATGCGCCACCGGGTCCCAGAACAGCGCCGAACCGCAGACGCCGCAGAACCCCCGCCGTACCTTATCGGATGACTGGAACCAGGTCAGCTTGTCGGCCCCCTCCAGCCGCAGCGCATCGTTCTGCACATCCGTCGACGCCCAGAAATGCCCCGATGTCTTGCGGCATTGCGTGCAGTGGCAGGCATCCGGGCCTTTCAGCGCGCCTTCGACAGTAAAGCGCACTGCCCCGCACAGGCATGAACCGCTTGCCATAACCCCTCCTTAGCAAAGCCTCTGCCACGCCCTATACCACCAGGGTGCGCCTGCCCGCCTCCCTTTCCCGCTGGTTCGAAGCGCGCGGCTGGACCCCGCGCCGCCACCAGCTCGCCATGCTCGAGGCCGCGGCCAACGGCGAG
>JBGSWJ010000028.1:0-9694 GCA_041752495.1 Rhodobacterales bacterium
GGTGGGCGCTATGATGCGTTGACCGCCGTGCTGGGCGCGGGCCGGTCCATTCCCGCCGTCGGCGGTATCATCAGGCCCGAACTGGTCGCACGCCTGCGGGGGACAAAATGCTGAAAATCGGCGTGCCGTCCAAAGGGCGGCTGATGGAAAAGACCTTTGACTGGTTCGGCGCGCGTGGCGTGCGGCTGCGCAAGGCCGGGTCGGACCGCGACTATGCCGGGGCGGTGGACGGGATCGAGGGGGTCGAGCTTGTCCTTCTGTCGGCCGGCGAGATTCCCTTTGATCTGGCCACGGGGCGGATCCACCTGGGAGTGACGGGGTCTGACCTCGTGCGGGAAAAGGTGCCGCTCTGGGACCGCAGGCTCAAGGTGCTGGCCGAGATGGGGTTTGGCGGGGCCGATCTGGTCATCGCCGTGCCGCAGCACTGGGTCGATTGTGAGAGCCTTGACGATCTTGATGCCGTCGCTGCTGCCTTTCGGCGCAAGCACGGGTTCCGGCTGCGGATCGCGACGAAGTATCACCGGCTGGTGCGGGATTTCCTGCAATCGCGCGGGGTGGCGGATTATCAGCTGGTCGACAGCCAGGGCGCGACCGAAGGCACGGTCAAGAACGAAACCGCCGAGGCGATTGCCGATATCACCTCGACCGGGGAAACGCTGCGGGCCAACGGGCTCAAGGTGCTGCCCGACGGGCTGATCCATGCGAGCCAGGCGACCCTTTTCAAGGCAAGCGCTGCCCCCTGGACCGAGGCTGACAAGGCGGTTCTGCGCGCGCTTGAGGACCGTCTGGGCATCTGACGCCTCAGGTCAGCGCGTGGGACGGAAAAATCTTGAGCAAGATTTTTCCGGCGGCGCGCTTTGCAGCGGTCGGAGGGGGCTCTGCCCCCGCGCGTGCCGCGCCCCCCGGGATATTTGCAACCAGAAGAAGCTGCGGGATCCTTGTCAGGCGCCCTTGTGCCAGTCCCAGTCCATCGCGTCAAAGATCGCGCCGTAGTGCAGGGCGATCTGGCGGAGTTCGGAACCCGTCATCGCGTCATTCATATCCCATGCCTTGGTCGCCACGCCAAGGATACGGGGCGCGATCAGCGCCTCGATCTGCCGGTCCTCGGTCGTGAATTCGCCCCAGAAGGTGCCCTGCACCCCCACGACGCGGGGCGCGATATCCTCGGCCCCCACGGGCACGGGTGACCAGTTCAGCACCTCGGCCAGATCGACCCGCGCGGCCCAGGCGGCACCCCAGTCACCCGGATCATCGGTATGCGCCATGTCAAGATAGACATGCTGCGCCGGGCACATGACGACGTCATACCCCGCCCGCGCCGCCGCCACCCCTGGCCCCTGTCCCGTCCACGAAAACAAAAGCGCGCCATGCCCCAGCCCGCCATTGCTGCCCTTCGCCGCCTCTTCCCAGGCCGCAGGCCGGATGCCCTGCGCCGCCAGATGCGCGGCCAGTTTCTCCATCATCCAGCCCTGCAGATCGTCCCGCGACTCCAGCCCGTGTTCCGTCTTCAGCCGGTCCGCCGCGGGCGATCCGTCCCATGTCCCGGGCGCCAGTTCGTCACAGCCCAGATGCAGGATGCCCAGCGGGAACATCCTCGCCACCTCGGTCGTCAGTGGCAGCAGGAAATCCCATGTCGCTTGCATGGCCGGGTTCATCGCGTTCAGGGGATAGCCCTGAATGCTCACTTCGTTCCCCGTATCTTCGGGGTCGCGCAGACCGGGGATCACGGCATTTACCGCAAAGGCATGGGCCGGAATCTCCACCTCCGGCAGGATCTCGATCCCCACCGCCTGCCCATGCGCGATCAACTCCGCCGCCACCGCCTTGGTATAGCTGCCTCCCGACCGGATACCGCCGCCAAAGACCCCCGGCACAGGAAGCCCCTCGCCCCGGTAAGCCGTCTTCTGCCACAGGTCCGGAAAGCAATCGACCTCAAGCCGGAACGCCTCGTCATCCGAGAAATGCCAGTGGAACCGGTTCATCTTCAAGAGCGCCATCAGGTCCATCAGCCGCGTGATCGAGCCCGGCTCCATATAATGCCGCGAACAATCCAGATGCTGCCCGCGCCAGCCGAACCTTGGCGCATCCGTGATCACGCCGCAGGGGATCGCCCCGTCATGGGTCTGCCGCAGCGTGACAAGCGTCACCGCCCCATAGAATATCCCCGCCCGGGCAGAGGCACTGATTGTGGCCCCGGAAGGCGTCACCGTCAGCACATAGCCTTCCAGCGGTTGCGACGGATCATGATGCACCGCCAGCGGCACCCCCGTATCGGCCAGCAACGGCCCGAGCCCCGTCCGCACAGCCAAAGCCGACGCCGCGTCCAGTGGTTCGCCCTTGGCCACAAAGGTTCCCGCCTTCAGCACTCCCTTCGCCGGGGCCCAATCCGTCGGACGCGGCACCAGCCGAAGCCCGTCATAGGGCTTCAGATCCCGCCGCTGCGCCGGGGCCACGCCGCCGGGCAGGGCGGGCAGGGACACAGGCTCTGCTCCTTCGGCCCGCAGATAACTCCCCAACGGCAACCACGCCCGGTTCCAGATGCGATACCCCGGGTTCTCATGGGCAATCACCACCTCATGCGGCCTGCCCGGTTCCAGATCGGGCAGTTGCACCTCGTTGTACCCCGCCAGATGCCGCAGGAACGCCCCCCCGGACACCACCTTGGCCACTGTCATCAGCGAAAAGCACCAGACCGGCGCGGTCATGGCCCGGTCCGTCCCGATGGTGCAGCGGATCGTATCGCCCTCGATCACGGCATCGAACGTCAGTGTCATGCAGTCCCTTCCATCCGAAGCTCGGCCACAAAATCATAGATGTCGGAACGATAGACGCCCCGGGTGAACTCGATCGGCCGCCCCGACGGCAGATAGCCCGTCCGGTCGATCCGCAGCGCCGCTGCGCCATCCGGCAGGTTCAGCATCCGCGCCTCGGACGGGGCAAGATTGATCGCGGTAATCCGCTGGATCGCCCGTGTGGGCGCCCCGCCCTGTTCCCGCAATACCGTGTAGAGAGAGGTTTCCACCCGCTCCGGCCAGGGCAGGATATCCACCGGCAGGGACGACCGCTCAATCGCCATCGGCATCCCGTTGGCGCTGCGCAACCGTTCGATCCGCGCCACCTGTCCGCCCGAAATCCCCAGCGCCATCGCCTCGTCCGGCGTGGGAAAGAACAGCCCCCGCGTCAGCACCTGACTGCTCGACGCCATTCCCCGCGCCAGCATGTATTCCGTGAACGACGTCAGCCGCGACAGCGGATGCTCCAGCTTGGGCGCCTGCGCCCGCACGAACGACCCCGCACCGCGCCGCTGTTCGACCAGCCCGTCGGCCACCAATTCCGCCACCGCCTTGCGCACCGTCACACGGCTCACATCCGCCAACTCGGCGAGATCGCGTTCCGGCGGCAATTGCGTGTCCGCCTCCAGCCGGCCCGAACTGATCGCGGACGCCAGATGCCGGTACAATTGCACATAGCGCGGCCCGCGCCCGTCGCGGAACCACGCGGCAGCGGCATAGATCGAATCGCCCTCTGGCCCGTTACTCTGCGGCCCGTCCATAACGACCTCCCCGGGTCCGTTCACCCGCAAGCCCCTGCTTCGGGGGCCCGATTCTCTGGTATCATCCTCATGCTACCAATATCAGACCAATGCGGAAAGGATTTCATCATTGCAGCCATATTCTGCTGAAAAATCAGCGTCTATGCACTTTTTTCGTGAAAGTGGTATTATATTGGTAGCAAAATCATTCGGCTTTGGTATGTTCACAACAACAAGAGATTCGCTGCCATCAGGCCGCAGAATCGGACCACGGGGAACAACGCTCTCAACGGGGGACGCGGATGGCTGACATTGCTGCCGACACTTCGGCGCGTGCCGAAAGAAGCTACGGGACGCCCTTGTCCGAGGGTCTTTTTGCCTGGCTTCTGATCGCCCCTGCCATCGTCTTCATTGGCTTCATCGTCGCCTGGCCCTTGGTCGAAACCATCCGCCTGTCCTTCACCGACGCCGATCTGGGCGGCGAAAACTACATCGGTTGGGCCAACTATGCCGATCTGTTCACCGATCCCAAATTCTATGACATCGTCTGGCGCACCTTCTACTGGATGTTCCTGTCGGTGATCCTCAAGCTGGTGATGGGCCTGATCGGTGCGTCCCTTCTTAACGCCGCCGTGCCGGGCAAGGCGCTGTTCCGCGTCCTCGTCATGCCGCCTTGGGTCATTCCGATTGCCATCGGCGTCATCGGCTGGAAATGGCTTTATAACGGCTATTTCGGCCTTATCTCGGGCGTGCTGCAGCACTACGGTCTGGTCGAAGACCGGATCGCCCTTCTGGCCACCAAAACCTCGGCCTTCTATTCCGCCGTCGTGACCGACGTCTGGGTCGGCACGCCGATGGTCACCCTCTTCTTCCTTGCCGCCATGCAGGGCGTCAGCCGCGATCTGTACGAGGCCGCCTGGGTCGACGGGGCAGGGCGCTGGTACCGCTTCCGTCGCATCACGATCCCGCAGATCATGCCGGTGATCGTCTCCATGGCGCTTCTCTCGGCCATCTGGACCTTCAACTCCTTCGAAATCATCTGGATTTTGACCGAAGGCGGCCCGCGCGGGGCGACGACAACCCTCATCATCGACACCTACAAGGTCGCCATCTCGTCCCAGCGCTTTGGCGAAGGTGCCGCCCGCGCCGTGGTCATCGTGATGCTGCTGGCCATCTTCTCTCTCTTCTACCTGTTCTTCCTGAACCGGGTGAACAAGCGTTACGGGGCCAAATGACATGCTGATGGACCGCTATTCGATCCTCCAGAAGATCGGCATCTACATCGGGATCTTCATCTTCCTGCTGTTCGTCCTCCTGCCCTTCATCGAGATGTTCCGCGTGTCGCTGCGCCCGATGGATCACCTGATGACCGCCGATTTCTCGTGGTGGTCCAACGACTTCAGCTTTCAGGCCTATCGCGACATGTGGACGACCGTGCCGCTTCTGGGCCGCTACATCCTGAACTCGATCTTCATCGCGACCGCCGTCACGATCATGACCATGCTCGTCGTCGTCCCCGCCGCCTATTCCTACGCGCGGCTCGACTTCCCGTTCAAATCCCTGTCGCTCGGCCTTTTCCTTGCCGTGAACATGTTCACCGGCGCCGTTCTCCTCATCCCGCTCTACCGTGTGATGCGCACCCTCGGCCTGCTGAACTCCTACTGGGCGATGATCATCCCCGGCGTGGCCTTCCTCATCCCCACGGGCATCTGGCTCCTCCGCTCCTACCTCGAAAAGATCCCCAAAGAACTGGAAGAAGCGGCTTTCGTCGACGGCGCCTCCCGCATGTATACGCTCCGCCGGGTCGTCCTGCCGCTGGCCGTGCCGGGCCTGATCGTGGTGGCCACCTCGGTGTTCATCGGCGCCTATGCCCAGCAATTTCTCTTTGCCATCACCTTCAATAACCAGCGCGAGCTTCAGCCGCTCCCCGCAGGTCTGTTCGAATTCATCGGCTATCAGGATGTCACCTGGAACCAGATGATGGCCGCCGCCCTGACAGGCGTCCTGCCCGTCATGCTCTTCTTCCTCGTGCTTCAGAAATACCTCGTCGCGGGCCTCACCGCCGGCGCGGTGAAAGAGTGAACGCGTGCCAAACACGCGTCCGGACGTGAACCAAGTTTAACCAAAGGGAGACTACCCAGAATGACCAACTTCAAGACCCTGACCCTCAGCGCAGCAATGCTCTGCGGGTCCGCACTCGGCGCGATGGCGCAGGATGCGATCGAGCTTCAGTTCATCATGTGCGGCGGCGAAGTCCGCCCCGCCGACCAGGCCGTGATTGACCAGTTCCAGATCGACAATCCCGGCGTCACCGTGAACATGGAAGCTGTTCCCTGGGGCACCTGCCAGGACAAGTCGATGCAGCTTGCCGCTGCCGGTGACCCGGTCGACGTGGCCTACATGGGCTCGCGCACCCTGCGCCAGCTTGCCAACAACGACCTGATCGTCCCCGTGACCTTCACGCCCGAAGAAGAAGCCCTCTATCAGCCGGGCGTTCTCAAGACGGTCACCGTCGGTGGCCAGTACTGGGGCATCCCGCACGCCTTCTCGACCAAGGCGCTCTACATCAACTGCAACGTGGTCGAAGCCGCCGGGGCTGAATGCGTCGCACCGACGACATGGGAAGAGATGGTCGCTCTTGCCGCAGCCGTCACCGACGGATCTGATGCCGCAGGCATCGGCATCGCCGGCAAGGATTTCGACAACACGATGCACATGTTCCTCGATTTCCTCTACTCCAACGGCGGCGTGGTCTATGACGCCGACGGCAACCCGGCACTCGACAGCGCACAGACCCGCGAAACGCTCCAGCTTTACGCAGACCTGCTGCCGTACATGGAATCCGGTCCGACCGAGTTTGAACGCGACCAGATGAAGGACCTGTTCAACGACGGCCAGATCGCCATGTATGTGACCGGTCCCTGGGGCAAAGGTCAGCACAATGCTGACATCAACCAGCTGATCGTTCCGATCCCGCACGGCCCGTCGGGCCCCTCGGGCACCATCCTGATCACCGACTCGCTGGCCGTCTTCAAAGGCACCGGCAACGAAGAAATGGCGATCAAGCTGGCCAAGGCGCTCACCTCGGGCGAAGCCCAGTACGACCTCGATTCGTCCTGGGGCCTGACCCCGATCCTTCAGTACGAAAACATGGGCATCGCCGAACCCTACTACCTGGCCGATCCCTGGCCGGTCTTCGTGGCCGGCATCTCCACCGGTGGCCCCGAGCCTCTGGTCGAGAACTTCAAAGACCTGCAGGCCGTGTTCACCAACATGGTGCAGGGCATCATGCTCGGCGAAGGCTCTGTTGACGAACTCGTCACCCAGGCCGGCGTCGGACTGGCTGAAGTCGAGTAAGCCAAATCCCGGGCGGGGGCCTCACCCCCCCCCCGCCCGGACCCTTTCCCCTGCATCCCGACCCAGAGAGGCCAAGAATGGCAACGCTCGACCTTTCCCACATCACCAAGTCCTTCGGCCCCGCGCAGGTGCTCCGCGACATCGACCTCGCCATCAAGGACAAGGAATTCGTGGTCTTCGTCGGCCCCTCGGGCTGCGGCAAATCCACCCTCCTGCGGATCGTCGCGGGGCTGGAAGAGGCGACCTCGGGCAAGATCATCATCGAGGGCCGCGACGTCAGCCGCGAACCCCCCGTGCAGCGCGGCATCGCCATGGTCTTCCAAAGCTATGCGCTCTACCCGCACCTCTCCGTCTACGAAAACATCGCCTTCCCCCTCCGCGTCCAGCGTCTGGCCGAGGCAGAGGTGAAGCAGAAGGTCACCAAGGCCGCCGACATCCTCCAGTTGACCGACAAGCTCGATCTCAAGCCCGGCCAGCTTTCCGGCGGTCAGCGGCAGCGCGTCGCCATCGGTCGCTCCATCGTGCGCAATCCCAAGGTCTTCCTCTTCGACGAACCGCTCTCCAACCTCGACGCAGCCCTCCGTGGCGACATGCGCGTCGAACTCTCGCAGCTGCACCGCAGCCTGAACGCCACCATGATCTACGTTACCCACGATCAGGTCGAAGCCATGACCATGGCCGACCGGATCGTCGTGCTGAACGCGGGCCGCGTCGAACAGTTCGGCACCCCGATGGAGCTTTACCACCACCCCGCCACGAAATTCGTCGCAGGTTTCATCGGCCAGCCCAACATGAACCTGATACCCTCCACGGTCAAAGGCGTCGGCTCCGACGGCCTGACCGTCGAACTCGCGGGCGGCCATGTGATGACCATCCCGGTCGAAACCAAGGGCGTGAGCGCGGGTGCAAAGGTTGAAGTCGGCATTCGCCCGGAGAACGTCGAACTCGGCCGCGGCATGGATGTAAAGGTCAACGTGCTGGAACGCCTCGGCGGTGTCTCGATCACCTATGGCACGCTCGCCGGCACCCGCTTCTGCGCCTCCCTTCCCGGCGATGCGGCGATCCGCGAAGGCGAAACCATCGGCCTGACCGTGAATCCGCGTGACGCCCATGTCTTTGACGCCTCGGGCAAGGTCCTCCGCCGCACGATGGCCCCTGCCCTTGTTGCGTAGGGTGGGTGAAACCCACCACTAAACCGATCCGGGGTGGGTTCCACCCACCCTACGAAAGGCGGCCCACCGCCCGAATGAAGGAACCAAGAATGCGCGTCGTCGTTGCAGGCACCGGCCTGCGTCCCATGCACGTCCTCTCGATCATGAAGGAGGAAATGCCCGAGATCGAATTCGTCGGCTGGTACGATCCCGAACCCACCTACTTCGCCCGCCTCGGGGAAGGCGTCCCCCGTTTCGACACCGTCGAAGACATGCTGGCCCAAACCAAACCCGACCTCTTCTTCGTAGGCTCCCCCAACGTCTTCCACCTCGACCAGATCCGCGCAGGATTAGAGGCCGGGGTCCGCATCTTCACCGAAAAGCCGGTCGTGGTCAGCCTTGACGAAACCTTCGCCCTCGCCGAACTCCTTGCCAAATACGGCACCAACTCCGTCATGGTCGGCCTCGTCCTGCGCTACTCGCTCCACATGGTCGATCTGCGCAAGGCGCTGGCCGCCAACGCCCTTGGCGGCATCGTTAGCCTCGAGGCCAACGAACACATCGCCCCCTATCACGGCTCCTTCTTCATGCGCGACTGGCGGCGCATGGTGAAATGGTCCGGCGGCTTCATGCTCGAAAAATGCTGCCACGACATCGACCTATACAACATGGTCACCGCCTCACGCCCCAACCGCGTCGCCTCCTTCGGCGGGCGCAAATCCTACGTCCCCCAGAACGCCCCCACCTCGAACGCCGAAAACGAGATCATGTATGTCAAACCATCGATCTGGAATTCGGTCGATGACGCCTTCCATTCCGATGGTGACATCATCGATTACCAGACCTCGATCCTGCATTACGAAAACGGCGCATCCCTCGCTTTCCACACCAACCTGAACACGCCCGACGAACACCGCCGTTTCTGCGTGATGGGCACCCACGGCATGGCCGAAGGCGATTTCGTGCGCGGCTACCTCAAGGTCACCTCCCGCGACGGCACGACATGGGCCGATCACGACTACACCGCAGGCGACCACCCCGCGACGGGCAACCACTACGGTGCCGACAACATGATGTGCCGCGATATCGTCTCCTTCCTGCGCGGCCGGACCGACACGCTCCCCGTCGGCATCGTGGACGCGTTGGAGGCCGGGATCGCCTGCCTCGCCCTCGATCAGGCCCGCATCGAAGGCCGCATTGTGGACCTTACCGACACATGGGCGCGGTTCGACGCCTACGGCCTGAGGGGATGACAATGGACAAGGTCAAAGGCACCCTGATGGCGTCCGAAATCGCCGAGGCCCCGCTGGTCTTTGCCCGCGCCGCCGCGCAGAACCACACCGACCGGGTCAAACCGCTCGATCTGACCCACAAACGCGCCATCTACACCATCGCGCGCGGCTCCTCCGACGCTGCCGCCAACATCCTTTCTTACGAATTCATGCGCGAACTGGGTCTGCCCGTCACCTCGCTGCCCCCCTCCGTCTTCTCCTTGGGCAAAGGAGTCGCGATGACCGATGCCGCAGCCCTCGTCATCTCCCAATCCGGGGCCAGCGACGATCTCGTCCGCTCCGCCACCGGGATCAAGTCGCGCGGCGGCGCCGTCCTCGCCATCCCCCAAACAACGTTAACAAACTTACTACCTGATACGTAG
>JBGSWJ010000029.1:0-3978 GCA_041752495.1 Rhodobacterales bacterium
CTGCGCCTGCGCCCCAGCCCCGGAGCACGCCGCGCAGCAGCGGCAAGAAGGATCCGACACTTGTCGATGCAATGACGACGGCTGTAGTGAAGGAGTTGTCGGGAACGACCGGAAAGCGGATCGTCCGGGGGATCCTGGGCGGGTTGTTCCGGGGCAAGTAGGGATCTGTTGGGGTAGGGCGGGGATAACCCCGCCACCCCCGCCACAGCTGATGCGCGCCGATTATGCCAAAGCCCTTTCCGATCATCGTGGGTGTGCCGCGTTCGGGCACGACGATGCTGCGCTTCATGCTTTGCGCGGGCGGGACGATGGTGATTCCGCCTGAGACAGTCTTTGTCGCCCGTCTGTCGCAGGATCCGGCGACCCAGACCGACAAGGAGGCGTTCCTGCAGTTTCTGGAGCGCACTCCGACATGGGAGGATTTCGGTCTGACCCGCGATGATCTTGTCGCACGGCTTCCTGCGGATGTGCCGTTTTCGGCGGGCGATGGTGTGCGGGCCTTTTATGCAGCCTATGCGGCGCGGCACAAGGTGGAGCGGGCAGGGGACAAGACGCCGGTCTATCTGGACGAGATGCAAGCCGTCGCGCGGATCTTGCCCGAAGCGGTGTTCATCCATCTGATCCGGGATGGCCGGGATGTGGCGACATCCTGGGCCGAGACCTGGTTCGCGCCAAGCAAGGATCCCGTAGCGCTTCTTGAACTGTGGGCGGGCAAGATCATGGCGGGGCGGGCTGCGGCGGCAGGGCTGAACTATGTCGAGGTCAGGTATGAGGATCTGACGCGTGATCCGGCGCTGACACTGAAGCGGCTCTGTGAGGTGATAGACCTGCCCTATGCGCCCGACATGTGCGACCCGGCCATCGCGGCGCGGCAGTTGCTGCCGGAACATGGGGACCGGCACGATGCGAAAGGCAAGGTTGTTGTGACCCGGAAGGACCGGCTGCGGCACAGCGCGCTGACGCTGGAACCCCTGACAGCTGACCGGGTGGGCCGCTGGCGGTCTGCATATCCGCGACTTGAGCCCGGGCCGTTGGCGCGCGGGGTGCTGGCGGGGTTGGGGTATGTCTGAGGCTGTCTGCCTTACGCCGTTTCGGTAAAGCGGACCTTGCCGATGAAGGGCAGGTTGCGGTTCCGCTGCGCAAAGTCGATTCCGTAGCCCACGACGAATTCATCGGGGATGGAAAAGCCGATCCAGTCGGCCTTGAAATCCACCTCCCGCCGGGACGGTTTGTCGAGCAGCGCGATGGTCCGCAGGCGCGCCGGTTTCCGGGTCTGGAGGAAGCGCGTCACGTGGGCGAGCGTATGGCCCGTGTCGACGATATCCTCGACGACAAGGACGTCGCGGTCTTCGATCTTGCCGCGAAGGTCCTTGAGAATCCGCACCTCGCGCGAGCTTTCCATCGAATCGCCGTAGCTTGAGGCTTCGAGGAAATCGACTTCGACGGGCAGGTCGAGTTCGCGCACCAGATCGGCGATGAAGACAAAGGACCCCCGCAAGAGGCCCACGACGACGAGCTTGTCTGTGCCCTTGAACTCGGCGCTGATTTCGCGGGCGAGGCTCTCGATCCGCGCGGCGATGGACTTGGCCGAGATCATCTGGTCGATCACATAGGGGCGTTCGGTCATGGGCAGGGCCTTTTGTCACGGAATCAAGATGTCGCCGGGCGATGCGGCCAGCGGGTTTCCCTGAAACCCATTCCGTGCCGCGTTCAAGTGCGAATTTCAGGGGGATGACAGATTCATGTCAAGCTTCCCCGGCAAGGACGGGCTTTGGCCGGTGCTGCGGCGGCTCTGCCCCTTGATATTGCCCTGCAACTGGCCGACATGGGACAGCAGAAGACCCGCAGAAAGCCCGCCCATGACGACCCATTCCGAGACCCGCATCCTGCCCCATACGGCGGACCAGATGTTCGCCCTTGTCGCAGATGTGGCCAGCTATCCCAAGTTTCTGCCGTGGACCGCGGCGGCACGGATACGGTCGGTCGAGGATCAGGGGGATCATCAGGTCATGCTGGCCGATCTTGTCATCTCGTTCCGGGTGTTCCGCGAAAGTTTTGGCAGCAAGGTCGTGCTTTGGCCGGCCAAGAAGCAGATCGACACCGCCTATCTGGACGGCCCGTTCAAGCATATGGAAAGCCGGTGGAGCTTTCGCGATGTCGAGAAAGGATGCGAGGTGGCGTTCTTTGTCGATTTCGAATTCCGCAACCGGCTGTTGCAGGGGGCTGCGGGGATGTTCTTCAATCAGGCGATGACGGGTGTTGTCCGCGCGTTCGAGAGGCGGGCTGAAGAGCTTTACGGATAATCCGCGACCGCGCCGATCAGGAGCGCGAGCGCGTGATCGACAGAGGCGCGGCGCACATTGGCGCGGCCAAGGGCGCCGAATTCGATCGTTTCGGTTTGCACCCCGCGAGGGGATGCGATGCCGAAGCAGACCCTGCCTTCGGGCTTGAAGTCGGACCCGCCGGGGCCTGCGATGCCGGTGATGGCGACGGCGATATGCGCGGCGGAATGGGCGAGGGCGCCCTGGGCCATTTCGGCGGCGACCTCTTCCGAAACGGCACCGACGCGGTCGAGCGTGGTTTGGGCGACGCCGAGCATCGCGACCTTGGCAGCGTTGGTATAGGTCACAAAGCCCCGGTCAAAGATCGCGGACGAACCGGCGACATCCGTGATCGCGCCTGCGACAAGGCCGCCGGTGCAGCTTTCGGCGGTGGCGATGAGCACGCCCCTGGCGCGGGCTGCGGCAAGAAGCGTTTCGGCCAGCGTCATAGGGCGAACATGATCCCATGGGCGATGGCGGCCAGAAGGATCACGCCGATGGCCGCAAAGGCCCCGGCGATGGCATCGTCCAGCATGACGCCCAAGGCATCTTCGCGCCGGTCGGCCCAGCCTACGGGGCCGGGTTTCCAGATGTCGAACAGGCGGAACAGGAGGAAGGCCGCGATCCATCCGGGCCAGAGCGCCAGGACGCTGACCCCGGCATAGGCTGCGCCGAAGGACACCGGCAAAAGGGTGATCCATTGGCCCAGCACCTCGTCAATGACCACGTGCTGGGGGTCGTCCTCGAGGGTTGCGTCCATCTCGGCCTTGGTGGCGAACCATCCGGCAACGGCCACCACGAGGATGCCGATCACAAAGAGCGTGGGCCCGCCGACGAGCATGAGGATGAGCGCCAGCGGCAGGGCGGCCAGCGAACCCCAGGTGCCCGGGGCGGGCCGGATATGGCCGATGCCGCCCAGTGTTGCGATCAGGTTCATGTCATCCTCACCAATGTGGCCGAGGCGAGGGCGGCGATGCCTTCGCTGCGGCCGGTAAAGCCCAGACGTTCCGAGGTTGTGGCCTTGACGCTGACCCGGTCGGGATCAAGCGCCATGATGCGCGCCATTTCGGCGCGCATGGCGGGGGCATGGGGGCCGATCTTGGGGTATTCGCAGATCAATGTGCAGTCGGCATGGGTGATGGTGAATCCCATGGACCGCGCCAGATCGCAGGCATGGCGCAGGAAGATGTGGCTGGCGGCACCTTTCCACTGGGGATCGGAGGGCGGGAAATGCTGGCCGATATCACCGCGCGCGAGGGCGCCGTAAATCGCATCGGTGACGGCATGCATGCCGACATCCGCGTCGGAATGGCCGACCAGCCCGTGGGAATGCGCGATCCTGACGCCGCAGAGCCAGACATGGTCCCCGGGGCCAAAGGCATGGACATCAAACCCGTTTCCCGTCCGCACATCCGGCACGCTGGCCATGGTCTTGATCCTTATGAGCTGCGCCGCGCGGTCGAAATCGCCTTCGCGGGTGATCTTGAGATTGTCTTCGTCCCCGGCGACGATGGCAACCGCAATCCCGGCGGCGCGGGCGACGGCGACGTCATCGGCGGCCGTGCCCTGATGCGCAAGGTGGGCGGCAAGGATGGGGCCAAAGCGGAAACCCTGCGGCGTCTGCGCCCGCCAGAGGCCGGTGCGGTCCTGCGTTCCG
>JBGSWJ010000030.1:0-2953 GCA_041752495.1 Rhodobacterales bacterium
CGCAGGTCGTCGATCAGCGCATCCGCCGCCATCAGCGTCCAGACCGCCTCCTGCGTCGACACGGCATTGCCCGTGCCCCCGATCCGCGCCGTCAACGCATCCCGGTCCACCGCATCCGAGCCGGCCTCGACCGCGAGTGCCAGCACCGCAGCCGCATCGCGCCGGTTGGTGCCGTAATCCACCCGCCAGATGGATGCATTGGGCTCCACCGGCAAGGCGCGGATCATGTCCTCGGCCCGGCTGAACATGATGTCCGCCCGCACCTGATCGCCATAAAACGCCAGTGCCGCGCCCAACTGTGCCGCACCCAAGGGCGAGGTGAACGCCTTGCCGCGTTCGTCCACGTAATACCGCAGATCGCCCACGGCAGCCTCGCCCTCGCGCGCCAGAACCATCAGAGCATAGGCCAGCTGCTCGCCCCCGTTTTCGAAATCAGGGTAGTAGTTGACCTGGTTCTTGAGGTTGTCGATCGCCATGCCAAAGGCCTGATCGGGCACCGCATAGCCGCGCGCTTTGGCCCGGCTCAGGAAATCGGTCACATAGGCATCCAGCCACATATCCCCCGACGACGGCCCCCAAAGACCAAAGGCCCCGTTGGACGACTGGTTGGCAAGGATCTCGGTCACCGCCTGCGCCACGCGCAGCCCGACGTCCTCGCGGTCCGCCAGCCCCATCGCCTGAATCACATCGTCGAAATACAAAAGCGGCATCGCCTGCGACGTCACCTGTTCCGTGCAGCCATAGGGATAGCGGTCCAGCACATTGATCAGGCCGGGCGCATCGAACCGCGCCAGCGGCCCGATGGACAGCGTTGACGATCCCGTCCCGTCGATCAGATCGGCAAAGACATTGTCGTCAAAGGTAAATGTCTGGCCCGCCGCCAGCGTCAGACGGGTTGTCCGCGCTACCTCGGGGTCATTCACCTGCACCGGCACGGTCAGCACCTTGACCAGTTCCCTGCCATCCGGCGTTGTCACTGTGATCGTGACCCTATGCACACCCGGGTCCAGCGCGCCGACGGGCAGGCTGAACACCTGTTTGCCGCCTTCGGTCAGGACAAAGGCCTGCGGGATCTGCTGGCTGGCCAGAACAAGGCCATCCGCCTCGACCTTCAGCCCCATCTCCCCCACCGGCCCGCTGGCATGTACGAATTCGAGCAGCACACGGCTCTGGTCCCCAGGCGCCATGAAACGCGGCAGGCTCGCCGTCACGACCACCGGATCGCGCACCAGCACATCCGCTGCCGCCTGCCCCACCCCATGCTGCGACCAGGCCACAGCCATCAGCCGCACTGTGCCGTTGAACGCCGGAATGTCGAACGTCACCGTGGCCTTGCCATCCGGCCCGACCTGCACCGGCCCGCTGAAGAAGGCGACCAGTTGCTCTGTCGGCGGCGGGGCAGAATTGTTCAACTGCCCCATCGTATCGCCGCCGGTTCGCACGGTCCCCATCGTCCCGTTCATCCCGTCAATCAGGCGGCCATAGATATCGCGTAACTCCACACCCAGCTTGCGCTGGCCAAAGTAGTATCCCTGCGGATCGGGGTTCTGGAACGCCGTCAGGTTCAGGATGCCCACATCGACAGCCGCCAGAGTAACATAGGCCGTCTCGCCGGGCAGCACGCCCTGCACGTCAATGCCTACCTCCATAGGCCCGCGCGGCTCCATCTCGATCGGCGCGGCTAAAGTCACGTTCAGCGCCCGGTCACCCGGATCGACCGGTGCATAGGCGATGCCCAGCGACCGCGCAGGGTTGCGCCCCGCCGCCACATCCATCGGCCGGATCACCGAGGCCGAGACATAAGCCCCCGGTCCCCACTCATCCGTCACCGGCACGGGGATCAGGTTCTCGCCTTCGGTCACTTGGACCGTCTGCAGCGCAATGACCCGGTCCGACAAGACCGTCACAACCGCTGTGCCCGCATAGCGCGGCACGATCCGCAGCATCGCTGTATCGCCCACCTTGTAGGCCGGCGCGTCCAGCGACGCCTCAAGCACATCGGGCGTCGCCCCGGCATCAGCCGGCACATACCAGCCCGCATAGAACTCCATCGCGGACGAAACATAGGTCCCGTCCGTCCGCTCCACCACGATCTCGTAGCGGCCCCATTCAACCGGCACTGCCACATCAACGGGCGCGTCACTCAACGTCGCCGTGCCCGTCGCAACGCGCGACCGGGTCGTCGTCGGTTCCCAGTTCCAGTTGCCGTACATGTTGTACCACTGGTAATTCGTCTCAAGTCGGTTAACCGTCCAGGTCACGGCCATCGGCTGACCCGTCAGATCGGGGGCCAGGGCGATCAGGCCGAACCTCGCCTCGCCCATTTCGGGCACGACATCGGCAAAGGCCGGCCTGATCCCGATCATCGGCAGGTCCGGCGCCACCGGCACCGTCAGCCGCCGCTCCACCGGCCGCCCCGATCCTTCAGACACGCGCACATTCAGCTGCGCCTCAAGCGGCTGACTTGCCCCGCCCACAACCGTCGGAAGCACCACCGGGATGCTGGCAAGGCCCGCTTCATCCGTCCGGTCCCCATCGCCCAGCGTCTGGAACAGGGTCTGGAACGTCTCGTCATAGCGACCAAAGACATAGCCGGGGAACTTTTCCAGCCCCGCCGCTGCCGAGAGGATCACGTCACCCTCGATCGGCAAGTCCGCCGCAGGCGGCCCGAACAGGTATTTCGCCGTGATATCAAGTTGCGGCACATCGCCCAGCCGCACCGGCCCCGCGACATTCAGCTCAAAGTCGATCCGCTCCGGCAGGAAATCCTCGACCAGAACACTGGTCGAAGCCAGCGCAGGCGCGTCCACATCGGCCAGCACCGACAGCTGCCAGACACCACGCGGCGCACTGCCCGCGACCGGCAGGTCAAACACATGCCCGCCCGCTTGATCCTCGGTCGATGCGATCCGGCTGTATTCCACGCCGTCGGGCCGCGTCAGCACCGCCGTCA
>JBGSWJ010000031.1:0-1817 GCA_041752495.1 Rhodobacterales bacterium
CAGGTCGCAGGCGGCGTGCCCGCCATGTGCGACGGCGTGACCCAGGGGCAGACGGGCATGGAACTCTCCCTCTTCTCCCGCGATGTGATCGCGCTGGCCGCCGGGGTCGCCCTGTCGCACAACACCTTCGACGCCGCCCTCTACCTTGGCGTCTGTGACAAGATCGTGCCGGGACTCATCATCGCCGCCGCCACCTTCGGCCATATCCCCTCCGTCTTCCTGCCCGCCGGGCCGATGACCTCGGGCCTGCCCAACGACGAAAAATCCCGCGTCCGCAACCGCTTTGCGACAGGCGAGGCCGACCGCGCCGAACTGATGAAAGCCGAAATGGCCAGTTACCACGGCCCCGGCACCTGCACCTTCTACGGCACGGCCAACACGAACCAGATGCTCATGGAATTCATGGGCCTCCACCTCCCCGGCGCAAGCTTCGTGAACCCCAACACGCCGCTCCGCGACGCGCTCACCGTCGCCGGGACCGAACGCGCGCTTGAAATCACCGCCCTCGGCAACGATTTCCGCCCCGTGTCAGACATCCTCGACGAACGCGCCTTCGTGAACGGGATCGTGGGCCTGATGGCCACGGGCGGATCCACGAACCTTGTCATCCACCTCCCCGCGATGGCCCGTGCAGCGGGGGTGATCCTCGACCTGCAGGATTTCGCCGACATCTCGAACGCCACGCCGCTGATGGCCAAGGTCTATCCCAATGGCCTGGCCGATGTGAACCATTTCCACGCCGCAGGCGGGCTTGGCTACATGATCGGCGAACTCCTTGATGCAGGCCTCTTGCATGACGACGTGAAAACCATCGCCGGTGACGGCCTCTCGCTCTATACCCGCGAACCCAAACTGACCGAAGGCCGCGTCACATGGGAACCCGGCCCCCGCGCCACCCTGAACGACAAGATCGTCCGCCCCGTGTCGGACCCCTTCCTTGCCACCGGCGGCCTCACCCAACTGACGGGCAACCTCGGCCGCGCCGTGATCAAGACCTCGGCCGTCGCCCGCGAAAGGCACATCGTCCAGGCCCCCGCCCGCATCTTCCACAGCCAGGACGCGGTCAAGGCGGCCTTCAAGGCGGGCGAGTTCACGACCGAAACCGTCGTCGTCGTCCGCTATAAGGGCCCCAAGGCCAACGGCATGCCCGAACTGCACAGCCTGACACCCACAATTTCGGTCCTGCAGGACCGGGGCCTCAAGGTGGCGCTTGTCACCGATGGCCGCATGTCAGGCGCCTCCGGCAAGGTCCCCGCCGCCATCCATGTCTGCCCCGAAGCCGCCGACGGCGGCCAGATCGCCCTTTTGCAGGACGGTGACATTGTCCGCCTTGATGCCACGACCGGACAGCTTGACGTCCTGGCCGACCTCACGGGCCGCAAGGCCGCCACCGTAGACCTCTCAGCCAACAACTCCGGCATCGGCCGCGAATTGTTCGAAGTCTTCCGCCGCAACGTGGGCCTTGCCGCCGAAGGCGCGGGCGTCGTCGTCTGAACAGATAGGAACATTCAATGCCTCCGGCGGGGATATTTCAGACCAGAAGAAGCAGGGGATCTGACCAGCCCCTTCTTCTGGTTCCAAATATCCCCGCCGGAGGCTCCCACACCTGCCCTGCGCGCTGCCAGAAGGAATGACAGGATGACCCCCGCCCAAGCCTCGGCTGAAACCGCCCGCGTCTGCGGGCTTGCCCCCGTTGTCCCGGTCCTTGTGATCGACGACGCAAACCTTGCCGAAGGCCTCGCCCGCGCCCTTGTCGCCGGTGGCCTCCCCGCGCTTGAAGTCACGCTCCGCACCCCCGCCGCGCTTGAAGCGATCCG
>JBGSWJ010000032.1:0-4559 GCA_041752495.1 Rhodobacterales bacterium
AGTTCGGCGACGGCAGCGCGGAGCAGGTCCACGGCGGAGAGGCGAGCGGTGAGGTCGTTCGTGACGCCTGCGGCGACGGCGGCCTTGCCGTCGGTGTCGGCGATGAGGAGGATCGCACCCGAGCCAATCTGGGCCTTCATCTCGTCCACCAGTGCGGGAAGATCCTTGCCGGTGACGCCGGAAAGAACCTGAGCTTTGAACGATATGCCGTTGATTACCTTGGCATCTGCCTGCGCTTTGGCCCCACCTGACATGGCGAGTTCGCGGCGGAGTTGAGCCACTTCGTTTTCAAGCGCGCGGCGTTCGGACAGGAGGACACGGACCCGTTCAACGGTCTCGTTGACCGGGGCTTTGAGGGTGGCGGCGATATCGGCCAGACGGGCGTCCTGGGCACGGAGATGGTCGAGCGCGGCCTGACCTGTGAGCGCCTCGATCCGGCGGACCCCGGAGGAGGAGGCAGAGTCGCTGAGCAGGACAAACGCGCCGATATCGCCCAGTTGGCGGACATGGGTGCCGCCGCAGAGTTCGAGACTGTAGGTCGCGCCATCGGCGCCCTTGCCGGAACCGGGGAGACGACCCATCGAGACGACGCGGACTTCGTCGCCGTATTTCTCTCCGAACAGCGCCTGTGCGCCAAGGGCGCGGGCATCGTCGGGGGTCATCAGGCGGGTTTCGACCGCGCCGTTCTGGCGGATCATGGCGTTCACTTCAGCCTCGACCGTCGCAAGCTCCTGTTTCTCCAGCGCTTTGCCGTGAGAGAAGTCGAAGCGCAACCGGTCGGGCGCGTTGAGCGAACCGCGCTGGGCGATGTGATCGCCAAGGGTGCGGCGCAGCGCCTCGTTCAACAGGTGCGTGGCGGAGTGGTTGGCGCGGATATCCGTCCGGCGGGCGTGTTCGACGGTGAGTTTCGCGCCTTCGCCACGGCTGACGGCACCTTCGGTGACTTCGGCGATGTGGATGAAGAGGCCAGCGATTTTGCGTGTCTCCGTGATGCGGGCCGTGCCGTTTGCCGTCTGTAACAGCCCGGTATCACCGACCTGACCGCCGGATTCGGCATAGAACGGGGTCTGGTTCAGGACGATCTGCACCTTCATGCCCGTGAGCGCCGTTTCGGTGGGCAGGCCATCGGCGACGATAGCAATGATCTGACCCTCGGCGATTTCGGTGTCATAGCCGAGGAATTCGGTCGGGCCGTTCTTGTCTGCGATGTCATACCAGACCGATGCGTCGGCAGTTTCGCCGGTGCCGGCCCATGCGGCGCGGGCCTTGGCCTTTTGTTCCTCCATCGCCGCGTCGAAACCGGCGAGGTCAACGCCCCTGCCCTTTTCGCGCAGCGCGTCCTGCGTGAGGTCGAGTGGGAAGCCGAAGGTGTCGTAAAGGCGGAAGGCGGTCGTGCCGGGGAGGTCGGCGCCTTCGGGAAGGTGGCCGAGTTCATCGTCGAGGAGTTTCAGGCCACGGTCGAGCGTGGTCTTGAAGCGGGTTTCCTCGGCGCGCAGCGTTTCTTCGATCAGGGATTTGGCGCGGCCGAGTTCGGGATAGGCGGCGCCCATTTCATGGACGAGTGCCGGGACAAGGCGGTGCATGACCGGGTCCTTGGCCCCCAGAAGGTGGGCATGGCGCATGGCGCGGCGCATGATGCGCCTAAGGACGTAGCCGCGCCCTTCGTTCGACGGCATGACGCCGTCGGCGATCAGGAAGGATGTCGAGCGGAGGTGGTCGGCGATGACGCGGTGATGCGTCTTGCCGGGGCCGTCGGGGTCAGCGTTGGTGGCGTGTGCCGACGCCTCGATCAGGGCGCGCATGAGGTCGGTGTCGTAGTTGTCGTGCTTGCCTTGCAGAAGCGCCCCGATGCGTTCAAGGCCCATGCCGGTGTCGATCGACTGCATGTCGAGCGGTTTCAGCGTGCCATCAGCGAACTGTTCGTTCTGCATGAAGACGTTGTTCCAGATCTCGATGAACCGGTCGCCGTCTTCCTCGGCCGAGCCCGGGGGGCCGCCCCAGATCGAGGGGCCGTGGTCGTAGAAGATTTCGGTGCAGGGGCCGCAGGGGCCGGTGGGGCCCATGCGCCAGAAGTTGTCGTCGGTCGGGATACGGATGATCCGTTCGTCGGGCAGGCCCGCGACCTTCTTCCAAATGCCGTGCGCCTCGTCATCGGTGTGGTAGATGGTGACGGTCAGCTTGTCCTTGGACAGGCCGAAATCCTTGGTCAGGAGTTCCCAGGCAAAGGCGATGGCCTGATCCTTGAAATAGTCGCCGAAGCTGAAATTGCCCAGCATTTCAAAGAAGGTATGGTGACGGGCGGTGTAGCCCACATTGTCCAGATCGTTATGCTTGCCGCCCGCGCGGACGCATTTCTGCGCGGTGGTGGCGCGTTTGTAGTCGCGGGTTTCGACCCCGGTGAAGAGGTTCTTGAACTGGACCATGCCCGAGTTGGTGAACATCAGCGTCGGGTCGTTGCGGGGGACCAGCGGCGAGGAGGCCACGACTTCGTGCCCGTTGCGGGCGAAGAAATCGAGATAGGTGGAGCGGATGTCAGCAAGGCTCGTCATGGCGGTCCTTCGGGCAAAGGTCTGGGGCTGCGATGAAATAGACCCATGGGCAGGGGGCGTCCAGTGCCGAGTTGCGGACATGCAAAGGCCGCCCGGGCGGGTGCGCGGGCGGCCTTTGGTCAGATGGTCGGCTGGTTACGGTTCGACCATGTCGTCATCGGCATCGGTGACGGGCTCCGCCATGTCGAATTCGAGCCCGTGGGAGGCGCGGATCTTGTCCTCGATCCACATGGCGGTGGCGGGATGTTCCTTGAGGAAGGTCTTGGCGTTTTCACGCCCCTGCCCGATCCGTTCATCGCCGTAGGAGAACCAGGAGCCCGACTTCTCGACCACGCCGGCCTTGACGCCGAGGTCGAGAAGTTCGCCCGTTTTGGAGATGCCTTCGCCATACATGATGTCGAATTCGACTTCCTTGAACGGAGGGGCAACCTTGTTCTTGACGACCTTGACGCGGGTGGTGTTGCCGACGACTTCCTCGCGGTCCTTGATCGCGCCGATGCGGCGGATATCGAGGCGGACCGAGGCGTAGAATTTCAGCGCATTGCCGCCCGTGGTGGTTTCGGGCGAGCCGAACATGACGCCGATTTTCATCCGGATCTGGTTGATGAAGATGACCATGCAGTTCGAACGGCTGATCGAGCCGGTCAGTTTGCGCATGGCCTGCGACATGAGGCGGGCGTGCACGCCGACGGACGAGTCGCCCATATCGCCTTCGAGTTCGGATTTGGGGGTGAGGGCTGCGACCGAGTCGACCACGACGCAGGAGACGGCACCCGAGCGAACGAGCGTGTCGACGATTTCGAGGCCCTGTTCGCCGGTGTCAGGCTGGGAGATCAGGAGCTCGTCAAGGTTGACGCCGAGTTTCTTGGCATATTGGGGGTCAAGCGCGTGTTCGGCGTCGACGAAAGCGCAGACCCCGCCCATCTTCTGACATTCGGCCACGACATGGAGCGTGAGGGTGGTTTTGCCCGAGGATTCTGGCCCGTAGATTTCGATGATCCGGCCCTTGGGCAGGCCGCCGATGCCAAGCGCGATGTCGAGGCCGAGGGAACCGGTTGAGATCGCCTCGATCTCGGGCATCTGATTCTGGCCGCCAAGGCGCATGATCGAGCCCTTGCCGAACTGGCGTTCGATCTGCTGCAGGGCGCTTTCCAAGGCCTTGGCCTTGTCCGACGTTTTCTTGTCCATCATCGTGATCAGATCTGCCGTTGCCATGTTTCCCATCCTTATTGTCATACCCCCTGCGTGGCGGCAATCGCTGGTTAATGTTCTTGCCTTGTTCTCATTCCAATGAGACCAAAACAGGAACATTTCAAGTTAAATCTTCTGAACCCATTGTTTTCCGCGAGGGGTTAAGGAGTAGTTTACACGAATGCGAAGGTGACAACGGGGTGAGACGTGCTGGTATTCTGGAAGGAACGGCTGGTGTTGCTGGCGGTGCCTAAGACGGGGACGACCGCGTTGCAGCGGGCGCTGGGGCCGAAGGCATCGGCCACGCTTCGCGATCCGCCCACGCTGAAGCACACGCCGGTCTATCGCTACAAGCGGTTTCTGGAACCTATGTTGGCGCAGGCGGGTGGCGAGGGATTCGAGACGGTAGCCGCGGTGCGGCATCCGGTGGACTGGCTGTCGTCGTGGTACAGATACCGGCACCGGGATGATCTTGTGGGGCATCCCAACAGCACCCGGGGCGTGACGTTTGACGAGTTCGTGACGGAGTACACCAAGGGGAAACCGGCGTCCTATGCAGCGCTGGGGTCGCAGGCGCGGTTCGTGCAGGGCAAAGATAGCGAGATCGGGGTGACGCATCTGTTCCGCTATGAGCAGCAGGACAGGCTGTTCGCCTTTCTGGAGGATCGGCTGGGGGTGAAGATAGATCTGCAGCGGATGAACGTCTCTCCCAAGATGGAGGTGGGGCTGTCGGCGGAGGTGGAGGCGCTTTACCGGCGGAAATGTGCGGATGAGTTTGCGGTGTGGGAGGCGGCGGGGCGATAGGGGCCCGCGCGCCTG
>JBGSWJ010000033.1:0-5891 GCA_041752495.1 Rhodobacterales bacterium
GGGGACGCCGCCATTCAGCGGGCCAAGGATGAACGGCACGCCAATGCGGGCGCAGCGCGCGGCCAGCGGGCTGTTGACGGTCGGCGAAAGGGGCGTGACGCGGTGGACGATGTCATAGTCGCCGCGTTTCAGGGCGGGGCCGAACTTCTTCCAGATGAGGCGTTCGAAATGGGGATAAGCAAAGGCCATCGCGGCCTGAAGGGCTGTCCAGCCCTTGCCTTCGCCCATGCGGAGTTTGGTGCCCAGCGCCCAGAGGGGGCGGGCCAGCGCCTCGTTGTCGATGGTGGTGAAATCCTGACCTTCGATCAGACCGGCGCGCAGGATCGCGTCGCGGTTGCGGATCTGGGTGACAAGATGGACATCGGCCACTTCGGTCAGTGCGCGGGCGAGGGACCAGCCGACCAGCGGGACCGAGACCCATTCGGGATTGGCGGCCTCGGCGATGACGAGAACGCGGGGTTTGCGGGGCGCGGTCATGATCAGATGACCGTCCTGAAAACAGGTTCACGTTGGACTGCGCGGCGAACGACGGATTCGGCATGGCCAAGGACGGCCCCGGCAAACATCCATGTGAGCGGCGTCAGGGTGGCGTTGGGGATCAGGTCCACGACATTCAGGGCCAACATGAGAGAGGCCGGACCAATATAGGGCGAAATCGGCGCATCCGAGCCAAGTTGCCTGAACCAAATCAGAAAGATCGGAAAGGTCAGCAGACCGAATTCGGCGAGGAAGCCAAGCCAGCCGAAGACACCGATCAGGATGATCCAGCGGCCATCGGTGACGGTCATGATCTCTCCGTTATCGGTGGAGAGGACGTGGTTGCGGCCCCAGAGGCCCCATCCGAACAGCGGCTTTTCGGACGCCCGTTCCAGAAGGATGGATTCATTGTGGAAGCGGTAGGCCAGCGACGCGGCGCGTTCGGCTTCGTAACTGCCGGCGATGCCAAGGACGTAGCCCTCGGGGACGATATCAACGCCCTTGGCTGCCGGATAGGACAGCGCGAGCAGCGCCAGGATGACGGCGATGCGGATCTGCATCCTTTGACCCAGAAGCAGCACGACGGGCACGGCAAAGGTGGCGTAGACCATCGAGCCCACGGATTTGCACAGGATCAGGACCATGCAGAGATAGACCGCCGCAACGCCATAGGTCACGTTGCGGCGTGCGCCCTTGTCCTGTCGGAACAGGGCCACGGTGGCGATGACCGACATCATCGCAAACAGCGCGACCCACAGGCCGTGGTAAAGGAAAACGAAGGGGCGGAAGCCGCCCTGCCGGATCGCCTGGCTGAAGTCGTGCTGGAAGAAGCCGTAGATCCAGACGTTCAGTTGCGGGCTGAGGCGCACCTCGAGCAGCATCGGGATCGAGTAGACCAGTCCGCCGATCAGGAAGGCGAGCATGATGTCGCGCTGATCGTCTTGCGTGGAGAGGAAGTTGTAGGCGAGGATGAAGGGGATCAGCAGGATGATCTGTTCGGAGAGGGTGCCGACGAATTCCTTGAGCGTGAGACCGGGAAGCCCGAAGTTGCCGAAATAGACGGGTTCCGTGTTGGTCATGATGGTGATCAGGGGACCAAAGACGAACCCGGCCATCAGAAGGCGGACGACGGGGGACCGGGGCAGTAATTCCATCCGGTCGCGGTAGAGGACAAGGCAACAGACAAGGGCCACGAGGCTGGCGATGGTTTCCTTGGTGAAAGCGGGCAAGAGGGGGAAGTTGAACATCGCCGGCGAGGGCGGAAGGAAAAGGTAGGCGATCAGGATATTGGCCAGAATCGCCCGGCCGACGGGAAGCCGGTTGAACAGGACTGCGCCGACAACGGGCCAGAGGGCCAGCGCGACATAGGCCAGTAGATTTGGCATCCGTTCAGACCCACCTGATTGCATTCGCGACCCCCGCCGATTCCGGGGGTGCAGAGTGCTAGTTAGCGACTTCCTGCGGCATAATCATGGCCTCATGATGGGAGGTGGACCTATCCGTATGGCCCAATTGCCGCCCTAGTGGCCCGTTCCCTTGAGGACGACACGCACGGTTCGGGCCATGACGCGCACATCCGTCAGGAACGAGATGTTGCGGAAATAGGCGCGGTCGAACGCGGCGCGTTCGGCAAAGCTGCTTTCGTTGCGGACCGAGGTTTGCCAGAAGCCGGTGATGCCGGGCCGCATCGCGTAGTATTCGACGCCGGGATAAAGATCCTGCTGTGCGATCATCATGGGGCGCGGCCCGACGATGGACATGTCGCCGATGAGGACGTTCCAGAGCTGGGGCACTTCATCCAGCGATGTCTTGCGCAGGATGCGGCCGACCAGCGTGATGCGCGGGTCGTTGCGGAGTTTCTGGTTGCGGTCCCATTCGGCGCGGGCGGCGGGATTGCTGTCGAGATACTCTTCAAGCACCCGGTCGGCGTGGTAGACCATGGTGCGCAGCTTGATCATGCGGAAGACGCGGCCATTCCGGCCGATGCGTTCCTGGACGTAAAAGGGCGAGTGGCCGTCGCGGGTGACAAGAAGCGCGAGCGGCAGGACCAGGATCAGGACGGGGATGGCGGCGAGGAGGACAAGGGCGATGTCGAGCAGACGCTTGAACACACGGCCATAGAGGCCCGCCGAGGGGATGGCATAGGGCGCCACCGGGCGTGCTGCGGCCAGTTCGGTGGCGAATGGCATGCGGGTCTGGTACGTCACGTGGCCCCCTTGGGCAAATACATTTGTCCGGCAGAATGGCCGGGCCGGGCCGAGGACCGGTTTGGTTTCGTTTGTTGCCTTGGCAGGCGGTTGGCCCGGCAGATTCAGCCGGATCTTGGCAAGGTCACCTGAAGAACTTTGTTCGTTTCATCATAGCGATACGGGCCTTCTGGCTGCCCCGCCGTCAGCGTTCCCTAAACGGCAACCCCAATGCGTTGCAGGGGGAAAATAAGCCCGGTTGGTGCATTCCCGTCAATGACGTTGCGCAACGTCAGCGGGCGGGGTGCATCATGCGATGTTGCGCGATACGGACCTTGTCGATTTGCGGAGGCCCGACAATTCAACCGAGGGTAGATAAGGTGGACCAGACCTTGGTTTCTGCCCCACCCCGGCGCGGCTGCGGTTTTGGAGGGCTACTTGCGTGTCGGGCTGCGGATTTCAGGGCAGTGGACCGGGATTTGACAGGTTGCGGGAAACAGTGATTGAGGATTGGTCTGATGTCTTCACGAAGTAGCAACAATTATTGCGCAAGATCAGCGACTTGCGAACAACTGACGCGGCGCCGGGGGAGGTGTTGCGGATGATTGGCTGTGCGGCAGCAGATCGTGTCCTGATTGTGGCGGAGGTCTGACATTTTTCGGGATCGGGGCACCACAAACGAAAATACACGCATAGGATGAGCGGCATCCTGACGACAAAGCACGACGATCCGGGGAATTGTTGAAGGCCCGGAAAAACCGTGCGCTGCCAAAGGGGATGGCCGCGCGAATCAGGACTTGGATGCCGGATCAGGTCTTTGGCTGTTTCAGAAGGTCGGCGAGGTACTTGCCGTAGGCGTTCTTGCCGAACAGTTTGGCACGGGCGAGAAGGGCATCGGGCGTAATCCAGCCCTGATTGTAGGCGATTTCGTCGGGGCTGCCGGATTGGAGGCCCTGCCGTTCTTCGAGCGTGCGGACGAAGTTGCCGGCGTCCAGAAGGCTGAAATGGGTGCCTGTATCAAGCCAGGCATAGCCGCGGCCCATGCGTTTCACGTCGAGCGTGCCTTCGGCGAGATACATTTCAAGGAGCGTCGTTATTTCGAGTTCACCCCGCGGCGAAGGTTTGACCATGCGGGCGCGGGAGGGTGCGGTGCCGTCGAGGAAATAGAGGCCTGTGACGGCATAGTTGGATGGCGGGTTCGCGGGCTTTTCGATAATCGACCGGGCATTGCCGGCGCTATCGAAATCGACCACGCCATAGCGTTCGGGATCGGCGACATGATAACCGAAGACGGTGCCGCCGGTGGGTTTGACCGAGGCTTCCTCCATCAGCTGCGGCAGGCCGTGGCCGAAGAAGATGTTGTCGCCCAGGACCATGACCGAAGGCGCGCCGGCGAGGAAGGATTCGGCCAGGATATAGGCCTGCGCCAGACCGTCGGGCGAAGGCTGGCTGATGTAGGTCAGCGCGAGGCCCCATTGGGAGCCGTCACCGAGAGTGCGGATGAACTGGTCCTGATCGGCGGGGGTGGTGATGATCGCGATCTCGCGGATCCCGGCCAGCATGAGGACCGAGAGGGGATAGTAGATCATCGGCTTGTCATAGATGGGCAGAAGCTGCTTCGACAGGCCGATGGTGATGGGATAGAGGCGCGTGCCCGATCCGCCTGCGAGAATGATGCCCTTGCGTTGTGCCATGTCGTTCTTTCCTTCGCCCCTCAGGCGGTCAGCGTGATCATCCGGCGCAGCGCAAGCTGGTATCCTTCAACGCCAAGTCCCGCGATCACCCCGTCGGCCCGGAGGCTGACATAGGAGTGGTGGCGGAAGCTTTCGCGTTTGTGGATGTTCGAGATGTGGACCTCGATCACCGGCCCCTCATAGGCGTTCAGGGCGTCAAGAATGGCAATGGATGTATGGGTATAGGCGCCGGGATTGATGATGATGCCCGCTATCCCTTTGCGTGCCTCATGTATCCAGTCGATCAGTTCGCCTTCGTGATTGGACTGGCGCAGATCGACGGTGAGGCCGTGTTCGGCGCCCAGCGCGGTGCAGGCGGCGGCCACGTCGGCCAGCGTGTCGCGGCCGTAGATTTCGGGCTGGCGCAGGCCGAGGAGGTTCAGGTTGGGGCCGTTCAGGATGAGGATGGTCTTGGTCATGGATCGCAATCCTTTCGGGTTGCTGCCGTCATGGCGTGAAAGTTTGGCTGCATCAAGACGGTGGTCCGGCGGGGGTGCCCCGGACGATGGGAATCTGGCTGATTGGTCACAGCGGGCGGGACAGAAAAATTTTGCACAAAATCTTTCGGGGTGGATGTCGAAACGGGCGGGGTGCCGGGTGTCATCCTTTCAGCAGGGCATGAGTCCTGCCGGATCAGAAGGTAGAGAGATGATGACGATGGCAATTCCGGCACCGGTAAAGGTTCCGCTTTGGTATTGGGCGACGGCGGGGCTTGGCCTTGCGTGGAACGTCTATGGGGTGCAGCAGTTCGTGGGGTCGCTGTCGGCGACCGAGGAAAGCCTGATGGCGGGTGGCATGACGGCAGAACAGGCACAGGTGATGCTGACCTATCCGGGATGGATGACGCTGGCCTTTGGGGTTGGCGTGTTCGGCGGGCTGATCGGGTCGGCGCTTTTGCTGCTGCGGCGGCGCGAGGCGGTGGCGGTGCTGGCCGCTTCTTTGGCGGCCTATATCGTGCTGTATATCGGGGACATCACAGAAGGCGTATTTGCGGCACTGGGTGCGCCACAAGTGATCGTGCTGAGCATCGTCGTGGCGATTGCGGCGGGCCTGTTCTGGCAGGCGCGGTTTGCGCGGCGTGCGGGTCTTTTCGGGCAGGCGTGATTTCTGCGCCCTGCCCTCTATTTCAACCATCAAAACAGGACTGACATCATGCAATTCATGCTTATGCTGAACGAAACCGCTGACGACTTTGCCCAGCGGGACAATCCGGAACAGACGGCGGCCTATTGGGGCGGCTGGAACGCCTTTATCGGCGCGATGGCGCAGGCGGGGATCATCATGAAGGGCGACGGCCTGCTGGGGCCGCATACGGCGACGACGGTGACTGTGCGTGACGGGGCGCGGGTCGTGCAGGACGGGCCGTTTGCCGACACCAAGGAGCAGTTGGGGGGATATTTCGTGATCGAGGTAGCCGATCTGGATGCGGCGCTGGACTGGGCGGCACGCGCGCCCTGTGCGGTGACGGGTTCGGTCGAGGTAAGGCCTGTCATGC
>JBGSWJ010000034.1:0-6041 GCA_041752495.1 Rhodobacterales bacterium
CCGATCTGGCACGCGCCACATGCTGACCGCCAGCCACATCACCCAGACCGCAGCCGCCAGCGTGATGACAGGCCGCACCCCCGGAAAACTCTCAAGCAGGCTCCCCCCCGCCAGCGTCAGCGGAATGACCGTGCTCAGATACCCGCCAAGCTCTGCCGGAATCAGCCGGAAGGCCCGCACCGCCCCGCGTTCGGCCCCTGCAATCGCCAGCAGCGTATTTGTCGGCCCCGGCGTGATCAGCAGCGCCGCAATCGCCAGTGATAGCTCTGCAACCATCATGACCCCGCACCCGCCTGTTCCGACGCCGGCGAATTATAGCGCGGAAAAGCCAAAGAAAACCCTGTCCTGCCGACTTTATCAGGCCGGAACCGCCTTCCCGGAATGCAAACGGCGGGGATGCCTCCCCGCCGTCCGCATTTCAACCGTCCCGTAACCGATCAATCCGGCCGGGTCAGCCCGGCCGCATGCGCGATCCCGGCAAGCGCACCACCCACCAGCGGCGCCACGATGAACACCCAAAGCTGCGCCATCGCCGTACCGCCCACGAACACGGCCGAAGCAATCGACCGCGCCGGGTTCACCGACACGCCCGTTACGTTGATCCCCACAAGGTGGATCGCGGCCAGCGTCAGACCGATGGCCAGGCCGGCAAAGCCCGCCGGTGCCTTGGCATGGGTCGACCCCAGGATCACCGTGACAAACACGAATGTCGCCACGACTTCAAAGATCAGCGCAGCCACAAGCGTGTAACCCCCGCCATAGCCTTCGCCAAATCCGTTCTGGCCAAGCCCGTTCGTCGCCACCGAATAATCTGCCTTGCCCGTCGCGATCAGATAGACGGCCAGCGCACCCAGGATACCACCGATGACCTGCGCCACGGCATAACCCACGAATTCACCCGCCGGCATCCGCCCGGCCACCAGCGCCCCCAGCGAAACCGCGGGGTTCAGATGCGCCCCCGAAATCGCGCCAAGCCCATAGGCCGCCGACACGATCGAAATCCCGAAGGCAAGAGCGATCCCCGTATGGCTGATGTCCACGGCAAGAACGGCCGCGCCGACACCGAAAAACACAAGGATGAATGTGCCGATCAGTTCGGCGATAAGTTTCTTTGACATGTTGTCCCTTCCTGACTGTCCCGCGCAACTTTCTTGTCTTGACCAACCCTGCGCCCTTTGTCCGGGCAATACCGCAAAGGCCAGCTTTCCTGCGCGCAAGCAGAATACTGCAACCGGATGTCTTTGTAAGCGTTTTTCTGTCCTGTTACGCCCGCCGGCCCCACGCCAGCCCGCCCCCGGACAAGCAGGCGTCCCTGCGCCCCTGAACCCTATTTCATCAGATTAACCATCGCCGCATAGGCCTTGGCGATGGCCTTGTTCTTCTTGTCGCTCGCCTCATAGCACTTCAGATACTCATCCTCGAATTTCTGCTTTTCTTCCAGTGTCAGAAAATCCTTGGGCTTCGTCATTTTCGGGTCTGCCTTGATCGCATCGGCATTCGCTTTCATCTTGGCTTCATTCTGATCCAGAAGCTTGACGATCTTGGCGCCCTTCACGGCCAGCGCATTCAGCGCCTTCTCCGACCCGTCCACTTCGGGATCAAGCTTCTGCAACACCTTCCGCCGCTTGGCATCCCGCGTGGAATCGTCCATCTTTTCAAACTGCGGCGTCCAGCCTTCGATCAGCCTCTCCACGTTGTCGTGGCTCTTCTCGATCTTCTTCTGCGTCTCTTTCGCCAGCTTCAGGATTGCATCCAGATTCGCCGGCGTCAGATCATCCGGCAGATCATTCAGCTGCGGCGTGGGCGGCGGCGGGGCCAGATCCAGCAGCTTCTGCACACGCTTGTCGAAATTCGTCGCATACAGGTGAATCCGCCGTTCCTTGGTAATGTCATATTCCTTGGACGAATCCGTCAGATCATCCAGATGGTCCTTGAGCTCGTCCAAGAACTTGTCAAACGACGCATCCTTGATAAGCCTGATCGCCTTGTATTCCTTGAGCGACTTCAGACCCTTGTCGAGCTCGCTGCGGATATTCCCGACTTCGGTGGCAAACACCTTGGAATTGTTCATCGCATTGTAGCAGACCTTCTCGATCTTATCGAGTTCCGTCACTTTCTTGTCGTAGGCCTCAAAGACATTCTTGAACGACTTGTCGCGCTTGAACGACTTGATATCCGTCCCCGTCACCCCGGCCTTGCGCGCGGCGGGCAGCGCCTTGATGATCTCGTCCTCCGCATCCTCAACCGCCTTGAACGCCGCCCGCAGATCGGCAACCTGTTTTTTGACATTCGCAGGCGAAAGTTCCTTGAGGTCCTTGTCCAGCTTCTTCAGGTCGTTCTTTGCCTTTTTGATAAGCTCTTCGCGCTTCTTGAAATCATCGGCCATCGTGAACCCCGAAGTCTGACATCACACCCTCACCTGCTCCGCGCAGCCATGCTGCACGGTTCCGCCCGGGGAAGTCTCGGGGAAAGTCTTGCGAAAGAATCCCTTCAAGGCAATCACTTTCCGCTGGTCAGCCATGCCCCTGGCGCGACACTCGGCCCAAGACAGCGACGGCGGACCAGTGTATGAGGACCGGAAAACGGAGGATGCACATGTCCCGCGATCTCAGGATTCCCGACCAGCGCCACCCCGAAAAGGCGCACCGGCCCGATAACGACCAGCCGAAAAAGCCGTCCTGGATCCGCGTCAAGGCGCCCACTTCCGAAGGCTACAAGGTGACGCGCGACATCATGCGCGAACACAAGCTCGTCACCGTCTGCGAAGAGGCGGGCTGCCCCAACGTCGGCGAATGCTGGAGCCAGGGTCACGCCACCATGATGATCATGGGCGAGATCTGCACGCGCGGCTGCACCTTCTGCAACGTGGCCACGGGCAAGCCGCAGGCGTTGGACGTCTTCGAACCCGGCCGCGTGGCGGACGCTGTCAAGAAACTCGGGCTGAAGCATGTCGTCATCACCAGTGTCGACCGTGATGATGTCGAAGACGGTGGGGCCGAACATTTCGCCCAGACGATCCGCGCCGTCCGCCGCCAGTCCCCCGGCACGACCATCGAAATCTTGACCCCCGATTTCCTCCGCTGCGACCCCTCGGTCCTAGAGACAGTGGTCAAGGCCGGCCCTGACGTGTTCAACCACAACCTCGAAACCGTCCCCGGCCTTTACCCCGAGGTGCGCCCCGGCGCCCGTTACTTCACCTCCCTCCGCCTCCTCCAGCGCGTGAAAGAGATTGACCCGGGCATGTTCACCAAATCCGGCATCATGGTTGGCCTGGGCGAAGACCGCCAATCCGTCATGCAGGTCATGGACGACATGCGCGCCGCCGATATCGATTTCCTGACCATCGGCCAGTATCTCCAGCCGACGCCGAAACACCACCGTGTCGACCGCTTCGTCACGCCCGAGGAATTCGCGGCCTACGAAAAGGCCGCCTATGGCAAGGGCTTCCTCATGGTCTCGGCCACGCCGCTCACCCGGTCCAGCTACCACGCCGGCGACGACTTCGCCCGACTGCGTGCAGCCCGGCAAGAGAAACTGGGACGGAACTCCTAGACAGGACAGACCGCTTCGCGCCAAGGTTGAGATCTGACCCTGTCGGAGCTCCCCATGCCGCGCATCCCCGCGACAACGACCCACCCCGCGAAACTCCTTCCTCCCGTCCTCCTCCTCTGCACCGCCCTCACCGCCTGCACCCCCGCCGCCGCCTGAAGTCGACATGACCATGCCCGCCTTTCCCGGGCCGTTCCTTGATGCCCGCCATTGCGAAAGCACCGGCGGCGGGTGGCTGATGGACAGCCTGGAAGGCTACTCGCGTTGGCAGATGGAGCAGGTGGGCATCGACGATAGGGGGTGGGTTCAAATCCGCTTCGAGGTGAGGGGAGGAAAGCTTTCCTGCCCTGTCTCTTTTGTCAACGCATGGCCCCCGGAGTACGTCGAGGCTAGTCGTTTAGGGAGCCTGTCTTCGTCATGGCAATTGCTTGAAGGCCAGCGATTCAGAGGTGCGGCCGAGCGTGAGTTCGAGACTTTTCTGCAGGAATGCTATGCTGAACGCATCAATGACGACGACTGCAATAAAGGTACCGGGAACAACGGGATGGGAGTCTGGGATGCCCTCAGCAACTCGGTGAACGGCGTCGATACGTTGCAATCCTTTGCCATCATCAACAGCAAGGTTTTCGATATCGATACCTGGGAGTTGCTGGAATGAGCGCCCCGGTCTTCCCTTCGTATAAGTCAGCGAAAAACCCGCCCCTTACCCCGCAGGTGCCGTCGCCGCCGCCGCGATCGGCGGCACGGCCTTGAGATAGGCGGCGATGGCCGTGATGTCCTCGGGCGGGAGTTGCGAGATATTGCGCACAACGCCGGCCATCGATCCGCCGGCCGAATCGAAATCGGGGGTAAAGCCGGTGGACAGATAGGTCACGATATCCGCCTCGGACCATGTCAGCGCGCCCGGCGTGATGTTGGGGATGCGACCCTCACCGTCAGGGTTGGGCGCCCCGGCCAGCCACTGGCTTCGCTCGGGCCCGCCCAGAATATTGCGCGGCGTGTGGCATTCGCCGCAATGCCCCAGCGCCTCAACCAGATACCGCCCGCGTTCCAATTGCGGCGTCGGCGCATCCTGCAGCACCCAGTTCTCGGACAGGAACAACAGCTTCCACCCGCCCACCGCGCGCCGGATCGAAAACGGAAAGCTGACGGCCTGCGGCTGGCTGGGTGTCGCATCCGGGGGAAGGGTGCGCAGATAGGCGACCAGATCGACCATGTCCTGCGGTGCGGCCTTGGCATAAGTGCCATAGGGGAAAGCGGGATAAAGATGCTGCCCCCTGTCATCCACCCCCCGCATGATCGCGGTCACGATCTGCAGATCGGTCCAGGCGCCGATCCCGTGCTCCGGGTCAGGGGTGATGTTGGGGGCCACGAAAGTGCCGAAATCCGTATTGAACTCCTGCCCCCCGGCAAGGATCGGCGGATCGCTGACCGCAACATCGGGCACCGAATGGCACGAGGCGCAACCGGCGGCGTTGAACACGTCCCGCCCGTGGACCGGATCCCCGGCAAGCCCGGCGATCGTGCTTTCAGGCAGCGTCTGGGGCCGTGTCAGGAACCATCCCGCGCCCGCCGCAAGCAGCGCGATCACCACCAGCCAACGCAGCAACCGACCCATCCCACTGTCCTTTCAAGAAAACACCGGGCCCGTTCCCGGGCCCGGCTTTTATAGCACGTCCTGTCGGAGCCGTCTCAGTTCTCGGGAATCTTGTACAGCTCGTGGCAACCGCCACAGCTTCCCCCCACGGCGGGCAACGCGGCCTGAAGCGCAGCCAGATCCACACCGGCAGCGGCATTCATCGCTTCAGCGGCTGCGATCATCGCGGCGCCTTTCGCTTCAAAGTCGGCGGCATTCGTCCAAACGGCCGGAGCCGCAAAGCTGTCGTTGGCCATGCCGTTTTCCGAACCGGGCAGCCAGAACGGCGTCTGGTCGACCGACACGGTCGCCAGAAGCGCGGCCGCAGCCGCCGAGGCCGCAGCAGCGTCATAGGGCGTTTCGCCCTGCGCCATCTTGGCCAACACCCCGACGCTCGCGCCGCGTTCCTTCATGTTGGCGTGCCGCAGCTCGACCGCAGCGTTCAATTCATCCTGCGTGGCTTGGGCGTAAACGACCGTCGCGCCGATGGCGGCGGCCAATGACAAAGAAATGATCTTGGAAACACGACTCATGGGCAACTCTCCTGTTGGTTTCTGCGTAACCCCGCGTCAGCTTACCGCGTTAAGAGCCGGGCGCCACTGCGCATTTCTGCGAAAGGCATGACGTTTTATGCACAAAGGAAATTGGGACGATCTGCGTTTCGTCCTTGCTGTTGCCGAAGGCGGCTCGGTCAGTGCCGCTGCCCGCACGCTGGGGGTCAATCACGCCACCGTCCTTCGTCGTGTTTCGGCCTTTGAGGAATCACAGGGCGTCCCGATCTTTGACCGGACGGCACAGGGCTATGTCGTGCTCCCCGACCGCCTTCGCGTGATCGAGGCCGCGCGCGAAGCGGCCC
>JBGSWJ010000035.1:0-12770 GCA_041752495.1 Rhodobacterales bacterium
GCGATCCATGCTGGCCCTGATTGTCCAGAACCAACCGCACCGCGCGTTCGCGCACCTCAGGGGAAAACTTGTTCGTTGTCTTGCTCATGATGCTCCATCCTACTCAGAAGTTGGAGCCTCCGGCAAACCCGGCGCGGTTCACTACACTGCGTTGCCCTCGCCGGAAGCACGGGGGGCAGAGTCAGGTCATCTGCGTATCTCCGGTGGGATGCATTCAACTGCATGGTCTCTTCCTCACAGCGTGTACGGAACGAGTTCTCGTCTCGATGCGATAATCTCTACATTCTTAGTCGTGTATCTCAACGAAATAGAGTTGGCGATTTTGGCATCCTCTGGAGAAGAAAATTCTATCCTTTCGACAAACCTCAATGGGCAGGCCAAGGTTCCAGCGATCATCCTGACTGACGCCAAATGCTCCGAAACGCGCGCTATGTCATTGCAAGAGAGTGACTTTCCATGACGGTCCGATGAACAGCAAAGGCTCAGATCGGGGTAGAAGGCCCGCCGGCCCGAACTTCAGGAGAATCAGCTCATGGCTTTTCCTCCCGGACAGTCGCGGTCGAAAAGGCTCACACTTTTCGTTTGCGCGGGAACCCCAGACTTCCCCGCTCGACAAGCTTTGGGGTCTGGAGCCAATGGACAGGTCCTGTCCGCCCTTCCATCCTCTGCATCAGCGCCTCGGTCGCACGGGCACCCAGATCGGCACCAGATTGGTTGACGCTCGCCAGATCGATCAACGGCATGGCTGCGACGCTCGAATTGTCATAGCCGATGACCGAGATATCCTCAGGCACCCGAATTCCAATCCGACGCGCCGCGCTCAGCACGTGAACAGCGTCAAGATCGCTCCAGCAGAAGATGGCTTCGGGACGGTTGGGGTCCGTCAGGACGGCGTCGATTTCGGCAAACCGGGAATCGTCATTGCGCATCAACCGGATCGCCCTGGGTTTCAAGCCCGCAGCGAGCATAGCTTTCTGATAGCCGATCTCTCTTTGCAGAATCACACCCACCGTGCCGTCCCCCGGCGGCGTCAGCGACAACATCAGGATATCCCGGAAACCGCGCGCCAGAAACGGTTCGACCGCCAGTTCTCCACCACGCAGGTCGTCCGTATTCACGGTGTCAAAGTCGAGGGCGGCGGGATGATGATAACCGATGACAACAATCGGAACCTGGCGCGCATAGGTGGACAGGACTTCCGGCTTCAGTTGCGGCGCGACAAGGATCAGGCCGTCCATCTTGTAGTCAATCATGGATTCGATCAGCGACGCCTCGAGCGTCTGCTGCGAACGCCCAACGCCAAACATCGCCTTGTAGTTTGACGGCGCAAGGACAAGGTTCACGCCATCGATGACCTCGGGCAGAAACGGATTGCCGAGCTCGACAAGCAGAACACCGATCGTAAAGGTCCGCCCGCGCATGCCGCGCGCGGCGACATTCGGGCGATAGCCAAGGCGGTCGATGGTTTCCATCACGTTCAGCCGCAGCGCATCGCTGACGCCATAGGCGTTCCGCAGAACTTTGGACACCGCAGCGACAGAAACACCGGCATCGGCAGCGACGGTCTTGATCGTCACGCGGTCCGGCTTTTCTGTCGGTCTGTCATCCATCAAATTCTGATCCGGTCAGCGTCATGGGGCGGCGACCCGCAAACGGCAGCCCCTTTCCAGATTCTTATTGCACGGAATCAAAAGTGTAGAACGTTAAATGTAGAACGATACACAAATCATGGCAAACTGGGCAGTGCTCTCGCAAAAGGGGCAGCCAGCCGTGGCCAAGGGGGGAAGATGACTGGACAAGACGCCGGGTTGAAGGTGGGCGGATTGGTGCGCCGGAATTGGACCGGCCGCATGAACGCGCCGCTCTCGGACAAGGGTCAGGGTACGCCCGCCAGCTTTGTTGCCAGGGATTTCACGCTGGACACTGTCACGGGGCAGGAGACGCTCTTTGCCTCGGCGCAGGGGCTCTACATCGCCTTCATCAACGGCACGCGGGTCGGACATGACCTGCTGACCCCCGGCTGGACCTGCTACGACGACCGGATCGCCTATCAGACCTACCACGTCGCATCCCTTCTCAAACCCGGCGCAAACCGGATCGAGATTTGGCTGGCCGACGGCTGGTACCGGTCGCAGATGATGTGGGCGCAGGCGCCGATCTACAACTGCTGGGGCGACCGGATTGGCGCGATTGCCGAGATCGTGTCGGGCGACAGAACGATCCTCGCGACCGACGGATCGTGGAGAAGCGGGACGCTGCCCGTCGCGCAGTCGGGCATCTATTATGGCGAAAGCTATGACGCCCGGATCATTCCGCAGGAATCCCATGGGGTTGAGGAACTTGCCTTTGACCTCAACCTCCTTGTTGCCCATGAAACCGCGCCGGTCGTGGAACTGGAGGCCCTGCCCCCGGTTGTTAGCTGGACCGACGATCAGGGGCGCGTGACCTATGACTTTGGCCAAAACGTCGGCGGCTATATCCGCCTGTCGGTTCAGGGCGAGGCCGGGGCGAAACTCCTCATCGAGCATTCCGAGGTCATGGGTCCGAACCGGACCTGGGACAATCGCAACTATCGTTCGGCCCGGGGGGCGGCGGACTACACGCTGAAAGGTGGTGAGGCCGAGGAATACGCCCCACTGTTCACCTTCATGGGCTACCGCTTTGCCCGGATCACGATCACCGGCAAGGCCAAGGTCCTGTTTGTCGCCTCGATCCCCATCTCCTCAGTCCCGGTGCAGGCGGGGAGTTTCACGTCAGGCAGCGCGCTGGTGAACCGGCTTGTGCTGAACACGGTCTGGTCGCAGCGCGCGAACTTTATCGAAGTGCCGACCGATTGCCCGCAGCGCGATGAACGGCTGGGCTGGACGGGGGACGCGCAGGTCTTTGCGGGAACGGCCTGCTGGCTGGCCGATGCCGAAACCTTCATGCGCAAATACCTGCGCGACGTGGTGGCCGATCAGCGCCCCGATGGTGCGGTCCCGCATTTCTCGCCCGATCCGACACGGCTGCATCCTGTGCCGGGACGCGGGGAATGGTCGGGGTCGACCGGCTGGGGCGATGCGATCACGGTCATCCCGTGGCAACTTTACCTGCACTACGGTGATGACGGCGTGCTCAAGGAATGTTTCCCGGCCATGTTGAAATGGCTGGATTACCTCTGGTCCATTTCGGACGGGCCGATCATCCGGCCGTCGGCGGTCTGGGGCAACAAGGGGTTCACCTTTGGCGACTGGCTGCAACCCATCGGCGACAACCGCAAGCCGCGCCCGACGATTGCGGATGACTGTGCGGCGACGATCTATCACTACATCAGCACTGACCTTGCCGCCCGGATTGCCGGGATCATCGGCAAGGCGGATGATGCCGCCCGCCTGACCGCCCGTGCGGCGCAGATCAAGGCCGCCTTTGCCCGTGAATACATGAGCGCGTCGGGCCGCCTCGCCCATAATGACCAGACGTCCTATGCGCTGTCATTCCTCTATGGCCTGATCCCCGACGAACACATCGACGCCGCCAAGGGATATTTCCGCCGGGTGGTGGAAGAGGCGGACGGGATGATCGGGACTGGGTTCATCGGGACCCCTGCCCTGCTGCCTGCGCTGTCAAAGATCGGCATGTCGGACCTGTGCGGAAAGATCCTGCTGAACGAAGAGGTGCCGGGCTGGCTCTATCAGGTCAAACAGGGAGCCACGACGATCTGGGAACGCTGGGATGCGCTGGGGCCGGACGGCACGATCTATGACCCCGACATGAACAGCTACAATCACTATGCCTATGGCGCGGTGTGCCAGTGGCTGTTCGAAGGAGTCGCGGGTCTGACGCCGGACGCCGACAAGCCGGGCTTTGCCGGGCTGATCCTTGACCCGGTCATCATTCCGGAACTGGCCCCGGTCGCGGCGTCCCATGACCTGCGGCAAGGCAAGCTTGCCGCCGGATGGACGCTGGATGGCAACCGGGTGACCTATACCGTCACCTTGCCCCAGGGCTGCACAGCCCGGTTCGTCACGACCGGCCGCACCGACATCACCGTCGATGGTGTGGTCGCAACCGGACCCGTCACCCTTGGTTCCGGCACCCATGTGATCGGCTTTACCCGGTCCTGACCAAAGGCGGGGTCAACCCGCCCTGTTATCAACGTCCACGGAGGAGGACACCATGACGACAACCCGCATTCTGGCCACGGCCAGTGCACTTGCCCTTCTGGCCGGAATGGCCAGCGCGCAGACAACACTGAGCGTCCTGATCGACGAGGCGCCTGAAACTCAGGCTCAGATGGAGGCGCTGACGGCGGCTTATACCGCCGCGCATCCCGATGTAACCTTTGACATCGAAATCCGTCCGGGCGGCGGCGACGGCGACAACATCGTCAAGACCCGCCTTGCGACGGGCGAGATGGCCGACATCTTCAACTATAACTCGGGGTCACTCTTTCAGGCGATCAATCCGACGGAAACGCTGCTGCCGATGACCGATCTCGCCGGACAGGCCAATGTCATCGACAGCTTTAACCCTGTCGTGACCGGGACCGATGGCAATATCTATGGCGTGCCCTTCGGACCTGCGATGGGCGGCGGCATCTTCTATAACCGCAAGATCTATGAAGAGCTCGGCTTGTCCGTGCCCAAGACGTGGGACGAGTTCATCGCCAACGCCGAAGCCGCAAAGGCCGCAGGATATACCGGCGTCGAACAGACCTATGGCGCGACATGGACGTCGCAGCTTTTCGTGCTTGGCGACTTCTTTAACGTACAGGCCGCTGAACCTGATTTCGCTGAGCGCTATACCAACAATCAGGCGAAATATGCGACGTCCGAAGCCGCGATGCGCGGGTTCAGCTATAACCAGAAGGTGTTTGACCTTGGCCTGTTGAACGAAGACTTCGGCGCGGCCACGTTCGAAGAAGGTATGGAAGCTGTCGCCACCGGCACGGCGGCGCATTACCCGATGCTGACCTTTGCCGTGGGACAGGTTGCCGCGAACTTCCCCGATGATCTGGCGAACCTTGGATTCTTTGCCCAGCCCGGACCGACGGCGGAATCCAACGGTCTGACGGTCTGGATGCCTTCGGGTCTTTATGTGCCCAAGACGACCGAACATGCGGATATCGCGATGGACTTTGCGAATTTCGTAGCCTCGGTCGAAGGCTGCCAGACCATGATCGCGGCGACCGGGGCGACCGGGCCCTATCTGATCGAAGGCTGTGAACTTCCTGCTGAAGTGCCGCAGGCCGTGGCCGATATGATGCCGTATTTCAGCGAACCCGGCCGGACAGCCCCGGCGCTGGAATTCCTGTCGCCGATCAAGGGGCCGAACCTTGAACATCTGCTGGTCGAAGTTGGTTCGGGCATCCGCCCTGCTGCCGAAGCTGCAGAACTCTATGACCAGGACGTGGTCAAGCAGGCACAGCAACTGGGCCTGCCGAACTGGTAAGCGCGTGACGACCGGGGCCTGGACTGGCGGGACCCTCCTTGGCTCTGCCCCGGGCCCCGGGATATTTTTGACCAGAAGAAGCCGGGGACCGGAAGAGTGGCAGTCAGAAAGCGCAAAAGCCCCTATCCGACATGGTTTTTTCTGCCTGCGGCGATTGTCTATGGCACGCTGTTTTTGTTGCCGACCATCGCGTCCTTGTGGTTTTCGCTGACGCGGTGGGACCTCTTTACCGCTGAATACATTGGGCTTGAGAACTTTCGGCAGTTCTTTTCCGAGCCGTTTCTGGTGGCATCCATCGGCAACACGCTGATCTATGCGGTGCTGACCAGCGGGCTTAAGACCGTGCTGGGGCTGGCTTTGGCGGTGCTGTTGGTGTCGCCGATTATCTGGCGGGGGGCGCTGCGGACGATTGTTTTCTTTCCTGTGCTGGTATCGACAATCGGCATCGGGATTGCGTTCACGTCGATGATGCACCCGACCAAGGGGGTCATCAATGTCACGCTTGAGGCGTTTGGGATTGACGGGCCGGGGTGGCTGACCGATCCGGCGCTGGCGCTGTATTCGGTGGCTTTGGTCGATGTATGGAAGGGTGTGGGCCTTGCCACGGTGATCTATATGGCGGGCCTCGTATCGATTTCGCAGGACTATTACGAGGCGTCGCGGATTGACGGGGCGACGCGGTGGCAGCAGTTCTGGCGGATCACGCTGCCGCTTGTGTGGCCTGCGACGGTGACGGTGGTGACGCTGTCGCTGATCGGGGGGCTGCGGTATTTCGAACTGATCTGGGCGATGACGGGCGGGGGCCCGGGGTTCGCGTCGGACGTCGTCGCGTCCACGATTTATAAGCAGTATCAGGCAGGGTTCTATGGGCTGGCCACGGCGGGCAACGTGGTGCTGTTCGTCATGATCGCCCTGATCGTGCTGCCGCTGACATGGTGGTTCAACCGCCGCGAGGTTGAGCTTTGAGCCGCCGGGCGAAACGGCTGCGGCCGGTCATCGTCGGGGCGGCGGCGATGGGGGTTTTCCTTGTCGTGTTCGTGATCCCGTTCGTGTTCATCTTTCTGCAGGCGATGAAGGACCGGCGCGCGGCGAACAAGCTGGATTTCACATGGCCGGAAAGCTGGCATTTCTGGGAAAATCTGGTCGATGTGATCCAGACGCGGGACTATATGCTGCTGCTGGCCTATTTCAATTCGATCACCATTACGGTCGGGGCGGTGACGCTGCTGGTGATTTTTGCGTCAATGGTGGGCTATGTCCTGTCGCGGCGGCGGACGCGGATGAACGGGGTTGTCATGGCCTTTGTGCTGGCGGGCCTGATGATCCCGCCGGCGGTGGTGCCGACAATCTGGGTGCTGCAATCGCTGGGCCTGTTCAAGACGATCCACGGGATGATCCTGATTCAGGTCGCCTATGGGCTGTCGTTTTCGATCCTGCTGTTCCGTGCCTTTATCGCCGGCATCCCGCGCGAGTTGGACGAGGCGGCGATCATCGACGGGGCAAAACCGTTGCAGGTTTTCTTTCGGGTGATCCTGCCGCTGTTGAAACCGGTGACGGTGACGAACATCGTGGTGCAGTCGATTGCGATCTTCAACGATTTCACCAATCCGCTTTACTACCTGCCGGGGCGCGAGAATGTGACGGTGCAGCTGACGCTTTACAACTTTCAGAGCCAGTTTTCGTCGCAGTATAACCTGTTGTTCATGAACATCCTTCTGATCACGATCCCGCCGCTGATCGTGTTCATCTTCTTCAATCGTCAGATCGTCGCGGGGATGACCGCCGGCGCGGTGAAAGGCTGAAACATGACCGGGTTGATCCTGAAGGACGTGACGAAAAGCTTTGGCGGGGTCGAGGTGATCAAGGGCGTCAACCTGACGGTCGAGGCGGGGGAGTTCTGCGTCTTTGTCGGGCCGTCGGGTTGTGGCAAGTCCACGCTCTTGCGGATGATCGCGGGGCTGGAGGAGGTCACGGGCGGCACGATTTCCATTGGCGGGCGGGACGTGACGGATGCGGAACCGTCGGAGCGGGGGATTGCGATGGTGTTCCAGTCCTATGCGCTTTACCCGCACATGACCGTGCGCGAGAACATCGCATTCGGCCTGTCGCTGGCCCGGATGCCCAAGGCCGAGATCGCGGCAAAGGTGGCCGCTGCGGCGCAGACATTGCAGCTTGAGCCGCTGTTGGACCGCAAGCCCAAGGCGCTTTCGGGCGGGCAGCGGCAGCGGGTGGCGATCGGGCGGGCCATCGTGCGGAACCCGGATGTGTTCCTGCTGGACGAGCCTTTGTCCAATCTGGACGCCAGTCTGCGGGCGCAGATGCGGCTGGAACTGACTGATCTGCAGGCCGAATTGAAGGCGACGATGGTCTATGTGACCCATGACCAGGTCGAGGCGATGACGATGGCGGACAAGATCGTCGTGCTGAACGCAGGGAGGATCGAGCAGGTGGGCAGCCCGATGGAGTTGTACCGCGCGCCGGCGACGCCCTTTGTGGCCGGGTTCATCGGGAGCCCGCGGATGAACCTGTTCACAGGCGATGTGGCGCGGACCGAACGCTGCGGGACATATGGGATCAGGCCGGAGCATATCAGCCTGTCTTCGGACAGCGGGAAGTGGCAGGGCCGGGTGCGGCATATCGAGCGGCTGGGGGCGGATGCGGTGGTATTTCTGGCGGTCGAGGGGATGGGCGATCTGGTCGTGAGGACCGGCGGCGAGGCCGAGGTGGCGGTGGGCGACCTTGTTTACGCCACGCCGATGGCGGGGCGGGAACACCGGTTTCCGTGAGGGAGGTAGGTTGCGCTTAAGCGCACCTTACGCCAAGGCCAGGACGGTGGCGCTGCGGCGTGGCGCGGATTTGGTAATGGTTTGTTAGGGAACGCCGGGGGAGCGGGGGATCGTTTTCGATTTAGACCCTAAACACCTGATTTTCAATGATTTTCCCTGTCTGCAAAGATGCTGTATCGCGTCGGTATCACGTCGGTATTACGTCGGTATTTTTTGCGCGGTGGCGTGCGGATTTGTTAATGTTTTGACAGGTCCATGATGCGCCTGGGCCCTTAACAAACGCTGACCGTGGCGTTCAGTGGAACTTTTCCCCGGAGTAGAGCGTTGCGAGCAGCTTGTCCATCCGGCGGGCGCGGGTTTCGGGCGTTTTGGCCGAGTGGAGGCGGTAGTAGATCGCAAAGAGGTTCTGTTTGTTGAGTGTGGCAAAGGTCGCGGCGGCGGCGGGGCGTTTGGCAAGCTCTGCAAGAAAATCGGCCGGAATCTCCATCGTGGAGGGGCCTGCATAGGCGGCGGACCAGCGGCCGTCGGCGCGGGCGGCCTCGACCTCGGCCAGACCGGCGGGGGTCATTTGCCCTGCGGCAATCAGGCGTTCGGCGTGGTCGCAGTTGCGTTTTGACCAGATCGAGCCCTTTTTGCGGGGCGTCAGCCGCTGCAGATAGGCATCGGGGCCAAGGGATTTCTTGATGCCGTCGATCCAGCCGTAGGCGAGCGCGGCGATGACGCAATCTTCCCACATGACGGACGGCGTGCCGGTGGCGACCTTGTGAATATGGACCCAGAGTTCACGTTCAGTCGCGCCATGGGCCGCGAACCACGCCAGAAGCGCCGTGCGGTCGGGAAAGCTGAGGGCCTGTGCGGTCATTGCGGTGTGTCCTGTCGGTACGCGGCATCATTGCAGGCACGGGCAGGTCTGGAAAGGGGCGGCGCGGGTCGTTAGGGTCCGCCGCGACAAGGGGCCAAAGGGTTGAGACGCATGCGGGTTCTGGTGACGGGCGGGGCGGGGTATATCGGCAGTCATACGCTGGTGGAGCTGCTGGGACAGGGACACGAGGCCTGTGTCGTGGACAGTTTCCTGAACGGATCGTCCCGCGCGCTTGACCGGGTGCGGGAACTGACGAATGGCGGGCTTGCGGTCGAGGAAGGGGATGTGCGGGATACCGCGTTTCTGACCCGGGTCGCGCAGGCATTCCGGCCCGAGGCGGTGATCCATTTCGCGGGGCTGAAGGCCGTGGGCGACAGCGGGGTGCGGCCGGTGGAGTATTACGACGTGAACGTTTCCGGCACCCTGTCGGTCCTGCGGGCGATGGAGGCGGCGGACTGCGGGCGGATCATCTTTTCCTCGTCCGCGACGGTCTATGGCGAGCCGGTCTATCTGCCTTATGACGAGGATCATCCGCTGAACCCGACGAGCGTTTACGGCCAGACGAAGCGGATGGCCGAGGTTGTGCTGACCGATTGGGCCAAAGCTCGGGCGGGAGCCTCGGTCATGCTGTTGCGGTATTTCAACCCGGTGGGCGCCCATGCTTCGGGCCGGATTGGGGAGGACCCGCGCGGGGTGCCGGATAACCTCATGCCGTTTCTGGCGCAGGTGGCGACGGGGCAGAGGGACCGGCTGCGGGTGTTCGGGAACGACTATCCGACGCCGGACGGGACGGGTATCCGCGATTATATCCATGTGGTCGATCTGGCGCGGGCGCATGTGGCGGCGCTGGACCGGGCGGCGGCGGTGACGGGGACCGAGGTTTACAATATCGGGACGGGGCGCGGCTATTCAGTGATGGAGATGCTGGCCGCGTTTTCGCGGGCCGTGGGGCGGGATCTGCCTTATGAGATCATGCCGCGCCGACCGGGCGATATTGCCGAGATGCAGGCCGACTGTGCCAAGGCTGCACGCGTTCTTGGCTGGTTGGCGCAGTATGACATCGACGATATGGCGGGAAGCCTGTGGGGATGGCAATCGGCCAATCCGACGGGGTACGACGGGTAGGACGGCACCCGGGCCAGGGTCAGGCGTTCGGGCGCTTGCCCCGGTCGCTGCGCGGCAGGAAGGTGGAGCCGCCTTCGACAAAGCGGGCGACGACGGCGCGCAGGGCATCGGCATCGGCATCGGCAATGGCGGCGCGGAGCGCCTTGAGACCGGCGGCAACCTCGATCTCGCTCAGGTGGTTTTCGCGGGCTTGCAGGATCTTGGGATGGGGGGTGGTGATCTGGCCTTCGCCGATCAGCAGTTCTTCGTGCAGCTTTTCGCCGGGGCGCAGGCCGGTCAGGACGATTTCGATATCGCCGTCGGACTGTTTTTCATCGCGGACGCTGTAACCCGAAGCCTCGATCATCTGGCGGGCCAGATCGTAGATCTGGATCGGGTCGCCCATGTCGAGCACAAAGACCTCGCCCCCGGTTGCGAAGGTGCCGGCGACAAGGACGAGGCGCGCGGCTTCGGGGATGGTCATGAAGTAGCGGGTCACGTCGCGGTGGGTGAGCGTGACGGGGCCGCCGCGGGCGATCTGATCCTGAAAGAGCGGGATGACCGAGCCGGAGGAACCGATGACGTTGCCGAAGCGGACCATCGAATAGATCGTCTTGCCCGCGGCGCCATTGGACCGGCTGGCCAGATCCTGCACCACGATTTCGGCCAGACGCTTGGAAGCGCCCATGAGGTTCTTGGGGCGGACGGCCTTGTCGGTGGAAATCAGGATGAAGCGTTTGACCTGCGCTTCGGCGGCGGCAGTGGCCAGGGTATGGGTGCCAAGGACGTTGTTGGAGAACCCGGCGATGGGGTTCTGTTCCACCATGGGCACGTGTTTGTAGGCGGCCGCATGAAGGACGGTGTCGATCTTGTGTTCGGTCAGGACGCGGCGCATCGACGGCATGTCGCCGACCGAGCCCAGCACCGGCACGAGTTCGACCTTCATCCGCTTGCCCAGTTCGCGCAGCTCCATCTCGATCGTATAGAGGGCGAGTTCGCTGATCTCGAGCATGACAAGGCGTTTGGGGCCGCAGGAGAGGACCTGACGGCAGAGTTCCGACCCGATGGAGCCGCCGGCACCGCTGATCAGGATGGATTTGCCGGCGTAGGATTTGGATTCGCCGGGCAGTTCGCGGTCAAGCGCCACGCGGCCAAGGAACTGGCCGGGAGAGACGGGGCGGAGCTGATCGGCAAGGCGGCCTTCGTTCCCGGCAAGCTGGGCGAAGGAGGGGAGGGCCTGCACGGCGAGCCCCAGATCCTCGATCCGGCGGGTGACCTGGGCCAGCTGCGGGCGGGTGAGGTTCGGCATGGCCAGAAGGACGCGCCTGACGCCCTTGTCGCGGGCGAGCGTGGCGATGGTCACGGGGGAGTAGACGTGCAGGCCCTGGACGATGGTGGATTGCAGCGCCTTGTTGTCGTCGACAAAGGCCATGGCCATGATCGTGTCATCGGTCTTGAGCGCGGCGGCCAGTTGCTGGCCGGTGCGCCCGGCGCCGTAGATCAGGACGCGGACCTGATCCTGGCCCCGGCGGTAGATCGAGAGAAGGAACTGCAGGAGCGTGACCCGCGCACAGCAGACCATCAGGAAATAGACGAGCGTGAAGGTGATGAAGGTGGCAAAGGGCGTGCCGTAATCGGCGATGTCATCGAGGATCGCGATGGACAGCCCCATCAGGCCCGCATGGATGGCCGTCATGCCGATGGCCCTGTTTTCAAAGGCCTTGAGCTGAATCTTGTGGATGCCCATGACCACGGCCAAGAGCGCGCCGATCATCATGAGAAGCGGCACGGCCTGCCAGTGGCGCACGAGCCCGTCAAGCGGCGGGAGGCCGTTCAGTTGCAGCGCAAATGCGGCGACGATGGCAAACGGGATCAGGGCAACGTCGATCCCGATGATGAGGGCCTGTTTGGCCGGGCGCGACAAATGGGTCACAAACCTGAGCATGCTGGCCGCTTTACCATTCCGTTCCGAATCCCGCTTCTGACAGATGACAATGGCCGGCTGTCGGAGTGGAATTCCCGATTATTCTTCCCCTGCTTCGGGGGTAATTGGACATGGGTCCTATTTCAATAGGACCGGGGATTGTAAACCGGCGATGTTTCGCCAATCGCGCGGGAAGAAAATATGCAAGCTGTTGAATTAAATATGTTTTGTTGAATGTGCGGGGCCTTTGGCTGCTATCCCCTGTGGCGGAAAGGTCGCGCTGCTGTCTGACCGATCAGGACAAGGTCGAAACACAGGCTGCGCCGGGCCTGATAGATCAGGTCGAGACGCGCCTTTCGCGGGATGCAGCGGGTACGATAAACGAGGTCCGTTTCTGCCGGAGTCGTGCATTTGGCGAGCAGGCGTTCCTCTTGCGCATGAAAGGCGAGCGAGGCGAGGCCGGTCACGCCGGGGCGGCTTTGCAGGACGGGGCCGTAGATCTCGGGATAGTCTTCGACATAGACACGCAGCGGCGGGCGCGGTCCGACAAGGCTCATGTCGCCGCGGATCACGTTCCAGAGCTGGGGGAGTTCGTCGGCGCGGGTGCGACGGAGGAAGCGGTGGAGGCCGGACATGCGGGCGGATTTGTCGCCGCCGGTCACGC
>JBGSWJ010000036.1:0-2770 GCA_041752495.1 Rhodobacterales bacterium
AAACAGTTCCATGGGCGCTGATGGCGGACACTTCGGTCGCGGCGAAACCATCCTGGCCGAAAGGAGACGCACCAAACAGAAAACCATCCAAAACCGCCGCTTGAACCATCAGCGTCAAGCAGCATAACCTGAACCCGATGAGCCCGAACGATCCGCTCCAGAATTAGGCCGCCTGTTCCAAATCATTCGACGACGGACACTCATCAAGCAGGACAGCCGACAGCGACAGGTTGGTGGGCTTCTTCTGCGCAGCCATCACAGGCCTCCATGCTCTATGCGCATATTATATGCGCAACATTACAGGTCAAACCCGCAGCAGCAGCCCAGAGCCAAACGCCTAGGCGCTCATGTTCAAACTGGGCAATCGAGGCAAAGACATGGAACACAAGACGCCCTGCCGGTGTCAGGGCCTCGGTCTGGGCTCAAGCTTCTGGTCGTCTGTCGAGACGCGGGAATACCCGATGATCATGCGTCGATCACCTCAAACAAGGCGCGCCAGTTCTGTCGGCCACCCAATATCCGGATGACCGAAAGCCTATCGCCATCGATGTGATAAATGATCAGATGCTCGGCGGCGGGGTGAATGCGGACAGGTGGGGCAAACTCTGTGCGCTCCCGCGCAAGCTTTGGCATGGCCACGAGCGTTTCAATCGTTTGGATGAGCGTGTCGATATAGAGATCGGCTTGGTCAGGCGACCAGGTCGAGGCAGTGTAGCGCCAGATAGCCTCAAGGTCGTCTTCGGCCTTCGGGGTGAACAGATAGCCGGAAAGCTCAGTCGGCTCCATGGGGCTCCCGCATGCGCGCCTTGAAGGCAGTGCCTTCGAAGGGGCGGGCTGGCCCGCTTTCAATCCCAAACGTGATTTCAGCTTGGAAAGCAGCAAGAGCAGCCTGCCGTTCCTGGTCCTTGCGGATCAGGTGCCGGACATAGTCGCTCGCATTGCTGAAGCGCCCGTCATTGGTGCGGCTTTCAACCCAGTCCTTCATCGGATCGGGCAGGGATACGTTCATCGTGGCCATGGGTTCATGCTCCTGCATCTCTCTCAGGATAAACTGCCATGGCAAAGTTTGTCAAGTTTTCTGGCAATCTTTGCCAATTCCGTAGCCAGAAACGTCCACCCTTGATGTGTACGTTATGTTGCCGTACATATGCGCAAGAGGAGAATTTGCCATGGCACGGCCCCAGACACGGTCTGAACGCATCGAAGCGCGCACCACACCAGATACGCTTGCAATCGTCCGGCGGGCAGCGGAAATTCAGGGGCGCTCGATCAGCGAATTCGTTGTATCGGCTGCCGAGCAAGCGGCCCGCAGGACTATCGAGGATGAACAGATCATCCGACTCTCCGCCGCTGAGCAAGTACGGTTTGTGGAAGCCCTGCTCAATCCGCCAGCACCTGCACCCGCCATGCTGCGCGCCCTTGAACATCATCGCCGCCTGATTGGCGAACAGTGACACTGGCCTCATTCCGGATACTCCATCTCGATGGGCGGGAGCGGTCCGGCTTTGTCTGCGCCAGTGACCCGCTGAACCGCTATTTCCATACGCAGGCCACCCAGGACATGCGGCGGCGGATCGCGGCGTGCTACATCGCCTTGCACCAGGCCACGGATACCATCGCAGGGTTCTACACGCTGTCAGCGGCCGACATCCCGTTGACTGACCTGCCCGCCGAACTGACAAAGCGCCTACCCAGATATCCGATGCTGCCTGCTGCGAGGCTGGGCCGTTTAGCCGTTGACCGTCGTTTCACTGGTCAAAAGCTAGGCTCCATACTCCTTGCAGACGCCGTGATGCGGTCTGCAGCCAGCAAAATTGCTGTTTTCGCAATGGTAGTCGATGCCAAGGATGCCCAGGCAGAAGCGTTCTACCGGCACCACGGTTTTGCAGCCTATGGCTCCGCGCCAGGTAGATTGCTGGCTCCGCTGAGCAACTTGCTGCCTCGCAAATAGGGTTTAGGGAGAGCATTCTGTCCGGGACAGAAGGGACCGTTTTTGACGAAGAGGTCCTGTCCATAGGCTTGCGACCAGACACCGAAGGGCGATCATCCTTGATCGAATGCTGCCCACACGCCAGACAACAAGATAGCCCGAACACGGCCAGCCACCACCAATTGATTTTAATACGCCAATGGAGTATACTTCTTGCAGAAGGTAGACATCGACTACCACCTGCTTGATGACGGATCGGAAGGTGAGGTCGCGACTGTCGTAATCGAAGTGCCGGGCGCGACGATCATGGTCATGGGCGAACTGGAAGATGTGGGCGGTGGCCTTGTTGTGGACCGTGCGCATATCTCGATCTCACCACCGGACACACGCGTCCTGACGCGAAAGACGATGGGCGTGATTGCCGAAAGAATATTGGAGGACACCGGCTATGGCTACATCATCGTTCGTGGGGCGGCTCGCACAACAGGGGCGCGTCCAGGCCATACCCCGCGTGACATCCGGTTCTCCTGAAGAAATCGTGCTTAAACTGGGTCGCGACTCTCCTGATGTCATCGCCGTGACGCTAGCCATGGTACGGCGCGGTACAACGATGCTCAAAGCAAAGCGTGCTGTTGAGAAGGTGTTGCAGGAAGGTAATGCAGTGATCCATCTGCCGATGGTGGAGGATCAGAAGGCCCTGGCCGATGATCTTGAATCAGCAGGAATGTCCGTCACCTTCCGCAGCGTTCTAGACCGCCATCTGAAGGAACACTTCGCCGCCCGCCTGAAGGAGCTGCGCAACCGCCTCCGCATGTCGCAAGAAGAGTTCGCGCGAGACTA
>JBGSWJ010000037.1:0-2386 GCA_041752495.1 Rhodobacterales bacterium
GATGGCATGGCCGCGCTTGGCGCCGAGTGACTTGGCGGCGGGGCCGGTGGCGAGGGGGGCTTCTTCGACAATGGCGTTCCAGGCACCGCAGGCGTCGCACTGGCCCGACCATTTGGAATGGGCGGCGCCGCAACTGGTGCAGGTGAAGGCAAGGTCTTTGGCCATGTTCGCGTTTTGGACCAAAGCGGGGGGCGGGGCAATGGGGTGTGCCACTGCTTGGTGGTGGACAGGTGGGGTGGTCACGGGGGAGAGTAGGGCAGGTTGGGACCGGAGGGCTGTGATGGGCGGACTGGGGCGGCGGGTTGTCTTGGGCGGGCTTTTGGGTCTTTGGGCTGCAGGGGCGGGGGCGCAGACGATCGTCAAGACCGGCGGGGCTGTCGGCGCCCTATACACCCCTGCGGTTGGATCGGCCGAGCGGTCGGCTATCATGGATGCGGCGCGAGTCCCGATCGGCGAGGTGATCGGGCAGCCGGTGGTTTTTCTTGTGTCGGTGCTGAACAGTGACGGGCACTGGGCCTATCTGGGCGGCACGCCGCAGAACCGTGATGGGTCGCCGATTGACTGGTTACGGACCCCACTGGCCGAGGAATGGAAGCAGGGCGTCATGTCGGACATGGCGATGGTGCTGCTTCGCAATGACGGGGCGGGTTGGAAGGTGGTCGACTATGTCATGGGGCCGACGGATGTGTTCTGGATCGGGTGGATGCAGGACTATGGTCTGCCGGAAAGACTGTTCGAGTAGGAATGGTCGGCAAAGCATTGATCCGGTGCAATATTGCGTCGGAATGCGTTTCGGCAATGTTCGCCAGAGGGCGGCTTTTGCAGGGCGGCAGTGAAGAGTGAGCCTGTTCGGTGAAAGACGAAGCCCGGAACGCTTTGGCGTTCCGGGCGGAAGGTTTCACCTTTGATTGAGTGACCAGGGCGATGGCCTTGGTCACTGGTTTGGCAGGCAACTTGCGCCTAGTTCCCGGTCGGCAGCGACAGGGTGATGCCGTCCCGTGCGAACTGGTCCCGGACGTTCTGGAACCGGAAGTAGTCCGACAGCAGGACCGGCCCGGAGTAGCCCATCGATTGCAGCGGGCGCGGCGGATATTCCATGTAGGTCTTCATCAGTTTGTTGATGGCATCGCTGATGCTGACCATGGCCCATGTGTGTTCGGTGTAGTTGTTCATGAAGATGTCATAGCGTTCCTGCGGATCGGCCCAGAGGTCGAAGACTTGCGGAACGGTCGCGACATAGCTTTCGGCACCTTTCCAGCCGAGGTTGCTGTCCACGGCGAGCCCGCCGGTTTCGGCGCCATCATCGCCCCGCAGGTTGAAGACAGCCTTGAGGTGGCCAACGCGGGCTGCGCCCGGTGACAGTTCGTTTTCAGTAAAGTAGAACCATTCGTTGCGCGGCGAGGGGCCGGTCCCGGTCAGAACGGGGATCATGTCGTAGCTGTCGAAGATGATCGGTTTGCCTTCGCGGTCTTCGGTCGGCAGGGTGACGCCTGCTACGGCGGCGAAGGTGGCCATCAGATCGAGCCCACCGATGATTTCGTGGTTGGTCGAATCCGGCGCGATGTGACCGGGCCAGGATGCGATGGCGGGGACGCGGTTACCGCCTTCGCGGACGGTGCCTTTGGTGCCGCGGAACGGGGTGTAGCCGGCGTCGGGATAGACGTCCTGCCATGCGCCGTTGTCGGTGGTGTAGAAGACCAGCGTGTTGTCGGTGAGATTCAACTCGTCCAGTTTGTCGAGAATCCGGCCGATCCGCGTGTCGAGTTCGACGATCGAGTCCGCATATTTGGTGCGGGCCATCGAAGCGTTTTCGAATTCGGGCGCAGGCAGGTTAGGCTGGTGGACCTTCATGAAGTTCACGTTGATGAAGAAGGGCGTGGCGGGGTCCTGTGCCGCTTCTTCAAGAAAGCCGATGGCCGCCTCTTCGACATAGCTGTCGATGAAGGGGATGCCGATGACGCCCGGTTTTCCGTCGATGACGGGGGTGTTCACATATTGGCCGTTGACGCTGAACTCCTCGACCGGAGTTTCGCCGGCGTTGCCCGAAAGCGCGCCTTTGGTGACCGAGTTGAACATGTCGCGCAGGGCGGGGTCCATGTCGGGGAACCATGTCGGGTCGCCGTAGGTGTAGGCGTTCAGGTGGTAGAGGAAGGCATACTTCATCTCGTCATAGCCCTGCGCGTTGGGCAGAGCGTAGTCTGCCTCTCCGAGGTGCCATTTGCCGGTGAAGTAGGTGTGGTAGCCGCCGAGTTTAAGCATGGAGGCAAGAGTCCATTCGGCGGCGGGAAGGCCGCCGCCCTGACCCTGGAAGGCCACGGTCGTCATGCCGCTGCGGTTGGGGATGCGGCCGGTCTGGATCGCGGCGCGGCCGGGGGTGCAGCTGGGC
>JBGSWJ010000038.1:0-2022 GCA_041752495.1 Rhodobacterales bacterium
TGATGGTCTCGGCCCGCGCCGATCCGGCCATCGAAGAGTTGCCGGACACCGCAACCCAAGAAGAACTGGCGCTCGCCATGGCCAAGGCCGTCGCCCGCCGCGCGGTGCTGGATTGGGAAGGGGTGGGGGATGACGCGGGCGATGCTGTGCCCGTCTCGCCCGAAGGCATCGATGCCCTGCTGGAAATCTGGCCGGTCTTCGAGGCGTTCCAGACCCAGTACGTCGCCAAGGGTCTGATCCTGGACGCGGAAAAAAACGTCTCCGCGCCCTTGCCGAATGGTCATTCGGCGGGGGCGATCGCTACTTCGCGGCCTGCACACCCTGCGAGGGCCGCGGGGGCATCTGCCCCGACTGTCCCGCAAGACTGAACCGCCCACAAACGCAAGACGGCTGGCAGGTCTGGGATCTGGTTGGCCGCCTCGGTGGCCAGCTGCGGGTGATCCCCGGCGCGGTGCTCGGCTGGGATATGGGCGCGGCCCTCGCGATGGCACGTGCGCTTGGCATCGACACCCTCATCGCCGCCGAACTGCTTCCCGAAATCGAAGCGGTGATGGTGCGCAAGCTCAACGAACAGATCGCCTCAGACGACGGGGGCGGGTTCAGGTCTTGATCTTTTCGACCAAGGTCACGCCGGCCAGGTCTTTGAAATGCGCGTCGCATGTCAGCAGCGTCGCACCACGTGCACGGGCGGTTGCCCAGACGATGGCATCTGCCGTGGCCAGCTTTAGGGCCCGGCAGGCCTCGGCTGCGGCCAGCGCGATTTCTGTGTCGAGGGGCACGACCTGACAGACCTGCGTGAAGGCGATCACCTGGTCGGCCTTGTCCTCGCCCACTTCTCGCATCAGCCACTTCGCCAGTTCCAGTTGCACCATGGTTGGCACCAGCCAGTCGGCCTGTTCGGGCAGATGTTCAACCAGCTTCTCGCCGGTCGGGGATCCGATCAGCCATTCGATCCAGGCCGAGGTGTCGACGAGGATCATCAGACCCGGTCCGCACGATCACGGTAATCAGTGCCCGACACTCCGTGCGCGAGACCTTTCAGCGCCTCCCGCTTCGGGACCGGCACCAGAAGAACGCCGGTGCCCTTGGGGATGAAGGCAAAGGTCAGCCCCGCTTCCCACTGCTGTGCGGCCCGGATCGCCTTGGGGATCGAGATCTGGAACTTCGAGGACAGGGTAGCAGTCTCGGACATGATCATACGTCTCCTTGATCGATGAAAATAACGTAAGACAAACACCCCCGAATATCAAGGATACTGACCCATGGCCGAAAAGCGTGTCTCAGTCCGACTGGTCGCCGAAGGCGGCCGTCAGGTCCGGGCCGAGTTGGAAGGGATCGGCGAGGCGGGCACGCGCGGGTTTGGCCGCCTCTCGTCGGAGATGGAACTGGCCAACGCCCGGCTCGGCAGCTTCGCCCGCAAAGCCGGGATTGCGCTGGCGGCGGTTACCGCAGCTGCTGCCGCTGCGGGCGTGGCAATGGTCCGCTCGGGCCTCGAGGTGATTGGCGCGCAGGCCGACATGGCCGCATCGCTGAAGACCACCGTCGAAAGCCTGCAGGTTCTGACTTGGGCCGGGGAACTGGCAGGCGTCTCGATAGGCGAGATCGAACAGGCCACGAAGAAGCTGACCACCCGGTTGTCGGAAGCGGCGTCTGGTTCTGGATCGGCGGTCGGGGCCCTGCAGCGGCTGAACCTGACAGCAGCCGACCTTCAAGCATTGCCACTCGACCAGCGCATCGTCGCCATTCAGGAAGCCTTGAACCGGTTTGTGCCTGAAGCGGAACGGGCTGCTGTCGCCTCTGATCTCTTCGGCGACAAGGCGGCGCTGGCGTTTCTTCGCATCGACCCGGCCACCTTGCGCGAGGCGGCACAAGATGTGCGGGATTTCGGGGTCGCGGTCAGCGCGGCCGATGCCGACCAGATCGAACGCACCGGCGATGCCATCGCAAAGCTCAGCCTGATCTGGCTCGGACTAACCAATCGCCTGACCGCCGCCGTCGCGCCGGCACTTGAGACGGTGGCGA
>JBGSWJ010000039.1:0-3075 GCA_041752495.1 Rhodobacterales bacterium
GATGGGGACAACCACCTCGCCGTCGGCCGTGACGGCGTCCTTGACCGGGGCGAGAGGATCGCGCCCGTAGCCCAGCAGTTCGGATTCCAGAAGCGGCTGTTCCGATCCCAGCGTCGTCCGGGCAAAGGGCATCAGCCGGAAGCCACCGGCGGGAGGGGTGCCGTAAGTCAACTCATATGCAAGCGCCATCTGCGCCCGCGCGCCTTGCGCACGTGCCATGGGGGTCTCCTCGATGTGGGGGTGTCAGGCCAGAGGGCCGGTTGTGGTGTAGTGCAAGACGACGGTGATCAGCGCCGCCTTCAGAGCTGCGGCGCCCTCGATGGGCAGGTCAACCGAGGCTGGGGCTTCGGGTTCGATCCAGTCGCAAAGGCCGCCAAGTGTGCGGTCGGCTTCAAGCGCGGTGCCGATGCTGGCGATCAGGGTGTCAAAGGCCGTGGCCCGGCCGGTGCCCGCCTGGACGACGACCTCCAGCTCGGCACGGTGCTGGTAGTGAAAGCGCAGGGGCGAGAGCGTCACATCCGACTCGCCAGGCTGGCCATCGCGCAGGATGATCAGCCCTGCCGCCGGGATCCGTTCGGGCAGCACTTCATCACGCAGTACAAGGGCGGCAAGCGGCTGCAGCCGTGCCTGCAGAGCGGCCAGGATCGTCTCTCGGGTGGTGGGCAAGATGGGCACTCCAGTGTGTTCGTAAATCCCTGAACCTGGCATTTGCTTGTTTCCAAGCGGCCCAGACGCCTCGCGAACCTTGTGAAACAGCAAGATTGATTCATTAACCAAGTCTGTCAGACTGCACCTTGAAGTCGGGGGACTCCCAAATGACCAATCGCTTCATCATCGCGGCAGTTCAGGCCGCTTCGGTCTATCTGAATCGTCAGGCCTCACTCGAAAAGGCCGTCCGACTGATCGCGGAAGCCGGACAAAAGGGGGCGTGCCTTGTGGCCTTCGGCGAGACCTGGCTACCGGGCTACCCTTTCTTTGCGTTCTCGGGCCCTTCCGCGGCCCGCTGGGATGCGGCGCAGATGTATCTCGAGCAAGCGGTCGCGATCCCCGGGCCCGAAACAGATGCGCTCTGCGACGCAGCCCGGGCCGCCGACATCGACGTCGTGATCGGTGTGGTGGAACTCGACCAGCAAACGCTGGGGACAACCTATTGCACGATGCTTGCCATTGGCCGCGAAGGGCGCATCCTGGGTGGCCATCGCAAACTCAAGCCGACCATGGATGAGCGCATTGTCTGGGGCGAAGGGCGCGGCGATGACCTTCATGTCTGGCAGAGACCCTACGGTCGGATCAGCACCCTGAACTGCTGGGAACATCAGATGGTCCTGCCCGGTTACGCGCTGATGGCGCAAGGAACGCAGGTCCATGTCGCAGGCTGGCCGGGTGGCGAACCGGATGTGCCGCCTGCACCACCCGTATCGCTTTGGTCCCGACAGGAGCTGCTCTCGCGGGCATTCGCGGCACAGGGTGCGTGTTATGTCGTTGCGGCAGGCGGACTGATTGCCCCGGAAGATGTGCCCGAACGGTTCCGGACGCTCGCCTATGTTGGCACCGGGGACAGCATAATTGTCGATCCGCGGGGCGAAGTCGTGGCGCGTGCCGCACGCGGAGAGGAGACGATCCTGACATTCGAAGCCGATCCCTCGGTGATCCGGTCAGCCAAGGCTGCGACGGATGTTGCGGGCCACTATTCCCGACCGGATGTCTTTGAACTGCGGGTGCATGGCATTCCGACCCGGCAGCTTTCGCCGGTTCAGATGGATTTGGATGGGTTCGGCGGTCCGAATGCGTGAGTCCGCATGTTTTGGTGCGGATCGCGAAATCTCAGAAACGCCTCTCGACCCATCCCGCCACGATACGCCCCGGCAGACCATCCACCGCCCGTTCCGCATCCCGCGTCAAGTCCAGCCGCTTTCGCAGCTTGACCTGCGGCACCAGCAGGAAAATCGGCACTGTCGCCACGCCGCGTCCTGTCTTCGACTTGGACGCCACAGCCCGGCCTTTCGAATTCAACCGCCCCTCGGCGACCAGCAGGCTGGGGCCCCGACGGCGGTAGATGAACCGCAGGCGCAACCCCGTGCGACGTTCCCATTCGCCGGGGGTGATGCGACCGCTGCGGCTGCTTTTCCCCGCTGCCGGAGTTGGGATCGCCAGCCAGAACCCGTCCTTTGACCGGATCAGCGGCCCGGCATCATGCGCGCCGATGATGACCGGTGCGTTCGACCAGACCAGCGCCGCCGCGTTCAGGCTGTCGCTGGATTTCGGGAAGCTGGCGAGGCGGATGCTGTTGCCAAGCCTTGTGCCGAGTCCCGCGCCGGTGATCTGCCCGCGCCAGGCGGATTTCAGGGAAGTGCCCGCCTCGCGCATGGCGGCCGACACTGCCTTTTCTCCGGCAGCGATTTCCGCCCTCATCAGGGCCACGAGGTTCGGATCGAACGTGACCTTCAGCTTCATGACGGGCGCAGGTCCAGCGACCAGATGAGGCGTTCGCGGTCCCGGATGGGTTCCCCCTGGATGGTGAAGCTGTCGGCCCCGATCACGATCAGATCGCCGGGGCGAGGGTCGGGCAGGTCGGACAGGCGCACGTCGACCATCATCGTGTCGCTGACAAAGCGCGCGGCGCCGAATTCGGTGATCCGGTCCGGGGCGCGGCGGATCACGCGGATGGGGCGTTCCTCGGACGTCGTGGCAGAGATCCAGACGGCGGCCGCCGCCATGGACGGGTTGGCATAGATGCGATCCATGGCGGCGACAAAGACGGTCATGGAGGCTCAGTTCGAGGTCGAGATGCGGATCGCGATGCGCGGCCGCTTGTTGACCGGCAGGATCGAGGCCTCGGTCATCAGGTCGATCCAGCGACCCTTTTCGTCGAGGTGCTGGCGGGCGTAGAGCGGCAGGCCGAGGGTGTTCGCCGCCTCCAGCAGATTGGCCGGCCCGCCATAGGTGGTGAAGGTGTCCATGGTCCCGAGCGGGAAGGCGATGCCCTCGCTGGCCGGGATCAGCCGTTCGGCAACCTTGGTCGAGAGGGTCACGGTGCCCGCGTATTCCTCGAACACGATCCCGGCGAAGGGGAAG
>JBGSWJ010000040.1:0-7239 GCA_041752495.1 Rhodobacterales bacterium
GACGGCGGGGGGTGGGGTGCATCCGACGGCGGGGCTGTGGCCTGTGGCGTTGCGGGGGGAGTTGGCGGCGGCCTTGGAGCGGGGAGTGCGGAAGGTGTCGGATTTCACAGGGCGGTTCGGGGCGGTGGTGGTGCCGTTCCCGCTGGGGCCGCCGGACCCGTTTCTGAACGTGAACACGCCCGAGGATCTCGCGGCGGCGGAGGCGTGGTTGTGAAGGTCTATGGCATCATCGGTTACAAGAATGCGGGCAAGACGAGTCTGGTGGAGCGGCTGGTGGCCGAAATCTCGGGCCGAGGGTTTTCGGTATCGACGGTGAAGCATGCGCATCATGCCTTTGATCTGGACCAGCCGGGGAAGGATACGTTCCGGCACAGGGAGGCGGGGGCGCGGCAGGTGATGCTGTCGACGGGGGCGCGCTGGGTGCTGATGAGCGAGTTGCGGGGGGCGGCGGAGCCGGAACTGGGTGATCTGCTCGGGCGGATGGATGCGGTCGATCTGGTGCTGGTCGAAGGATACAAGCGGGACAGGCATCCCAAGGTCGAGGTGCATCGGGCGGTGACCGGGCATCCCTTGATTGCGCCGGGCGATCCGACGGTGCGGGCGGTGGCGACGGATGGGGTGATCAGCGTCGGGGTGCCCGTGCTGGACCTGAACGATACGGGGGCGGTGGCGGATTTCATCCTGCGCGAGACGGGGCTTTGGCCGCGTGGATAGGGGGCCGTTTGACAGTTTTCTGATGGTGGATTGGTCAGGGGGGAATGACACTGGGTCAAGTCCCCGTAAGGACGCGATCTGGGGCTGTTTGGCCGTGGGCGGGGCTGTAGAGGCCCCGGTTTATCTGCGGAACAGGGCTGTGGCCGAGGGGTGGATTGGGGACAGGATTGAAGCCGAGTTGGCGGCGGGGCGGCGGGTTTGTGTGGGGTTCGATTTTCCTTTTGCGACTCCGGAGGGGTTTTGCCGGGCGCTGACGGGAACGGATGATCCGCTGGCCCTGTGGGACTGGTTTGCCGCCCGGGTGCAGGACGGGCCGCTGGGGAACAACCGGTTCGATCTGGCGGGGGAGATCAACCGAATGTTTCCGGGGGTGGGGCCGTTCTGGGGTAACGGGCTGACGCGGGAGATTGCGGACCTGCCGCGCAAGGGGAATGACCGGACGTTCCGTTGGGCGGTGCCGAAACGGCGGGTCGAGGCGCGGGCCACGGGGGCGTTCGAGTGCTGGCAGTTGTCGGGCGCGGGGGCGGTGGGTTCGCAGATGATCATGGGGATGCCCGTGCTGGCGCGGTTGCGGCAACGGTTTGCGGGGCAGATTTCGGTCTGGCCTTGGGAGGTGCCTGCGGCGGTGACCTTGGTCGAGATCTGGCCGTCGCTGTTGCGGGAGGCGGTGAAGGCGGCGGAGGGGCCGGGGGATATTCGGGATGCGGTGCAGGTCCGGGTGCTGGCGGGGGCGCTCGCGCGGCTGTCGGGGGATGAGATGTGGCGGATGATGGATGTGGCGGCGGATGCCGAAGGGTGGATTTTCGGCGTTGATCACGAGGCGGAATTGCGGGAATCTGCGGCCATGTTTGTGGCCGGATCGGATAGCGCCGGATGAGAATTGCCCTTGGCTTTGAGGATGCGGACCGGCCTGCTGTGGCGGCGCTGTATTGGGATGCGTTCGGGGAAAAGCTGGGCCGGACGATGGGGCCGAAGGACAAGGCGCTGGCGTTTTTTGAAGGGGTGATGAACCCGGACCATGCGATCTGTGCGCATGACGAGGATGGGACGCTGTTGGGCGTGGTGGGGTTCAAGACGGCGCATGGCGCGCTGGTGGGCGCCGGGTTTTCCGATATGGCGAAAAGCTATGGTGTGCTGGGGGCGGCTTGGCGGATTGCACTGTTGTCGGCGCTGGAGCGGGACACGGAAAACACGCGATTCCTGATGGACGGAATCTTTGTCGCCCCCCATGCGCGGGGGCGCGGGGTGGGGACGCTCTTGCTTGACGCGATTGCGGCAGAGGCGATGGCGCGGGGGTATGACGAGGTCAGGCTCGACGTGATCGACAGCAATGACCGGGCCCGGGCGCTCTATGAGCGCGAGGGGTTCCGGGTGGTGGCGACGCAGTCGATCGGGTGGCTGCGGCTGGTGTTCGGGTTCAGGTCGGCCACGACGATGGTGCGGCGGTTGGCGTAACGGTGCGCAAATGCGCACCCTACGCGGCAGGGTCGAGGTCCGGTTGGCGAAGGTGATGAAGCGGCGGTTGGTATGAAGTGGGGCGGGGCTGAACCCCGCCCGGCGTTGATGTGGGGTGCGTGCGGGCACGCACCTTGCACGTGGTCAGCCGGCGTCGGCCATGAACTCGAACGGTTCGGCGGGCATGAAGTTGGCCGTCTGGTCGCCGCCCAGATCGGGATTGCCGACCAGTTGCAGTTTGCGCATCCCTGACCCTTCGCTGAAGTCGATCGCGTTCAGATTAGCCCAGATGATGCTGGGGCTGATGGTGTCCTGATAGTAGTAGACCTTGTTCTTTTGATCCGCGACCGTCAGCCAGATCGTATCGGCGATGTTGGGCTGGCCCGGAATCTTGATCCCCAGCGGCACGCTGACGTTGCGCATGACGCTGAAGACCGTGGCCACGGCGCGGCGGGGGTCGGCGGTCTGGGTTGCCTCGTTGATGTAGTAGGACATGCGGGCAAAGCGGTCGGACGCGCGGTTGGTGCCCGGCAGCATGACCGACCCGCCGATGGATTTCCAGTAATCGGCAAGGCTGAGTTGCTGGTCGAAGGTGGGCGAATTCGTCATGATCTGGTATTCGCGGCTGTGGTGGATCACCAGTTCCCCTTCGATGAATTCGAAGATGGCCGAGTCGCCCGAGGCATCCGAGATCGAGAAATGCACTGTCCCCGGTTCGCCTGTCGGTGCGACGATGGTGACGGTGCGGAAGTCTTCGCGGCGCATCGCTTCGACCGCTTCCTCGACCGTGGCGAAGTTGTCGAGCAGGTATTGCACCCATGCGGCGACCGAGAGCGTGGGACGGTCGTCGCCTGCGGCCGCGGGGGCAAATTCGGATTCGGCAAGGTAGAGCATGTTGGCGACAAGCCCGGCTTCGTTCATGCCGTCGGTGGCCACGCTTTCATAGATGGTGGTCACGACGCTGCCGTATTTGCTTGTCCACACAAGGGGGTTGACGGTGTTGCTGTTGCGTTCAAGGCCCCGGGGAAAGAGCCACATGTTGGTTTCGACGTCGGCGGTGAACCAGTCCATCGTGCGGCCCGTGATCGTCTGGCCTTCGAGGCCGAGATAGACAGCGCGCGAACAGGCCTGGGCCGCGTAGGGCGCGGCGAGGGCCAGGGACAGGACGGCGGCGATGCCTGTCTTGAATTTCCATTTCATGTGTCATTCTCCCCAAGTGGTCGGCGAAAGCCGTGCTACTATCTTTCGGGTAGATCATCTGCCGGGGGGCAATGTTGCACGAAGTAACAATGTTGACGGAATATGACTGAAATACATCCTGCCCCTGCGACCGATTTGTCCGCCGTTTTCGGCGTACGTGGCTGGCTTGCGGAACATCCCGAGACGTTCCGGTCCTTGTTGATCGGCGAGGCGGTTACGGTGGAGGTCGGGCCCGGTACCGTCGTGTATCGGCGGGATGACTCGTCAAACGGCCTGTATGGGATCGTATCTGGGGCGATTGGTGTGGAAGGCGGGCACCGGCGGCAGTCGCCGCTGTTGGGCCATATTTTCCGGCCGGGTGAATGGTTCGGAATCAAGGCGCTGTTGCACGGCGGGCCACGCGAGTTGACCTATCAGGCGCTGGAGCCGACGTCGCTTTTGTTCATTTCGCGCACGACGTTGGTGCCGCTGATGCAGAAGGACCCGGATATTGCGATCAGGGTGGGGCAGTTGGCCGAGATCGGGAACCGGTTGGGGTCTTGGGTATCGCGCGATTTGCTGACGCCGGATGCCGGGCGGCGGCTGGCGTCGGTGCTGTACAGGGTGCTCGCCTGTGGCGAGGTTGAGCCGGACGATCCGACGGGGTTTTGGCTCAACCATCAGCAGTTGGGAGAGATGGCCAATCTGTCGCGGCATCATGTGGGGCGCAAGCTGGCTGGGTTCGAGGCGGCGGGGTGGATCGGGTGCGGCTATAACCGGGTCCGGCTGCTGGATGGGGAGGGGCTGGCGGCCTATGCCTATGGGGAGGATTAGGCGGCCCCGTGGGGCGGTGCGCTGAAGCGCACCCTACGCAGGGCGGCTGAGGTCGGCGATGCGGCGTTCGAGAAGGCGGCGTTCGGGGGCGAGTTTGCAGAGGGACAGGGCGCGGCGGTAGGCGGCCAGCGCCTCGGGGTGGCGGTTCAACTGGCGGAGCATGTCGGCTTCGGCCACGTGGGCGAGGTGATAGTCGGCGAGGTCGCCGCTGCTGAGGAGGGGGTCGATCTGAGCGAGGGCGGCGGCAGGGCCGTGGACCATGCTGAGGGCGATGGCGCGGTTCAGCTGCACGATGGGCGAAGGGGCCACGCGCAAAAGGACGGTGTAGAGGCCGAGGATTTCGGTCCAGTCGGTGTCAGTTGCGGTAGGTGCCGTGGCGTGGACGGCGGCGATGGCGCCTTGCAGGGCATAGGGGCCGATCTGGCGGGTGGCGAAGGCGCGTTCGACGAGGGCTGTGCCCTCTGTGATGAGCGCCTTGTCCCAGAGGGAGCGGTCCTGATCGGCAAGCAGGATCACGTCGCCATCGGGGGTGAGGCGGGTGTCGCGGCGGGAGTCGTGGAGGAGCATGAGGCCGAGGAGGCCCAGCACCTCTCCATCCGGGAGGAGGTCGGCCAGAAGGCGGCAGAGGCGGATTGCTTCGGCAGAGAGATCGGTGCGCATGAGGCTGTCGCCCGCGTGGGCCGAATAGCCTTCGTTGAAGACAAGGTAGATGACGCGGAGGACAGGGCCAAGGCGGTCGGGTAGCTCGGCCTGCGACGGGATTTCGTAGCGGAGGCCTGCGTCCTTGATCCGCTGTTTGGCGCGGACGATCCGCTGGGCGAGGGTCGGTGTGCGGGTGAGGAAGGCGCGGGCGATTTCCTCGGTGGTAAGGCCGCAGACCTCTCGCAAGGTGAGGGCGACCTGGGCTTCGGGGGTGAGGGCGGGGTGGCAGCAGGTGAAGATGAGGCGCAGGGGGTCATCGGGGAGGACGGGGTCGTCGTCCGGTTCTGCGGCCTCGGTCATCAGGTGGGACAGGTCCTGTTGCAGGGCGTCGAAGCGGCCCCGGCGGCGGAGTTTGTCGATCGCGCGGAACCGCCCGGCGGAGACGAGCCAGGCGGAGGGGTTGGCGGGTGTGCCTTCCGATGGCCAGCGTTGGGCGGCGGCGAGGTAGGCATCGTGGAGCGCCTCTTCGGCCAGATCGAAATCGCGCAGGAGGCGGATCAGGGTGGCCAGAACCTTGCGGGAGTGCTGGCGCCATGCTGCGTCGAGATCGGGGGTCGTGGTCATCAGAACGCCATGACGGGGCGTACTTCGACCGCGCCAAGGCGGGCCATCGGGATGGCGCGGGCGACATCCATCGCGGCCGCGGCGTCGGGGACGTCGATGAGGATGAAGCCTGCGAGAACCTCTTTGCTTTCCATGAAGGGGCCGTCGGTGATCATGGCATCGCCGCCCCGGACGCGGACGGTGCGGGCGGTTTCGCGGCCGTGCAGCGCCTCGGCGGCGAGGAAGATTCCGCGGGCCATGAGGGCGTGGTCATAGTCCATTGATTCTTTGCCGATGGCAGCCCAGTCGGCGTCGGTCATGGTGGCGGCAAGGGTATGGTCGACAAGGACGGTGCAGAGGAATTTCACGGTCAGACCCTTTCCAGAATGTCGAGCGGGCGGACTTCGATGGAGCCGACGGTGGCCAGGGGCATCCGGGCGGCAAGCTGGATCGCTTCGTTCAGGTCGCGGGCGGTGACGAGGATGAAGCCCGAGAGGTGTTCCTTGGTTTCCATGAACGGGCCGTCGGTGGTGCTGAGCGCGCCGTCCCATGTACGAACAGTCACGGCTTCGGACGGCTGTTTGAGCGGTTCGCCCATGATGTAATGGCCGCTTGCCCGGAGTTCGTCATCGTAGTCGAGCATGCCGTTGCCGAAACCGTCGCGTTCGGCCTGTGTCATGACGGCGAATTTGGACTCATCCAGGTAGATGAGGAACATGTACTGCATCTGCGGCCTCCTGTGCGGCAAGGGTGACGCAGGATAGCCGAACGGGGCCAGCGGTTTTCGACAGGGGTCCGAAATATTTCTTTCGGTGTCGAATTGGAGGATCGCGGGGCGGTTAACCCGGAAGCGACTGGCATGGGGCCGGCGCAGGAAGGGTGAAGATGATGATCGAGATTTATGCCGCTGTTGTCACGTCGGGTCTGGGCCAGGGTCGGCTTGCCTTGCCGCAGATCGGGCGTGGGGCGTTTGTGCGGTTTGTGGTGGGGTTGGGAATGATAGGGGTGATCCTTGGGGCGTTGTCGGGGGCGCCCGCCAGCCCTGATCTGACCGGCGGGACGCCTGATGTTGCCGGGTCAGGCGGCGCGGAGGACCGAGATGATCTGGTCGAGGTCGGCCACGGTTGACAGGGTGAAGCGGGTCAGGTCGGCAGTGGCGAGTTGTTCCATCGGGCGCAGGCCGGAATGGCGGCCATAGACCTTTTTGCCCTTGTTGTTGGTCAGCGTGTTGACCTGACGGCCGGGATAGCTGCGCTGTTCGATCCGGTCGGTCGAAATGCCGGGGGCAAAGTCGGAGCGGACCCAGAGATTGGCGTTCCCGGTGCCGCCCTTTTCAAACATGATCTCGACCGAGGTGCCTTTGGCGGACCGCAGGACATAGCGGTTGGCGTGGTTCGCTTCGTGGCCGATCTTGTGGATTGCGGCCAGCGTATCGAGCCGTTCCGTGCAGGCGGCCTTGAGTTTCGTGCGGTCCATGAGCGTATCCCTTGAGGAGCCTGCGGCGGGCATCTGGCCTGCCTGCAAAGGCTGAAGGCGGACCATGCGCCGGAATGGCGGGAAAGGACAGCGCGAACTGTGGCGGTCAGTCGAAGCTCCGGTGACACGGCCCAGAAGCATGAAGGCGCGGGCAGTGCGGGTTTCGGAGAGGTCGGCGATTTCTTCGTCCGTGGAATCGGGTTCGAAATCGATCAGCATGCGGTCGAAAAGGCGCAGGAAGTGGTGGGCGGCGTCGCGGAAGATCGTGTCTTCGCGCATCCGGCCCATCGTGAGGGCAAGGCAGGAGCGGTCGCGGATGCCGCCGAGGGCCGCGAC
>JBGSWJ010000041.1:0-3520 GCA_041752495.1 Rhodobacterales bacterium
GACAAGATGCAGGCGCGCGCGGGGCCAGGCGGCGGCAAGGCGATAGGCCGAGGCGGGCGGGCAGATCATGTCATAGCGGCCCTGCACGATCACGCCGGGGATGCGGGCGATACGGTCCATCCGGTTCAGGATGGCCTGATCGGGCGCGAGGAAACCGTTGTTCTGGAAATAGTGATTTTCGAGCCGTGCGAAGGCCCGCGCATAATCCGCAGGGCCATCGCCCCCAGCGCCGTCGTTGTCGATCGAGGCCAGCGCGTTTTCCCACGCCGCCCAGACGCGGGCGTAGCGGGTTTCGGTCATCAGATCGCCGGAAAACAGGCGACGGTGGTACGCGCCGATCAGGTCGTCGCGTTCATCTTCGGGGATCGGGGCGGTAAAGCGGGCCCAGAGATCGGGCCAGAAGGCCCCTGCCCCGCCGCCATAGAACCAGTCGAGTTCCGGTTTGGTCATCAGGAAGACGCCGCGCAGGACCAGCGCAATCGCCCGTTCGGGATGTTCCTGCGCATAGATCAGGGCAAGGGTGGCGCCCCAGCTGCCGCCAAAGATGATCCAGCGATCAATGCCAAGGGTGCGGCGGATCAGTTCGATGTCGGCGACCAGGTGCCAGGTCGTGTTTGATTCGACATGGGCATGGGGACGGGACCGGCCACAGCCGCGCTGATCGAACAGGATCACGCGGAAAACGGCGGGATCAAAGTAGCGGCGCATCGCCGGGCTGCACCCGCCGCCCGGGCCGCCATGCAGGACGACGACAGGGATTCCATCGGGCCTGCCGCATTGTTCGACATAGACCCGGTGGCCATCGCCCACGTCCAGTATCCGCTGATCGAAAGGGTCGATCGGCGGGTAAAGGTGAGGAGATGCGCGCTTTTGACCAGAGACCTTGTCCATGAACACTCTATATAGCGGGCTGAGATGGTCTTCCATGACCTAAAGGGCCAAGCGGACGGACAGAATGTTGCAAAGCGAAACAAACACTGTGAACCCAGCGGAAATTGCCAAATTCGAGGCAATGGCAGCGGAATGGTGGGATCTGAACGGCAAGTTCAAACCGCTGCACATGCTGAACCCCTGCAGGCTGGACTATATCACGACGCAGATCGCGGCAGAATTTGCGCGGGATCTGGACGATCCGCAGCCGTTCAAGGGCTTGCGGATTCTGGATATCGGCTGCGGCGGCGGGCTGTTGTGCGAACCGATGGCACGGCTGGGCGCGGATGTGGTGGGCGTGGATGCCGCACCGCGCAACATTCCGGTGGCGCGTCTGCATGCGGAACAGTCGGGGCTGATGATCGACTATCGCATCGGCACCGCCGAGGGGCTGGCCGCCGCCGGAGAGCAGTTCGACGTGGTCCTGAACATGGAAGTGGTCGAACATGTGGACGATCCTTTGGGATATCTGACGGCCTGCCGCCAGCTGCTCAAGCCCGGGGGGCTCCATATCTGTTCGACGCTGAACCGGAATCCGAAAAGCTATGTCTTTGCGATTGTCGGGGCCGAGCATGTGATGCGGTGGCTGCCCAAGGGGACGCATGACTGGGCCAAATTCATCACCCCGGACGAGTTGTTCGATCTGATGCAGAAGGCCGGGCTGGACCCGGTGGACCGCCAGGGGATGGTGTTCAACCCGCTGACCTGGAGCTGGCGGCTGTCAGAGCGGGATCTGTCAGTGAATTATGTGACGGCGAGTCTGAAGCCCTAGTCGGCTTCGGACAATCTGATCCGCATTTCGCGCAACACCGGAAGTGCGGCGCGGACGCGGTCGGTGCCGATCGTTTCGACAACATCGGACAGCATCGGCGTGATCGCGGCGACGGCGGCGTTGCGGGCAGCAAGGCCGGTGGGGCTGATCGAGACGAGCTTGCGCCGGGCGTCGTCCCAATCGGGGCGGATGTGCACCCAGCCTGCCCATTCCAGTTTGCCGAGCGTGTTCGTCATTGCGCCCCGTGTCAGGTGAAAGATGCGGGCGAGTTGGGCAGGTGTCTTTTCCCCACCGGTATGGGCCAGATGGTTCAGGACGGAGAAATGCGACAGTTCCATGCCTTTGGGCAGAACCTTGGCCACGTTGCTGCGGGCGAGTTGATCGACGGTCAGGATCTCGCTGAAGAGCGACACGGCGAGGGCGTCGGCAAGATTGTCCATCAGGGGCCTTTGAAGGGTCGGTCGTGGGTCAGGGCGGGGACGCGCTGACGGGCTTTTGCCACTTCGGCGCGGTCGAGGTCCAGATAGATGATGCCGGGTTCGGTGCCTGCATCGGCAATGACCTCTCCCCAGGGCGAAACGATGAGGGCGTGCCCATAAGTGCGGCGCGGCGGGGACGGGATCCGAGCGGGGTGCAGGCCGGTTTGTGCAGAGGCGAGGACGTAACAGCCGGTTTCGATGGCACGGGCGCGGAGGAGCGGTTCCCAGTGGGCGGCACCTGTCACCGGAGAGAAGGCGGCGGGGGCAAGGATGACCTCGGCACCGGCATGGGCGAGGGCGCGGTGGAGGTAGGGAAAGCGCACGTCGTAGCAGATGGTAAGGCCAAGCGTGGCGAAGGGGGTTTCGGCCACGACGGCGGTATCGCCGGGGCGGTAGGCGGATGATTCGCGGTAGGTTTCGGTTTCTGACACGTTCACGTCGAACATGTGGATCTTGTCATAGCGGGCGCGGATTTCGCCTTGAGGGTCGATCAGGAAGGACCGGTTGGCGAAACGCCCATCGGGGTCACCTGTCTTGAGACCGAGCGAGCCGATGGAGAGCCAGATCCCCAATGACGCGGCCTTTTCGCGGAGACCGGCGAGAGTGGGATCAGAGGCTTCGTCTGTGAGCACCTCGCGCTGGCGGTCGCGGTTCGAGGTGATGCAGTTGGTGATTTCGGGTGTGAGGACGAAGCCCGCGCCAGCCGCATGGGCGGTGTCCAGCATCGTCGACACCATCGCCAGATTGTCGGCGGGCGTATCGGACGAGGTGATCTGGAGGACGGCGGTTTTCACGCCTGCAACAGGGGATCAAGTTTGCCCGCATCTTCGAGGGCATAAAGATCGTCGCAGCCGCCGACATGCTGACCGCCGATAAAGATCTGCGGGACGGTGCGGCGGCCGTGGGCGCGCTTTTCCATCTCGGGGCGGCGGTCGGGGTTGGTGACGACGTTCACTTCGGAATAGGTGACGCCCTTTTGGTTCAGGAGGCGTTTGGCGGCGTGGCAATAGCCGCAGGTGGGCGAGGTGTAAATTTCAACGGTCTGCATTCCGGCGGTCCTTTTGCAGGGAACGACACAGACTTAAGCATCTTTCGTGACGCGGGCCAGATGCAAGACGCAAACCCCGGTTGCACCGGCTGCAAGGGCGGCTTCGGTCGCGGCGGCGAAGGTAGCGCCCGAGGTCATCACATCGTCGATCAGAAGGACGTGGCGGCCCACGAGCACCTTGTGGCGGGGGTGGGGGGCGATGATCCCCTGCAGGGCAGCAAAACGGGCGTCGCGGGAGTGGCCGTCAAGCTTGCGCGTGCGTCGGGTGCGGATGAGCGCGTCGGGGGCCAC
>JBGSWJ010000042.1:0-2582 GCA_041752495.1 Rhodobacterales bacterium
TTCGCCACGCGCCCATGCAGCCCGTGCCGCGCCATCGCGCGCCGGGGGTAGTTGTAGTTCAGCGCCGGAACTTCCTCGGCACCAAGGATATGGTCCAGCCCGCAAGTTGCCAGAAAGCCCGAAAATGACCGGGTAAACCCCAGCCCATCCTCGGATTCCGCCTCGAAATAGGCCGGATGGCGAAAGCCCGTTGGCGAATGCCAGCCAATCGCGCGGCCCTTGTGCTCGACTTCGGCGATATCCATCCCGCGATCCACCAACACCGTGAACCGCAGCCCCGATCCCGTGCGGAAATCCAGCATCCGCACCCCGCGTTCGGCCCCGTCGCCCAGCGTCATCAGCCGGACGCCCGCGAATTGCGACAGGCTCCCCGCACGCATGGCAATATCGGTGCGGCTGCGGGCGCAGCCGTAAAGGGTGGTCATCCGGGCTCTCCGTATTCAGGGCCGGACGGGCACGGGGCCCGCCCGGCCAAAGGCGTCAGACGCCGTGGGCGCGCATCTTGTCTTCAAGGAACTTCTTGGACCGGGGGGCATCCGCCTCGTCCAGATGTTCGATGATGATCGGGATGTTGGGATGTTTCTGCGCCAACCGCTGCAGATAAAGGTCGTAGTTCAGAACCCCCATCCCCGGCGCATCCAGCACGATATTGCCCACACCCCGGAACGTATGGCTGGCCAGCGCATCGTCATCGCCGATATCGGCATGCTTTTCAGACTTGTCCTGCGACCGGGCAACGTCCTTGGCATGGGCAATCTTGACCTTGTCGGCCAGCGTGTCGAACACCTGATTCAGGATACCATCCATGTTGTCGATATTGTGGTCCTCGAAATAGTTCGTCGGATCCATCAAGAGCCCAAGGCCCGGATGATCGACGGCCGCAAACATCTTGACCGTTTCCTCGACGCTGCCCACGACGTTGTTGACATAGGTCTCAAGCAGGAAGGTCGCGCCATGGTCATAGGCCGTCTGCGACAACTCCTTGATGGCGGCAGCGCAAAGGTCGAACCCCTCCTGGCTCTTGTTCTTCGGATCGCTCATCCATTCGGATTCCGTGTTGTAGGTCCCGGTTTCCGAGATGACGTAGGGGCTGCCCAACTGCCGCGCCCAGCGGATGATCTCCTTCAGCCGCTCCATGTTCGCGCGGCGTTGGTCAAGGTCTGGATGGATGATATTGGTATACCCGCTGATGCAGCAGATCGGCAGGTTCTGGTCGCGGAACGTGTCGCGGACCTTCTTGGCCTTGTCCTTGGTGATCTGGCCAAAGGACAGGTCGATGTCCTTGAAGTGCAGGTCCAACTGCACCGTGTTGAATCCATGGCTGCGGATGCGTTTCGCGCATTCCTCAAGCCCGTAGGGGAAATAGCCGGTAAAGATGCCGGTCTGAAGCATGGTCGTTCCTCCCTCAGTTCGTTGAAATTTCAGACAGTTTCACAGTGCGGCCCTCGGCCATCGACCGATATCCTGCCTCGATCAGGGCGACGGTCTGCACGTTGTCGGCCACCGAAAGCGCGGGGGCCGTGCCGGTGCTGACGGCGTGTTGCAGCTGTTCCATCACACCGACAAAGGCATGCGGGAACCACATCGTATCCCAGGTCGGCGTGACCCACTCGCCGCCCGTGGTCTTGCGGCTGGCGTAACTCAGGGTCGAGGCCGCCCCCGTTGGCCAGCCGATCGTCCCCTTGGCCACCCCTTCCGTGCCGTCCACACGCCAGGTGATATGCTGGTCATCCTTGTACCCCTCGCCCCGCGGGCCGGACCACACATCCTCCAGACTGACCGCCAGCACACCCGACGGAAACCGCAGCGTGCTGACCGTGATGCCGTCTGAATGGTCGAACGCCGTGCGCGGGTCCTTGCGCGACTGGGTCGTGATCTCGGTCGGATCGCCGAACAGGAACCGCAGCACATCCAGATGATGCACGCTCATGTTGGCCAGCGTCAGCCGGTCATAGGCCCTCAGGAAATCCTGCCAATGCGGGATCGCATGCATGTCGATCTGCGCAAACACCACCTCGCCCAGATCGCCCCGGTCAAGGATCTGCTTGAGCACCCGCATCGACTGGTCATAGCGCATGTTCTGATTGACGCTCAGAACCTTGCCCGCCGCCCTGGCCTCATCGCGCAGCGCAATCGCCTCGGCCAGGGAAAGGGCCAGCGGTTTCTGCGCCAGAATGCCCTTGATATGCGGCTGTTTCAGCGCGGCCCGGATCAGCGCGGGCTGCTGGTCGGGGGGATAGGCGATATCCAGAATCTCGACCTGCGGATCGGCGATCAGCGCCTCGGGCGTGTCATGCACCTTCGGGATGCCCCACCGCGCCGCCACCGCCTCGGCCCGCGATTTCGTGCGGCTGGCAATCGCCGCAACCGGGAACCCTGCTTGGCTGTAAGCCGCCAGATGGCACTCGGCCATGATCATCCCGGCCCCGATCGCACCGATCCGCAAGCCCTTGCTGCGGACCGGCGGGTCGGCGGTGAAACCCATTGAATCTGTCATTCTCTCTCCTCCCTTACCCGGCCAGTCGGTCGCCGCCGGGGCCAAAGACATGCACGCGGGCGGGATCGGCGCTGATCGCCACCTC
>JBGSWJ010000043.1:0-2211 GCA_041752495.1 Rhodobacterales bacterium
CGGCACCGAAGAAGGCCAGTTTGCAGCGGAGCATGTCGATGGGCAGGCAATCGGCGGCGATCAGGTTGTCGCGGATTTCGGCATAGGGGTGGTGCGCCAACGTCTGGACACGGCGGGCGGCGAAGCGGTGTTCGGGGTGGGTGGCAAGGAAGCGGGCGACGGTGCCGCCCTGCCCTGCCAGCGCTGTGGCAAGGGACTGGACCCGGCGGGCAATGTCGAGGGGGCTTTCGCGGTCGGCACCGGGTTCTTCGTACCTTTGGCCAAGGCGGGGTTCGAGTTTTTCCTCGGACACATACCAGAATCGGGCGGAATGGGCGGGGCTGGCGTAGTCGGGGGACAGCGCCCATTCCCAGTCGCGGGCGATCAGACTGGCGAGTGTGGTGCAGGGCATGGCAGGGTCGAGCGTGGGGGTGAAGGGCGAGGCCATGCAGTCGGTCAGGCCGTCGATCAGGGGGCCGAAGGGTTCGAGGAGAAGGGCGGCAAGGAGTTCCTGTGTGTCGACGGACCAGCGGTCGGCTTGTGCCATGAGAGTGTCGAGGGGGCGGGGTTGGGCGAGGAGATCGGGGTCTAGGGAGGCCGCGACGGCGGGCCATTCGGCGCGGAGGGTGGTCAGGCGGTCGGCGGCGATGGCGTCAGGCACCTGCCATTCGGCAAGGTGTTGGGCGGCGCGAGCCGTCAGGGTGTAGAGGCGGTCGATCTGGTCAAAGGTGAGTGATTCCAGTGCCCTGACGCGCGCCAAAGCGGTTTCGCGGACCTGCATCCATGCGTCGAGAAGAAGGGGGTGGGCCACGAGGAAGGGGGCCATGCCGAGGCCCGTGGCGTTGCCGATGCCGAGGTAGCGTTTGGTCGGGCGGTCGAGAGGGGCGCCGCCCACATGTTCGGCAAGGTCATGGGTGAAGTTGCGGATGAGCCAGACGGTCAGCATCTCGGCCATGAAGGGGCCGGAGAGGACGGGGCGGGTTTCGATGCGGGCGCGGTCGGCGAGGCCGAACTTGCCGTTGCCGTAAACGGCGGTCGTGCGCATCAGGTAGCCGGTGTCGCGGACAAGGGCGGGGTCGGGCTGGTGCGCTGCGCGGAGGCTGGCGGTGACGTGATCGAAGAGGCGGACGGACTTGTTTGCCCGGCTGAGGATCAGGTCGCGGGGGGTGAAGCGGGCGGCCTCTTGCAACGGGGCGGCGGCCACGATGCGGGCGAGTTCGATGGCGTCGGGAAGGCCGTCGTAGAGGACATAGGCCGTGTCCCATGCGGTGGCGATGACACGGTCGGTGCGCTGGTCGGGGGGAAGGTCGGTTGAGACGGCGACGAGGGAATAGCGGTGGCCGCCGAGAGTGAGGGTGTAGAGGGCGTGGCCGAAGCCTTGGGCGTTGATGGCCCAGAGGGGGCGGTCGATGCGGGTGCCTTCCGAAGCCATCTGGCGGAGGAGGGTGGGGAGGAAGGAGAGGCGGGTGGGGAAAGCGGCGCCCATGCGGCGCAGGCGCATGACCTGCGACGGGGGGCGGAGCGGGGTCTGCGGTGGCCCGGGTTCATCGAACATGGGGGCAGTCTGGCAGGGGATTGGCCGGGTGGGAAGGGGTGGCGGGAGGGAGGTTTCCTGCAACGGTCGGTGGGGGGTTACAAAGAGTTAAGGAAAGACCGGTCGGAGGGGGTGCGGGGGGTGTCGGGATTTCCGGGCCGTTCGCGTTCCGCAGGTATTTGATCTTGCTTACTTTTGACCGATTTTCCGGGCTTCTGTATCACGTCGGTATTACGTCGGTATTCTGTCGGTATTGCGTCGGTATTTCTGCGGCTTTTGCCATCGGGGATGGTGATGGACCATGGCTGTCCCGAAAGTTTCGGGAAGTCTGCGGCGGAAAGATGTGAGAACGGTTAAGGCACCGTGCCCGCCCGGGCGGGGAACAGGGACCCCGCGAGCGTGCCGAGCGACCAGAGGCCGAAAAGGATCAGAACGAGCCCCGAAGCGCGGGAGACCCAGAGGGCGAAGCCATCGGGCAGGCGGGTGCGGATCAGGGCGACGGTGCCGCTGAGGAAGACCCACCAGAGCATGGACCCGGCGAAGACCCCGGCCACCACAGCGAAGGCGCTTACTGCGTCGGGCGCGTTGGCAAGGCCGAAGCCCGCGAAAAGGGCTGCGAAGGTGAGGATCGTCATCGGGTTGGCGATGGTGAGCAGGAAAGTCGCGGCGATGGTGCCTGCGAGATCGCTGGACGCGGT
>JBGSWJ010000044.1:0-2924 GCA_041752495.1 Rhodobacterales bacterium
CATCGCGACCTCCACGCTCAGCACCGCACTGGACCAGGCCATCGACGAGATCAACAGCGCCGGCGCAGCGATCCGCCTGCGCCGCGCGGCCAAGACCGAAGATGCCCCGGTCCGCATCTATGTCTCGGAAAGCCGCCAAAGCAGCATGATCAGCGGCACCGGCATTCGCGATGTGGATGGCGAACCGCTGGGCGCGGCGCTTGTCACCGTCTGGTCTGATGGCGACGGCTACATCACCCGCGCGGTGATCGTCCTGGCCGCCGACCTGCCCGAACAGGAAACCCTTCCCGTCCTTCTCGAAGAACTGACCCAGGGCCTGGGCCTCCTGACCGATATCCGCAATCCGCTTTACGACACGATCTCGGTCTTTTCCGAGGATTCGAATACGGTGCGCAAACTTGGCGCACAGGACCGCGCCGCGCTCCGCTTGCATTACCCCTTACCCTGAATCAGCCATCCCATCGCCAAGGACCCCCGATGAAAACTGTCAAGGACTACATCCGCACGATCCCCGACTTCCCCCAGAAGGGCATCATGTTCCGCGATGTGACCACCCTCTTTGGTGACGCACGGGGCTTTCGCATCGCCATCGACCAGCTTCTCCACCCCTATGCCGGCCAGCGCATCGACAAGGTCGCCGGGCTCGAGGCGCGGGGCTTTATCCTGGGCGGCGCCATCGCGCATCAGCTGTCGGTGGGTTTTGTCCCGATCCGCAAAAAGGGCAAGCTGCCGGGCCGCACCATCGAACAATCCTACAAGCTTGAATACGGCGAGGCGACAATGGAAATCCACGACGACGCCCTCCAGCCCGGCGAACGCGTGCTCCTCGTCGATGACCTTCTGGCCACCGGCGGCACCGCCGAGGCCGGCATCCGCCTGATTGAACGCCTTGGCGCCCAAGTCATCGGCTGCGCCTTTGTCATCGACCTGCCCGAACTGGGCGGCCGCAAGCATCTCGAGGCGCTGGGGATGACCGTCCACGCGCTTTGCGCCTTCGACGGGCATTAGGGCCGGGGGCCACAACCCCTGAAATCCTTCGCGTGCCATGGCGGATCATGCTACTCTGGCCCCATATTTCAGCCAGAATGAGTTTGCCATGTCCCTTTGCCCCTTGCGGCCCGTAACCCGGGCCGCCCTTCTTGCCGCTTCTATCGGCCTGATCCCCGCCACCGCGATCCACGCCGAAAGCCTGTTCTCTAATGGCGGCCTTGCCGATCTTTTGGCCGACACGATCCCCGAACCCCCGACCGCCCAGTCCGCCTATGACGAGGCGCTGTCCCGCGTCCTCTCCTCCGATGGCGTGGCCCTGAACCTTGCCGATACCTCGCCCGGGGGCCTTCTGAACACGATCCCGCCCGAAATCGCGGCCCTCACCGGGCTGACCTTCCTCGACTTGCGCGACACCTCCATCACCGATCTGACCCCACTGGCCGGACTGACCCGGCTGGAAATGCTGCGGCTCAGCGATACCCCCGTCGCGGACCTTTCGCCTCTGGCGAACCTGACCGCGCTCAGATCGCTCGATATCAATAACACCCGCGTGACCGACCTGTCCCCGCTGGCCAGTATCGGATCGCTTCAGGTCCTTTCCCTTGCCGGGACCCGGGTCACCGACCTTTCCCCGCTGGCCGGGCTGTCACAGTTGAAAACGCTTTATCTCTGGGAAACCCCGGTCAGTGACCTTGGCCCCCTCGCCGGCCTGACCGGGCTTCAGGAGCTTTCCATTGACCGCACCCGGGTCACCGATCTTGCGCCCCTCGCGGGCCTGACGGGGATGGTCCGGCTCACCCTCGACGAAACCGGCGTGACCGATCTTGGGCCCGTGGCCGGGATGACCGCGATGAACGACCTGATGGCAGGCAAGACCCCGATCAGCGATATCTCTCCCGTGGCCGGGCTGACCTCGCTCAAGATGCTCAACCTGTTCCGTACCGATGTCACTGATCTTTCACCCGTGGCGGGCCTGCCCAACCTGACCTGGCTTGATGTCGGCCAGACGCGGGTGCGCGACCTTGCCCCGCTGGCCGGGGTCAAGACCCTTGAATTGCTGTTCTATTCCGGCACCTGCGTGACCGATAACAGCGCCGTGGCCAACCTTCCGGCCCTGCGGCAACTCGATCCTCTGGGCACCCCACCCCCGGAATGCAACGGCTGACACCCCACCTAGGGCGCGCGCAGCACCGCCCCCGGATTCATGATCCCGGCCGGGTCCAGTGCCGCCTTGACCGCCCGCATCATCGACAGCTTCACCGGGTCGCCGTATTTCTCCAGATCGCCCACCTTGAGCCGCCCGATCCCGTGCTCTGCACTCACCGAACCGCCGCGCGCATGGACCATGTCATGCACACAGTCCTTGATCGCCGCCCGCTTGTTGTCATGCGCAGTCCGGCTTTCCCCGCGCAATGGAAACACGTTGTAATGCAGGTTACCGTCGCCCAGATGGCCAAAGCAGTTGATCCGGAACGCCCCGATCGCCGCCAGCGCGCCTCCGCCCTCGGCAATGAACCCCGCGACCTCGGACAATGGCAGGGAAATGTCATGCGACGAAATCGACCCGATCCGCCGGTTCGCCTCGGGGATTGTCTCGCGGATATGCCAGAACGCACGCCGCTGCGCCTCGGACTGGGCGATCACCCCGTCCGTCACCAGCCCCTGTTCGGCTGCCGCCTCGAACACGCCCTCCAGCACCGCCTCGGGCGATGCACCGCGTGACAGCCCCAGTTCGACCAGCACCATCCACTCGGGCAAAGGCGACAGGGGCGGGACAACGCCCAGCCCCGTCTCCTCCAGAAAATCGAACCCCATCCGGTGGATGATCTCGAACGCCGAAACGCCCTCGCCCGCCACGCCCTGCACCAGCGCCAGCAGGTCCAGCGCCGCCGCAGGTGACGGCACAGCCATCAGCGCCGCCCCCACCGCCGCAG
>JBGSWJ010000045.1:0-6289 GCA_041752495.1 Rhodobacterales bacterium
ATCACGCCCGCCGCCGTCGCCGTGCCCAGTTGTGCACGCGGCACCGCATTCTGCACGGCGGTCGTGACCACCGGGAAAATGCAGCCCATGCCAAAACCCAGCACCACAATGATCAGCCCGAACTGCACCGGCCCCGTCTGCCCCGTCAGCAGCGCCAGCAGCAAGGCCCCGACAATCACCAGCGACATGCCGATCATCGGCAGGATGCGGTAACGCGCCGTCCGGCCCATATAGATGCCCGCAAAGGTCGACGCCCCGATGATCCCCAGTGTCATCGGCACCAGCAGCAGCCCAGACTCGGTCGGCGAATAACCCCGCGCAATCTGCAGATAGAGCGGAAGGAAAGTGATGGCCCCCAGCATGGCCGCCCCCACGATCACGCTGATGACGCTGGTCACCGTGAACACATTATTGCTGAACAGGCTCAACGGCAGGATCGGCTCCCTCGCGCGGCTTTCGATCAGGACAAAGGCAAAGCCCGCGATCAGCGTCAGACCCACCAGTCCAATCGACTCCATCGAAGTCCAGGCAAAACTCGTCCCGCCAAGGCTCGTCACAAGGATCAGCGCCGACAGGCAAACGGTCAGAGCCGCAGCACCTGCCCAGTCGATATCATGGCTGACCCGTTCAGCCCGTGCGCCAAAACTCGCCGCGAACATTGCAACTGCGATGACCCCCAGCGGAATGTTGATGAAGAAAATCCAGTGCCACGACAGCGCATCCACGAACCAGCCACCGGCAAGCGGCCCGATGATGCTCGACGCCGAAAACACCGCCGCGAACATGCCTTGAATCTTGCCCCTGTCCCGCGGCGCGATCACATCGCCCACGACGGACAGCGCCAGAACGAACAGACCGCCGCCGCCCAGACCCTGTATGGCCCGCGAGATGATCAGCATCGTCATCGACTGCGAAAACCCGCACAAAAGCGACCCGGCCAGAAACAGCCCGACCGACACAAACACCATCATCCGCCGGCCATAAAGGTCGCCCAGCTTGCCATATAGAGGCGCAACCACGGTCGAGGCGAGGATATAGGCCGTCACAACCCATGACAGATGCTCAAGCCCGCCCAGATCGGCGACAATGGTCGGCAATGCTGTTGCCACGATCGTCTGGTCCAGCGCCGCAAGCAACAGAAGCAGCGCGACCGAGGCGATGACCAGAAAGGTCGATCCCGTCTGGTTGGGGGCAGAACCATGGCCTGCCGTGACAGAGTCGGACATGCGGAAACCTTTCGAAAATCATAAACCCGGGGGGAAGTCAGCCTGCCCGTCCTAATTCCGGGGTATTTACATGTCAATCGCACATATCTGCGATCAGCATGTTCTTGACAGGCGCATCCTCTATTGCCATGTGCAGGCCATGACCACGCGTCCGATCACTCATACCCCGCCGCGTTTCCATCAAGGCGTGCCCGAACGGCTCGCCGCCCTCGGCCTTTCCGAAGATGCGGCGCGCGCCCTGATGGACCTTGATGCCGCGATGTTCCAATGGCACCGCATGTCCACCAAGGGCGAAATGCCGGGCCGGATCATTGATGAACTGGGCATCGACCTTGAACTCACCCATTTCAGCTCGCTCACTGCGATCTCTCGGATCGAATCCGGCACCGACGGGCACCCGCCGCGCCCCGCCACCATCGGTCTGCTGGCGGAAGAGATGAACATCGACCCTTCCCGCGCCAGCCGCATTGCCACCGACCTGATCGGGCGCGGCTATCTCCGGCGCGAAGCCGTGCAGGACGACGGGCGCAAGACGGTCCTTGTCCTCACCGATCAGGCCATCGCCGTCTTTGCCCGGTTCCGCGAACGCAAATGGGACAAGATGCTCGACCTTTTCCGCGATTGGAGCGAGGACGACATTACCCGCTTCTCGGCCCTCTTTCAGCGCTACACCGACAGCCTGCGCGAGATCTACTCGGTCTAGTTCCCGTGGGTTTCACCCACCTTACGTGTCAACCCAACCGTGACGCTGGCCCGTAGGGTGGGTGCAACCCACCATCTGGACACGCCCCACAATGACCGATGGAACAGACAGTGAACAACCCTTTCCCTGTCCACCACATCCCGCTATGCTCGTGCGCATGAGCAGTTTTAGCGAAGACGAGGCTTTCGAAGCCGCCGCCCAACCCCTGTCCCGGCAGGCCATGGCCGCACGTCCCGCACCCTATCTCGACGACCTCAACCATGCCCAGCGTCAGGCAGTGGAATCACTTGACGGCCCCGTCCTCATGCTCGCCGGGGCAGGGACGGGCAAGACGAAGGCACTCACTGCCCGCATCGCCCATCTGATGACCCAGGGGCGCGCCCGCCCGCACGAAATCCTCGCCGTCACCTTCACCAACAAGGCTGCACGTGAGATGAAGACCCGCATCGGCCGCATGGTGGGCGAAACCGTCGAAGGCATGCCCTGGCTCGGCACCTTCCACTCGGTCTGCGTGAAACTCCTGCGCCGTCATGCCGAACTGGTCGGGCTGAAGTCGAACTTCACCATCCTCGACACCGACGACCAGATCCGGCTGATGAAGCAGTTGATCCTCGCGGCCAATATCGACGAAAAACGCTGGCCTGCGCGGATGCTGGCCGGGATCATCGACGGCTGGAAAAACCGCGCCCTCGGCCCAGGCAACGTGCCTCTGGCCGACAGCGGCGCGTTCGACCACAAGGGCCCGGGCCTCTACGCCGAATATCAGGGCCGCCTGCGCGACCTGAACGCCGTCGATTTCGGCGATCTGCTGCTGCATATGGTGGTGATCTTCCAGACCCACCAGGATGTGCTGGCCCAATACCAGCGTCTCTTCCGCTACATCCTTGTCGACGAATATCAGGACACGAACGTCGCCCAGTATATGTGGCTCCGCCTCCTTGCAGGCGGTCACAAGAACATCTGCTGCGTGGGTGACGACGACCAGTCCATCTACGGCTGGCGCGGCGCCGAGGTGGGCAACATCCTGCGGTTCGAAAAGGATTTTCCCGGCGCCGTCGTGATCCGGCTCGAACAGAACTACCGCTCGACCCCGCATATCCTCGCCACCGCCTCGGGCCTCATCGCCGCCAACAAGGGCCGTCTGGGCAAGACGCTCTGGACCCAAATGGACGAAGGCGAAAGGGTCCGCCTCATCGGCCATTGGGATGGCGAGGAAGAGGCGCGCTGGATCGGCGAGGAAGTCGAATCCCTCCAGCGCGGCACACGCGGCCTCGACAAGTTCAGTCTTGATGACATCGCCATCCTCGTCCGCGCCTCCCACCAGATGCGCGCCTTCGAGGACCGCTTCCTCACCATCGGCCTGCCTTACCGCGTGATCGGCGGCCCCCGTTTCTATGAACGGCTCGAGATCCGCGATGCCATGGCCTATTTCCGCCTCGCCGTCTCGCCCGATGACGATCTGGCCTTTGAACGCATCATCAACACGCCCAAACGCGGACTTGGCGACAAGGCCGTCCAGACCGTGCAAAAGGTCGCCCGTGCGAATGGCGTGGGCCTTGTCGACGGCGCGCGCATCGCGGTGGAGTCCCGGCTGATCGGCGGGAAGGGGAACACCGAACTGGGCTTGTTAGTCACAGGCATCGACCGCTGGCACGCGCAGGTCGTGGCCGAGGCCGACACCCATATGGAACTGGCCGAGATGATCCTTGACGAGAGCGGCTACACCGGCATGTGGCAGCAGGACAAGACGCCCGAGGCGCCGGGGCGCCTCGAAAACCTCAAGGAACTCATCAAGGCGCTGGAACAGTTCGACAATCTGCAGGGCTTCCTCGAACATATCGCGCTCATCATGGACAATGAATCCGAGGATGCGGAAGAAAAGGTCTCGATCATGACCCTCCACGCCGCCAAGGGGCTGGAGTTTCCGGCGGTCTTTCTTCCCGGCTGGGAAGACGGCCTTTTCCCCTCGCAGCGTTCGATGGACGAAAGCGGTCTCAAGGGCCTCGAGGAAGAACGCCGCCTTGCCTATGTCGGCATCACCCGGGCCGAGGAACTCTGCACGATCTCCTTTGCCGGCAACCGCCGCGTCTATGGCCAGTGGCAATCCGCCCTGCCGTCGCGCTTCATCGATGAACTCCCCGCCGCCCATGTCAAGGTGCTGACCCCGCCCGGCCTTTATGGCGGCGGCTTCGGTGCGGCCGGGATGTTGACGCAAGCCAGCCCCGTGCTGCAGGGCATGGACCGGTCCGACCTGCACCAGAAGGCCGCGACGGCCGATGTCTACAACTCGCCCGGCTGGCGGCGGCTCCAGTCACGATCGCAAGTGCGCGGCATGTCGATGCCGTCCGAGGCCAAGAACATCACCATTGACCTTGATGCCGTCTCGGCCTTCACCATCGGTGACAGGGTGTTTCACCAGAAATTCGGCTATGGCGCGGTCACCGGGATCGAAGGCGACAAGCTCGACATCGCCTTTGACAAGGCGGGCGACAAAAAGGTCGTGGCCCGGTTCGTAATCTCGGCGGAATCTGCCGACGACGTCCCGTTCTAGGCGCAACCCCAAGATCGTTCGAACGATCTTGTCAAAATCCTTCCAAGGATTTTGACCCCGCCCCCTCAGATCGCCCGCAGCACCGGCCACAACGTCGCCAGTATCAGCACCGCCATCGTGATGTTGAACGCCCGCAGCCGCCCCTCGCTTGTCAGCACGCGCCGCAACTGCTGCCCCGCGATCACCCAGACGCCCACCGACGGCAGGTTGACGAGCCCGAACACCACGGCGACAAGCAGCACCCCGGCCAACGTCTGCTCGGATGTATAGGCACTGACCGCCGTCAGGGCCATCGCCCAGGCTTTGGGGTTCACCCACTGAAACGCGCAGGCCTGCAGGAACGTCATCGGCCGCGACCCGGACTTTGGCGCATCCGGCGACATCGGTTTGGCCGTCCCGAACTTCCACGCAAGATAGACCAGATAGACGACACTCACGACCTTCAGCACCGTATGGCTGACCGGATACAGATCGAACACCTGCACCAGACCCAGGCCCACCGCCACAGTCAGGAACACAAAACCGATCGACACCCCCGCCATATGCGGGATCGTGGGCCGCACGCCAAAGTTGGCGCCGGACGTCATCAGCATAAGGTTATTCGGCCCCGGTGTGATGGACATCACAAAGGCAAAGCCGATGAGCGGGGGGATCAGGTCATAGGTCATGCCTGTCAGATTAGGCGCGCCCCTCCACAATGAAATTGCAAAGAATGTGCCGGATGCACTATCTCTGCAATCCATGACCACACTGGATGAAATCAGCGACAGGATATTGCGCGAACTGCGTCGCGACGGGCGGATCAGCAACCTTGATCTGGCCGACCGCGTCGGCCTGTCCCCCTCAGCCTGCCTCCGCCGTGTTCAGGATATGGAACGGCGCGGCATCATCCGCGGCTACCGCGCCACGCTTGACCCTGCCCAGACGGGCCGGGGCTTTGTCGTCTATGTCGCCGTCGGTCTGGCCGAACATACCAAATCGGCCCAGTCCGCCTTTGAACGCGCCCTTGCCCACGCGCCCGAGGTCGCCGAATGTCACAACATCGCCGGGGCCTTTGAATACCTGCTCCGGGTCGAGACGAGCGATCTTGCCGCCTACAAGACCTTCCATGCCGAGGTGCTGGGCACCGCCCCTGGCCTGCGCGCCATCACCTCCTATATCGTGATGGACACCACGAAAGACGACAGGGCCTGAGATTCGGGGCCTAACGCCCCGGCACCCGGATCTGCTCGACCAGATGCACCGTGACCCCGGCGAGCAGCCCCCAGAAGGCCGCCCCCACGCCAAACGCTGCCACACCTGACGCCGTGACCGCCACCGTCACCGCCGCCGGAAACCGCTGTGCCGGCACCGCGAATGCCCCCGCGAGCGCCCCGGTCAGAGGCCCCAGCAACGCCAACCCAACGATCGCCCCCACCAGCGCCACAGGCAAAGCCCCCATCATCACGATCATCAGAGGGCTCACCAGCCCAAGAACCATCCAGATCGCCCCATAGACCAGCCCCACCTTCCACCGTTGGCCACGGTCCGGATGCACATCATCGCCCAGACAGATCGCCGCCGTGATCGCCGCCATGTTGATCGTATGCGCCCCGAACAGCCCCGTGATAGCCGAGATCCCGCCCGTCACGATCAGCGCCGGGCGCACCGGCGCCTCATACCCCGCAGCGCGCAGGGTCGCAAAACCCGGCAGGTTCTGTGCCGCCATCGTGGCCAGATAAAGCGGCACGCCCAGCCCGATCAGCACCGACAGCCGGAACTCCGGCGCGATGACATGCAACTCGGGCCAGGGCAGGGCAATGACCGGCA
>JBGSWJ010000046.1:0-2653 GCA_041752495.1 Rhodobacterales bacterium
CAGGATGATGATGTAGACTTCCGGATGGCCGAAGAACCACAGGATGTGCTGATACAGGATGGGGTCGCCACCGCCCGAGGGATCGAAGAAGGTCGTCCCGAAATTGCGGTCGGTCAGCAGCATGGTGATGGCACCCGCCAGAACCGGCAGCGCCAGCAGGATCATCCACGCGGTGACAAAGATCGACCAAGCGAACAGCGGCACCTTGTGCAGGGTCATGCCCGGCGCGCGCATGTTCAGGAAGGTGGTGATGATGTTGATCGCGACGAGGATCGACGAGGCGCCCGACAGGTGCACCGCGAAGATTGCGAAGTCCATCGAGAAGCCTGACTCGGTTGTCGAGAGCGGCGGGTACATGACCCAGCCCACGCCCGTCCCGATGCCGCCCTCACCACCCGGCACGAACAGCGACAGCACGCCCAGCGACGAACCCGCGACATAGAGCCAGTAGGACAGGTTGTTCAGACGCGGGAACGCCATGTCCGGCGCACCGATGTGCAGCGGCATGAAGTAGTTGCCAAAGCCGCCGAACAGCGCGGGGATCACCACGAAGAACATCATCAGCACGCCATGCGCGGTGACGACAGTGTTCCACAGGTGGCCGTTGGGATCGCACGAGCCATCGGCAAGACGCTCGGCCCCTTCGGCGCACATCCACTGGACGCCCGGTTCCATCAGTTCCAGACGCATGTACACGGTCAGGGCAACGGCGACAAAGCCGACGATCCCCGCCGTGAACAGGTACAGGATACCAATATCCTTGTGATTGGTGGACATGAACCAACGGGTGAAGAACCCCCGATGATCCTCGTGTCCATGGACGGCTGCGTTGGCCATGCGTTGCTCCCGTTCCCTTGCGAACTTTGTCTTTTTTCGACTGCGTTGTGCGGAATCGCGCCGACCTCGCACAAATGTGCGCCCGTTCTAGTCCGCGCCAGCGCTGGCGGCAACGGTTGTGATGTCGCAGGACCGGAAAAATTGACGCAGATCAAGGACACCCTGCGGGCTCAATCGCGCAGACCTGTATCCGCCGGTCACTCGATCCGGATGCCGTGCAGCGAGACACCATAGCCGTTGGGGTCTCCAGTGCCGCGAAACTCGATCTGGTTCGCGCCGGGCTCTCCACTTGCCACAAAGGGCACCTCGAAGGCCTGAAACTGAATGCTCCCCGGAGAGATGCTTCGCTGGAACGCCCCGCCCACATAGATATCGACACCGTTCACAAGACTGGAATCCGCTGCATTGAACATCAGCCGATACTCGCGCCCCGGTTCCAGCGTGTCGAGGTCGCGCGACAGGGTCAGGTTGCCCGGGCTGGCGTCCAGATCGACCCAGTTACGGCCATCAGGGGAATGCACGCCGCGATGGCCGGATTCGACGATCTCGATCTGTTGGGTAGGGCCAGTGGCCGTCCAGCCACCGTAACTGCCCGTGGCGACCCAGCCCCACCCCGTGCGGGTTAGGCCGGTGACATCGTCGAACGAGAACTCGGCCACCGTGGTCAGGATGCGCGACACGCTGCCATTTTCCAACGATGCGCGAATGTCATCGCCCAGCGCCCCGGTGCCGGTCCGCACCGCCGCCGCCGCGCTGATCCCCAGCCCCACAAGAGCCGCTGTCAGAACCGTCCAGTCGACCGCGACAGCGCCGTCGTCCGAACGTGCAAAGGTCTTGAGCCACGCCATGATCGTCCTCGACAAGTGACAATCCCTGCTGTTTGCCCGTCTTTGTTGGCCGATCAGCGGCCCCTTTGGAGCAAATCTGCGGCGCAGGCCAAGGATTGCCCGAACACCGCATCAAACTGGCGTCGCAGCGCCACATCCAGATCGCCCATCGTCACCGGCAGTCCCAGATCGACCAGCGAGGTCACGTCGTGGTCCGCGATGCCGCAGGGCACGATCCCGTCGAAATGCGTCAGGTCCGGTTCGACGTTGATGGAAATGCCATGAAAGCTGACCCAACGGCGCAATTTCACGCCAATCGCCGCGATCTTGTCCTCGCGCGGGGTGCCGTCAGGCCCCGGCGCCTTGTCCTTGCGCACGACCCAGACGCCGACGCGACCGCCCCGACGCTCGCCCGTGACGTTGAATTCGGCGAGGGTGCGGATCACCCAGTCTTCCAACTGGTTCACGAAACAGCGCACGTCGCGGCCCCGCTGGTTGAGGTCCAGCATGACATAAACCACCCGCTGCCCCGGCCCGTGATAGGTGTATTGCCCGCCGCGCCCGGCGGTGAACACCGGGAAGCGGTCGGGCTGGACCAAATCGGCAACCTTGGCCGAGGTACCCGCCGTATAAAGCGGCGGATGCTCCAGCAGCCACACCGCCTCAGGTGCGGTGCCCGCCGCAATCTGCGCCACGCGGGATTCCATCGCGGCGAGGGTTTCGGCATAGGGCTGCAGGCCCGGGAGGATCGTCCAGTCCATGAGGCACTCCTTTGCCGTGAGGGTAATCGTGCTGCGGGCCGGATCAACGGGTCAGGCTTACAACAACCCGGCGCCTTTCACATCCGGCAGATAGGTCCGGCTGACCGGCACCTCGCGCCCGTCCTCCAGGGTCAGGACGGCGCGTGCCCCGTCGCGGCGGGCACGGGTGACGTGGGACAGCGCGACCCAATGCGAGCGGTGGATTTGCAGGCCCGGCACGCCCTCGGC
>JBGSWJ010000047.1:0-3744 GCA_041752495.1 Rhodobacterales bacterium
GCTGGACGGGCATGGGCCGGATGACGGGGCATGGCGGGCGGTCGTGGCGATCACACGGGGCGGCATGGCGCCGGCGATGATCGTGGCGCGGGAACTGGGTATCCGGACAGTCGATACGATCAGCGTGAAAAGCTATGACCACCAGTCGCAGGCCGAGGCCAAGGTTCTCAAGGCGCCGGACCCCGCGATGGTGGGCGACGGGACCGGCATCCTGATCGTTGATGATCTGGTCGATTCCGGCAAGACGCTGGAACTTGTCCGCAGGCTTTATCCCAAGGCGCATTTCGCGACGGTCTATGCCAAGCCGAAGGGCCGGCCGATGGTGGATACGTTCATCACCGAAGTAAGCCAGGATACCTGGATATTCTTCCCGTGGGACATGGCGCTGCAATACGTCGAACCCTATCGCGGGCGGGACTGATCCGGTCATGCGCCGTCTGGCCGACAGGATCGGAGGCTGGCTTCATATCCTGTTCGAGGCCAGCCTGGTGTTCAAGGGAACACTGGCGGCTCTTGAGGCCTTGGCGGGGCTTGGGCTTTTGCTTGCGCCGAATGAGCGGATCCTGAGTTTTGTCGACTGGCTGACGCGCGCGCAGATCGCCCATGACCGGACCGAGCCGATGACGACCTGGGCTGCCGACATTGCCCAGAACCTTTCGATCCAGTCGCAGCATTTCTATGCGGTCTACCTATTGGGGCATGGCGTGCTCAAGCTGGTCATGGTCGGCATGCTGGCCCGGCGGACAGTCTGGGCTTATCCGATTGCGATATGCATTCTGGTCGGGTTCGTGATCTATCAGATGCATCACTGGTGGGTGGACGGGTCGTCTGTTCTGGTTGTGCTGAGTGCGCTGGACCTGTTCATGGCAGGGCTGGTCTTGCGGGAATGGCGGATGTTGCGGCGGACGAACGTCGCAGCACCTGCCTGAAAGGCCTGCGCCCCTTACTGAACACCCCTGCCCTTCTTTGGTCCGAAAGAACAAGGTCACAACTGATGAACATGCCACGCACCGCGACGACCTTTGCCCCGCCCGTGATGGAAGCGCGCCGCTGGCTGGACGGGGTGACATTCCCGGCGGACCGGCCGCTGATCAATGTGAGCCAGGCCGCCCCGGTTGATCCGCCGCCGGCCGCGATGCTGCAGGCGATGGCCGAAATCGTGCTTAATGATCCGGCGGCGCATCTCTATGGCCCGGTGCTGGGTTTGCCAGAGTTACGGGCCGAGGTGGCGGCGCAATGGTCGGCGGCCTATCGGGGGGTTGTGGGGCCGGATCAGGTGGCGATCACCTCGGGCTGCAATCAGGCCTATGCGGCGGCGCTGATGACGCTGTGCGCCGAGGGTGACGAGGTGATCCTGCCGGTGCCCTATTACTTTAACCACCGCATGTGGAATGACATGGCGGGGATCAGGACGGTGCCGCTGGTGCCCGGTCCGGGGCTGATCCCGGTGGCAGAACATGCGGCATGGCATATCACAGAGCGGACCAAAGCGATTGTGCTGGTCAGCCCGAACAACCCGGGCGGGGTTGAATATCCGGCCGAAACGCTGCGGGAATTCATGGATCTGGCGCGATCACGCGGTATCGCGCTGATCGTGGACGAGACATACCGGGATTTTGACTCGCGCCCCGGCCCGGTGCATGACCTGTTCACTGATCCTGACTGGTCGGACACGCTGATCCAGCTTTATTCCTTTTCAAAGGCCTATCGCCTGACCGGGCATCGGGTGGGGGCAATGGTGGCCCATCCGGCGCGGCTGGCCGAGGTGGAAAAGTTTCTGGATACGGTCACGATCTGCCCCAACCAGATTGGCCAGCGGGCCGCGCTGTGGGGGATGCGCAATCTGGGGCAATGGCTGGCCGGAGAGAGGGCCGAGATCCTGGACCGCCGCGCCGCCATTGTGGAGGGGTTCCCCCGGCTTGCGGCCAAGGGGTGGGAGCTTTTGGGCTGTGGCGCCTATTTTGCCTATGTCGCGCATCCGTTTGCCTTGCCGTCCGACAAGCTAGCCCAGCGGCTGGTGACGGAGGCGGGTGTCCTGCTGTTGCCGGGCACGATGTTCATGCCGCCGGACCTGCGCGGCGGGGACAGGCAGTTGCGGATCGCATTTGCCAATATCGACCGGCCCGGTGTGGGGCGGCTTTTTGACCGGCTGGAGCCGTTGAACCTCTGACCTTGCACCCCGTCGCGGGTCCGCCTATTCAGTTGCGACCCGCGCGGCGGGGCTTTTGACGACCCAGGAACCGACAGGCAGACAGATGGCGAAGAGAAAACCCAGCGACTATTTCCTCGGGGTCCTGATGGTCCTGCTGATCCTTGGGCTGGTGAACTGGGGGACCAACGGGATTACCGGCACGAACCGGGGCGTCGGCACTGTCGGCAGCAAGGAAATCCCGGTCCAGCAATATGTGAGCGCGATGCGCCAGCAGCTGCAGGCGTTCAGCCAGCAGGTCGGATCGACGGTGACGATGCAGCAGGCGCAGGCGTTGGGGCTGGACAAGACTGTCCTGGCCCAGATCGTGACGACGCGCACGCTGGATAACGAGACCGAGCAGCTGGGCATTTCGATGGGTGACGAGAGGGTGCTGCAACAGATCGTGGCGATCCCGGCGTTTCACGGGCTGGACGGCAAGTTCGATCGCGAAGCCTATCGGATGACGCTGAGCCAGAACAACCTGACCGAGGCCGATTTCGAGGCGAGCCTGCGCGAGGATGCCGCGCGGCAGTTGCTGCAATCGGCGGTCGTCGGCGGGCTGACCGAGCCTGTGGTCTATGCGGATGTCCTGGCCAACTTCATCGGCGAACGGCGCAGCATGACCTGGGCGCCGGTGACGGCGGCGTCCCTGGCCACGCCGCTGCCTGCACCGACGGATGCCGACCTTCAGGCCCATTACGAGGCGAACCCGGATGCCTATACCAGCCCGGAGGTGCGTAATATCACCTATGTCTGGCTGACGCCTGACATGATCCAGGACAGCGTGACGGTGGATGAACAGGCCGTGCGTGACCTGTATCAGGAACGGATCGCAGAGTTCGTGCAGCCCGAGCGGCGGCTGGTGGAACGTCTGGTGTTTGGAACCGAGGAACAGGCGGCCGAGGCCAAGGCAAGGATCGACGCGGGCGAGACGGATTTCGACACGCTGGTGACGGATCGCGGGCTTGATCTGTCGGACGTCGATCTGGGCGATGTGAGCAAGGAAGACCTTGGTGCTGCCGGGGATGCGGTCTTTGCCGCTAAAGCAGGCGATGTGACGGGGCCGTTCCTGTCGAACCTTGGCCCTGCCCTGTTCCGGATGAACGCGATACTGGCCGCCGAAGAAGTGACGTTTGAAGAAGCGCAGCCCGATCTGCGCGCGGAATTGGCCAATCAGCGGGCCCGGCGCGTGATTTCCGATATGAGCGAGCAGATTGTTGATCTGGTCGCGGGCGGCGCCACGCTTGAGGATCTGGCCGAGCGGACGGATATGGATCTGGGGCAGATCGACTGGTCTGTCGGTGTGACGGACGGCATTGCGGCCTACATGCCCTTCCGGTCGGCGGCGGCTGCGGCGACCGAAGGGGCCTATCCCGAGATCATGGATCTGGACGATGGCGGCATCTTTGCCCTGCGTCTGGATTCGGTGACGCCGCCCGCGCTGAAGCCCTTGGCCGATGTGCGGGATCAGGTGGTGGCGGACTGGACCGTCGCTGCGACCAATGCCGCCGTGGCCGCGCGCGCGGCCGAGATGGCGACCGCTATCGCCGGGG
>JBGSWJ010000048.1:0-2132 GCA_041752495.1 Rhodobacterales bacterium
GGCGCGGCGCTGGCCGACACCTACCGCCAGACCGGTGCACGGGTCACCGGAACCGCCCGCGTGCCCGCAACCCCGGACCTTGTGCCCCTTGACGTGACCGATCCGGACAGCATCGAGGCCCTGGCCGCAGCGATGAAGGGCCAGCCTCTCGACATCCTGATCTGCAACGCAGGCATCTATCCCGACCGGGGCCAAAGACTGGAGAACAAGCCCGACCCGGCGCTCTGGGCGAAAGGCTTTGCCACCAATGTGACCGGCGTATTCCTGACGATCCACGCGCTTTTGCCCAACCTGAGGCCGGGGCGGCGGCCCCGGATCGCCATCATCTCGTCCCAGATGGGGTCAAGCACCCGCGCCTCGGGCGGTGCCTATATTTATCGCGCGACCAAGGCGGCGGCGGTCAACCTTGGCCGCAACCTGGCCCGGGATCTGGTGGCCGACGGGATCGTCGTTGGCATCTATCACCCCGGCTGGGTGCAGACCGACATGGGCGGTGCCGGGGCGGATATCACGCCCGAAGCCTCGGCCCGGGGCCTTGTCAGCCGCATCGCAGCCCTGACGCCCGAGGTGACCGGGTGCTTTGAAACCTGGGATGGCCGCCCGCACCCTTTCTGACCGCACCGCGCCTGACGACCACCGCCGGAGGGGGCTCTGCCCCCGCTCCTGCGGAGCCCCCCGAGGTATTTGGGAGATAAAGAAACCAAAGAAAGGAAGAGTTCACCCGTGGCAACTTGCGCCTGCCCTGGCCCCCGGCCCCATTGCCCTCCCTGCCTTTGCCTATTATGAGGGCGGCGAATTTTCGGCAGGAACCCCCATGTCCCTCCTCGTGATGAAGTTCGGCGGCACGTCGGTCGCCAACATCGACCGCATCCACCGCGCGGCCAAGCGTGTCGCGCTTGAGGTTGCCAATGGCCATGACGTCATCGTCATCGTCTCGGCCATGTCGGGCGAAACGAACAAGCTGGTGGGCTGGGTGCAGGAAACCTCTCCGCTTTATGACGCCCGCGAATATGACGCCGTCACCTCCTCGGGCGAAAACGTGACCGCCGGGCTCATGGCGCTACGGCTGCAGGAAATGGATATCCCGGCCCGGTCATGGCAGGGCTGGCAGGTACCGCTGAACACCACCTCGGCCCATGGGGCGGCGCGGATTGAATCCATCCCCACCGACAACATCATGCGCAAGTTCGGCGAAGGCATGAAGGTCGCCGTGGTCGCTGGCTTCCAAGGCATCTCGCCGGAAGGCCGCATCACCACGTTGGGCCGGGGCGGGTCTGACACCACCGCCGTGGCCTTTGCCGCCGCCTTCGACGCCATCCGCTGCGACATCTATACCGATGTCGACGGCGTCTACACGACCGACCCCCGCATCTGCGACAAGGCCCGCAAGCTTGACCGCATCGCGTTCGAGGAAATGCTCGAACTGGCCTCGCTCGGCGCCAAGGTGCTGCAAACCCGTTCGGTCGAACTGGCGATGCGCTACAAGGTGAAACTCCGCGTGCTGTCGAGTTTCGAGGAACCATCCGAGACGGCGGGAACGCTGGTCTGCGACGAGGAGGATATCATGGAAAGCAACGTGGTCGCCGGTGTGGCCTTTTCCCGTGACGAGGCCAAGATGACCCTCGTCTCGGTCGCCGACAAGCCGGGCATCGCCGCCGCCATCTTTGGCCCCTTGTCCGAGGCAGGCGTCAACGTCGACATGATCGTCCAGAACATTTCCGAGGATGGTCGCACCGACATGACCTTCTCCTGCCCCAACGATCAGGTGATCCGGGCCGAAAAGGCGATGGCCGATGCCAAGGCCCGCGGCGATTTCGCCTTTGCCGATCTGGTCGTCGATCAGGGCGTGGCCAAGGTGTCCGTCGTGGGCATCGGCATGCGCAGCCACGCGGGCGTAGCCGCGCAGATGTTCAAGGCGCTGGCCAGCGAAGGTATCAACATCAAGGTCATTACCACGTCCGAGATCAAGATCTCGGTCCTGATCGACCGCAAGTACATGGAACTCGCCGTGCAGGCGCTCCATGACACTTTCGGTCTCGACAAGGCCGCGTGACCGCAACCAACGACCGCCGCGACGCGCTCATTGACCGCGTCGCCGACACCCTTCTCGCCGAAGGGCTGGACGCCGCGAC
>JBGSWJ010000049.1:0-7153 GCA_041752495.1 Rhodobacterales bacterium
CGCGGCGCGCGACCTCGCTTGAGGCGGGGCGCTCGTTCCGCGCGGACGCGCGGCCTCGCTTGGCGGTAGGGAAGGGGAGTGGTGGGTTTCACCCACCCTACGCGGGGGGTTGGTGAGTTTCACCCACCCGGCGCCGGGACCCGGTCAGATGGGTTTGCCGTCCTTGTTGAAGCGGTGGATCATGCCGTCCTTGGGACGGAGGGCGACGGTTTCACCGAGATGGATGATGCCCTTGCCGGGCTGGCGGACGATCAGGGTTTCGGCAGCGCCGATATCGACAAAGAGATAGTTGTCGGAACCCAGATTTTCGGTATGGACGACCTTGCCGGTCCAGAGGCCCTGCCCTTCGGGCACGACGTCGATATGTTCCGAGCGGATGCCGACCGTGTGGCAGTTGTGGGGCTGGGCGAGCGGGCCTTCGATGAAGTTCATCTTGGGCGAGCCGATGAAGCCCGCGACAAAGACCGAGTTGGGGCGTTCGTAAAGTTCGGTGGGCGTGCCGACCTGTTCGACCTTGCCGTCGCGCAGGACGCAGATGCGGTCGGCCAGCGTCATCGCCTCGACCTGATCGTGGGTCACGTAGATCATCGTGACGTCGCTCATGTCGTGGTGGAGTTTGGCGATTTCGAGTCGGGTCTGGACGCGGAGGGCGGCGTCAAGGTTGGAGAGCGGTTCGTCGAAGAGGAACACGCGGGGATCGCGGGTGATGGCGCGGCCGATGGCGACGCGCTGACGCTGGCCGCCTGAGAGTTCCTTGGGCAGGCGGTCGAGCAGGTGGTCGATCTGGAGCATGGCGGCGGCCTTGCGGACGCGGGCGTCCATTTCGGCCTTGCTTGACCCGGCGACTTTCATCCCGAAGGCCATGTTGTCATAGACCTTCATGTGGGGGTAAAGCGCGTAGCTTTGGAACACCATCGCGATGCCGCGTTTGGACGGCAGCACGTTGTTGACCAGTTGGTCGTCAAACAGCATGTCGCCCGAGGTGATGCTTTCCAGCCCCGAGATCAGGCGCAGAAGCGTGGACTTGCCGCAGCCCGAGGGGCCGACGAAGACCATGAATTCGCCCTTCTTGATGTCGAGGTCGATGCCTTTGATGACATCGACCGCGCCATAGGACTTGCGGACGGCTTTGAGTTGGATGTTGGCCATGATGTTCTCCGATCAGCCTTTGACGCCGCCGGCGGTCAGGCCCGCCACGATCTTGCGCTGGAATATGAGGACGAGGGCGATGAGGGGCACTGTCACGATGACAGAGGCCGCCATGATCGGACCCCAGGGGATTTCCTGTTCGGACGCGCCCGAAAGAAGGGCGATGGCCACGGGCACGGTGCGCTGGGTTTCTTCGCTGACGAAGGAGAGGGCGAAGAGGAATTCGTTCCAGGCGCCGATGAAGGCCAGAAGGCCGGTGGTGACCAATGCGGGCCAGAGGAGGGGCATGAAGACCTGGGTGATGATGACCCAGGGGGTGGCGCCGTCGACGATGGCCGCCTCTTCGATCTCAACCGGGAGTTCGCGCATGAAGGTGGTGAGAAGCCACACGGTAAAGGGCAGGGTAAAGATCGTGTAGCTGAGGATCAGCGCGAAGGGGGTGTTGAAGAGGCCGAGGAAGTTGATGAGTTCAAAGAGGCCCGCCAGCACGGCGATCTGCGGGAACATGGAGACCGCGAGGATCGTGAGGAGGAGGAGGCCCCGGCCACGGAAGCGGACGCGGGCGAGGGCATAGGCGGCGGTCACGGCGAGGAAGAGGGCCGCGATGACCGTCGTCGAGGCGATGAAGACAGAGTTGGCGATGGAGCGGATGAAGTTCCGGCCGCTGAACACGGCGATGTAGTTCTTGAGGTCGAAGCTTTCGGGCAGGTAGTTCACCCGGAAGATTGCGGTGCCGGATTCAAAGCTGGTGAGCACGGCGTAGTAGAAGGGGAAGATCGCGATGACGACGATCAGCACCACGCCGATATAGAACATGATGTTCCAGAAAACGGTTTGCGCGGTCATTTGCGGCCCTCCCCGGTAAGATCGACCTTGCCGAGCCAGATGTAGAGCGCGACGAAGACGGCGATGATGAGGAACAGGATCGTGGACTGGGCGGAGCCCACCCCGTATTTCCCGAAGTCCCGCAGGTTCTGATAAGAGATGACCGACATGGTCATCGTCGCGTCAGACTTGGGCGTGAGGACGTAGATCAGGTCAAAGATCCGCAGCGCATCGAGCAGGCGGAAGATCACGGCGACCATGAGCGCGGGTTTGAGGAGCGGCAGGGTCACGCGGAAGAAGACCTTGACCGGGTGGATGCCGTCGAGTTTCGCGGCTTCGTACATATCGCGCGAGATCATCTGGAGACCGGCGAGCATGAGGAGCGCCATGAAGGGCGTCGTTTTCCAGATGTCCACGACGAGGACGGCCATCATGGCGGTGTCAGGCTGCGAGGTGAAGGCGATACGCTGGTCGATGATGCCCAGCGTGAGGAGCATGTCGTTGATGATCCCGAACTGGTCATTCAGCATCCAGGCCCACATCTTGGCCGACACGATGGTCGGGATGGCCCAGGGGATCAGGATGGCGGCGCGGACAAGGCCGCGGCCCTTGAATTCGGCGTTGAGGACGAGGGCGACGAGGAGGCCGAGGACGGTTTCGAAGAAGACCGAGACCACGGCGAAACGGACAGTGTTCCAGACGGCGTTCCACCAGTCTTCGTCAGCAAGGACGCCACGCCAGCGGATGGCACCGGAATCGAGGGTCTGGATACGGAGGTAGTTGTCGAACCCGACCCATTCGGCCTGACCATTGAAGATGGTGTCGGCGCTGGCGTTCGTGAAAGAGAACATGATGGAGCGGAACAGCGGCCAGGCGGCCACCGCAATCAGCATCACCAGCATGGGAGCCAGAAACCAGAAGGCGGCGCGGGCGCGTTGTTGCTGAAGGCTTGCCTGTCCGGCATAGGCGGACGTTGCAGGTTTGGCTGCAATGGTCGTGGTCATTTCGAGTCCCCTCCCCTGAGACGGGAACATCGCATACCGCTCTTGGACCCCGGCGGTTTGTCGTCTGCGAACGTTTCCCCTTTGTCAGTGCGGGGGCCCGAAAGCCCCCGCACCGTGTTCAACGGGTCTGACCGCGGCTTACTGCCAGCCGTCGCCCTTGAGGTCAGCCAGATCGGCTTCGAGGGTTGCCAGAGCGTCGGCACCGGTTTCGTTGCCGGCCAGCACTTCGTGCACGGCCTGCCAGAAGAGCGAAGACACCTCGTTATACTGGCCGAGCGTCGGAGCGGACGGACGGGGAACGGCGTTCAGGAACACTTCTTTCCACTGGGGAATGATCGGCTGAGCGGCGGCGATGTCGGCGTCATCATAGAGAGCGATGATCGTCGGCAGGTTCGATTCGTTGATCGCACGCTGCTTTTGCGCTTCGGGGCCGCCGAGGTAGAGGGCCAGCGAGATCGCGGCTTCCTGATTGTCGCCGTACTTGGAGACGGCCACGTTCCAGCCGCCGAGCGTGGCGGCAGAGGTCGTGTCACCACCGGCCGAGGGGAGCGGCGCGACGCCGAACAGGCCCTTGACGGCCGAGTCATCGCCGTTGCCGAGACCGTAGGCGTAGGGCCAGTTGCGCATGAACACGGCATTGCCGGTCTGCCACAGGCCACGGGCTTCTTCTTCCTGATAGGCAAGGACGCCTTCGGGAGAGATCGTGCCGACCCAGGTTGCGGCCAGATCGATGGCGGCAGCAGCCTGCGGGTTGTTGACCGAGATCGTTCCATCGGGTTCGACGATCTGGCCGCCGCCGAAGGACTTGATCCATTCGAGCGCGTTGCAGGTCAGACCTTCGTAGGAGTTACCCTGCCAGACGAAGCCCCAGATGTCGGCCATGCCGGCGGCGCGTTCACCGTCCTGGATCGCCTGAGCGGTTGCGGTCAGTTCCTGCCAGGTGGTGGGGACGGGCATGCCGTACTTTTCGAGCAGGTCCTTGCGGTAGAACAGGGCCGGTGCGTCGGTGAAGATCGGCAGAGCGACGAGCTTGCCGCCGACGGTCTGGGATTCGATGATCGACGGGAAGTGCTGGGGTGCGAGATCCGCAGCGGCGGCGGTCAGGTCAACGAAGTGGTCGGCCAGCTGGGGTGCCCAGATGACGTCGGTCTGATAGAGGTCGATGTCGGGGTTGCCGGCGGCAAGCCACAGACGGTACTGGCCGAACTGGTCCGAGGTCGAGGACGGCATCGGGACGATCGTCACGGTGTTGCCGGTCGCGTCTTCCCACGGTTTGACGAGGGCGGCGAAGTTGGCAATCGCGTTGCCGGTTGCGCCCGACACATAGGTCAGTTCGACCGCCATTGCCGAAGTGCCGATCGAGCCGGCAAGCAAAGCAATAGCTGTGGACCGCAGAGCGGCCCCCTTGAAGTTGAAGCTCATTTTCTTCCTCCCAGAAAAGCGGGCAGCTTGGGCCCTTTTCAGTTGTCTCGGATTTGGCGATTCCGATTCTTCCGAAACGTTTCGGAATGATAGCGGTAACGGTATTGTTCCGTCAACGGGTCATTCAGACGATTCGGTCATTCCCATGTTGTGCAGCATAGCAACCGAATCCCGTTCGATAAGTCTGATTTCGCCCAACTGTTGCAATTCTTCAATTGGCGCCCCGTCGATGGCGTTGGCAAGGATTTCGGCGAGAGGTTTCCAGCTGAGTTCGAGAGGGGAATGGGTGGTCGTGAGGGCTGTGGGAAAATCCGTCGGACGGATGCCGGGGCGTTCGTCGTCATGCGCGATGACCGAGACATCGTGGGGGACAGAAAGGCCCAGCGCCGAGAGCGAATGGAAAACACCGCGTGAAATCAATGTGCTGCCGCAGATTATCGCCGTGGGCTTGGGGCCGGGGGCCGTCCAGAGACGCACAACGCCGAGGAGACCCGCGCCTTCGGTCATGTCGTCCTGAAGGAGAAAATCAGGCGTGAGGGGTATGCCCGCGTCCGAGAGGGCGCGGATGTAGCCTTGGGTCCGCGCCTCGGCATAGGTGCGGCCGGCGCGGCCGTTGAGGAAGGCGATCCGGCGGTGGCCGCGGTCGGTGAGGTAGCGGGTGAGGGTGTAGGCGACGCCTTCGTTGTCGGTATCGAAGTAGGGATAGTCGGGGTCGGGCTCGTGGCGACCGTGCAAAACGAAGGGAACCTTGCGTTCGCGGAGGTAGGCGATTCGCGGATCGTTGCGGGTTGGTTCAAGCAGGACGAAGCCATCGAGCGATCCGGAGTTGATGAGCTTGCGATAGACCTCGACAATGTCGTCTTCGGGGGCGGCGATGTGCAGGACGAACTGCATGGCCCGCGTCGAGAAGTGGCGCGAGAGACCACCGACGATCTGGACGAATAGCGAGTCTTCGGGCGCGGTCGGGACGGCGGGAAGAACGAGGCCGACGATGCCGGATTTGCCCATAACGAGCTTTCGGGCCGTCAGGTTCGGTTGATATTTCAGTGACTTGGCGGCATCAAGGACGCGGGTGCGGGTATCTTCGTTGACGTCTGAGTGGCCGTTCAGGGCGCGGCTGACCTGAGTCACCGACAGATTGAGGTGGCGGGAGATGTCGCGCAGCGTTGTCATCGATGTCATACCACCCTTTGCTGCCGTCGCACTGTGCTCTGAAGACGGGATACTTGCCAACCCGAAACGTTTCGGCAACAGATTTCATTGATCCGTAACGTTTCGGATAGCGAAAAGGCGAGGATTCCGTGGTCAAGCAGCAGCAGGATGCGCCCTGGTGGCGGGGATCAGTAACTTATCAGGTTTACCCAAGGTCATTTCAGGATTCGAATGGCGACGGGATCGGGGATATTCCGGGAATCACCGCGCGGCTGGATCACATCGCGGAGCTGGGGGTAGATGCGATCTGGCTGTCGCCGATCTTTACCTCGCCCATGGTGGACATGGGGTATGACGTCTCGGATTACCGCGACATTGACCCGGTCTTTGGCACGATGGCGGATTTCGATGCGATGGTGGCGAAGGCGCACGCACTCGGCCTTAAGGTCATCATCGATCAGGTGCTGAACCATTCCTCGAACCGGCATCCGATGTTTCTGGAAAGCCGGTCGTCGCGGGATAACCCCAGGGCGGACTGGTATGTCTGGGCGGATGCGAACCCGGACGGGACGCCGCCGAACAACTGGCAGTCGGTCTTTGGCGGATCGGCGTGGGAGTGGGAGACGCGTCGGCATCAGTATTACCTGCACAATTTCATGGTGGCCCAGCCGGACCTGAACTTTCACAATCCGGCGGTGCAGGACTGGGCACTTGATACGTTGCGGTTCTGGCTGGACCGGGGGGTGGACGGGTTCCGGTTTGATACGGTGAACTTCTATTTCCACGACAAGATGCTGCGGGACGATGCGGCGGATTACCGGGTCAAGGCCAGGCCGCCGTTCAAGACCTATGACATGCAGTACCACCTGTTTTCCAAGAACCAGCCCGAGAACCTTGTGTTCCTGCAAAGGGTCCGGACGCTGATGGACGAGTATGGGGCCACGACGTCGGTCGGGGAGGTGGGGGAGGATCATCATCCGATTGAAATGATGGGGGAATATACATCCGGGGGGCGGCTGCACATGGCCTATTCGTTCGGGATGATGGGGTTCGATTTCACGCCCGCGCATTTCCGGGCGCAGATCGAGCGGTTCTTTGCGGGGGCGCCGGAGGGATGGCCCTGCTGGGCGTTTTCAAACCATGACGTGATCCGCCATGCGACCCGCTGGGCGGATCATGGGGTTGATCCCGGTGCGCTGGCGCGGCTGGCAGCGGCGATGCTGTTGTCGTTCGAGGGGTCGGTCTGTCTGTATCAGGGCGAGGAGCTGGGGCAGACCGAGACGCAGTTGGCCTATGAGGAATTGCTTGATCCGCAGGGCCTGTCGTTCTGGCCGGATGAAAAGGGGCGGGATGGGTGCCGGACGCCGATGGTCTGGGAGGCGGGGGCGCCGAACGGGGGGTTTTCGACGGCCAACAAGACGTGGCTGCCGATCAAACCGGCGCAGATGGGGCAGGCGGCGGATACGGCAGAGGCGCGGGGGGTGACGGAGTTCTATCGCAGGATGCTGGCGCTGCGGCGGGCGGAACCGGGGTTGCGGGCGGGGCGGACGGAGTTTCTGGACCTGCCCGAGGGCGTGCTGGGTTCCGGCTTGAACCGCAGC
>JBGSWJ010000050.1:0-1775 GCA_041752495.1 Rhodobacterales bacterium
CGTACCCCTGCGCGGACGGGCCGAAATCATCTTGGAACTACAAGGCAAGACCGCGGGCTGCGCCGCCTATGCCGAGGCCCGGGCCGTCTGGAAATCCCTTCCCAACCTGTCCGCATTTGACCGCGAAATTGATCTGGCAACCATCATCGCGACGATGGAAGAGGCAGGCTGCCCCTGACCCCTTCATTTCAGGTCCGAAAGCGCGTCCTGAAGCCAGGCCCGCGCCACCCGCCAGTTCCGCTTGACGGTTGACGGCGAAAGCCCCTCGACAACCGCGATCTCCTCCAGCGTCAGGCCCGCGAAATACCGCATCTCGACCAACCGGGCGAGTGCGGGGTCCACCTCGGCCAGCCGGGTCAGCGCCGCATGAATCGCCTCGACATCCACAGGCTCGGCTTCGGGCGCGGCGCTCTCGGCGATTTCCGTGATCAGCGTGACCTTGGGTCCGCCCCGCTTGTCCGCCCTTTCCCGGCGGACCTCGTCAATCAGGACCTGCCGCATCACATGGGCCGAAAAGGCAAAGAAATGGGTCTTTTCCCGGGCCGAGATCCTCCGCTGCCCGATGATCCGGATCGCAGCACCGTTAACCAGTTCGGTCGGCGCAAGATGGGCGCGGGCGCGGTCCCCCGACAGGATCTTGCGCGCCAGAACCCGCAGCTCGTCATAGACCTGTCCCAAAAGCCTGTCCCGCTCGACCGGGGTCAGGCTTGTCACCACGAGTTCGGGGGCCGGATCGGCCATGAACGCTCCTCTCAGGGCTGACCAGACGAAGGTGCCACAGCGCCGGGGAAAATCAAGCCACCCGAGCAGTCCCGCAAACCATTGGCAGATAATGATAAAAAATAACTTTCAAAAAAGTTCGAAAAACGTGACCCGTTTTTCCGCGCCGCCACGCCTTGGAAAGTAAGCGGGATGATCCGCGAGAAAGCAAACCAAGGAGAGACGACATGACCGCTCTGCACAAGACCCTGATCCGCATCGCCGCCGCCGCAATGCTGGCCACCGGTGCCATGAACGCCCATTTGGCCAGGGCACAGGACTTCACCCAGATGGACCTGACAGCGCTGAACGGCGCCTGGACCGCCGAACAGAATGGCATGATGCAGGTCCAGCTGGAACAGATGATCTTGCAGATCATGAACGATCCGCAGGTCCAGGCGCTCTACAACCAGCAGGTCTCGCAGGGCCTGTTCTGGGGCAGCTTTGCGGATTTCGCCTACAAATACGCCTACACGGGCGGCCTTTCAGAGGAAGGTTATCGCCGCGCGATCGGTGTCAGCGGCCAACTGAATGACGAATTCAAGCGTCAGATGTCCAACGATGCCGCAGCCCGTCAGGTCTATATCGATGCCTTCGGCCGCTATGTGAACGGCTTCGGCCAGATCGTGGACCAGTACGGCAATCTGCTCATGGGGCAGTAAGGCACCCTGACCAGTGAATCGTGGCAGGCAGCAGCGTCACGGGCTGGCATCAAGCAGGGCCGAGAGAAGTGGATTTGGAAAGCGGCGCTCACGGGTCACGGCAAGAAAGGACTCCACGATGCCGCCCAGCTTTTCCACTTCGACCAAAAGCCCCGATGCCAGCTCGTCCTGCACGACGATTGCGGGAATGACGGCCAGCCCGGCATCCTCCCGCGCCAAAAGGCGCAACATCGCCATATCGTCCACCTCGGCCGCGATGATGGGCACCACGCCAAGCCGGTTGGCCAGCGCGTCAAAGGCATCGCGCAAGGCCGTTTCCCGCGTCGGCAGGACAACCGGCTGCCGCGCCAGCAG
>JBGSWJ010000051.1:0-1978 GCA_041752495.1 Rhodobacterales bacterium
CGGCCACCACCTCGCCCGCCTCGGCCATGGACTCCATCTCCATGTCCTCGGGCGCAAGCCCGTTCGTCGCCGGCGCCAGCACGAACACATCCTCAGGCGGCGCCGCCGTCCCGCGCGCCACAACCGAATTGACCGACAGCCCGATATTCAGCGCAACTTCGCCCCCCGGCTCGGTCGGGGCCAGACGCATCGGCCCCTCCATCGCACGCACGACGGGCACGCCCGTCACATCGCGGATGAAAAGCCTGTAGCCCCAGACACCCACGCCCAGCAAAAGCGCCACGGAAAGCACCGCTCCGGTATACTGGAGAAGGGCACCCGCACGCTGCGCCGCGCGGCCCATCAAGGGCGCGTCGGAAACATCCGCCATATTCGCCTCACTGCACCCGGGCGTTGGTTCACCCGGCCGATCGTTTCAAGTTGCCTCGACCCGACGGCGTTCAGCGGATGCGTTCAGCGCATCTCATCCATCGGAGTCACGCCAAGAATACCCAAACCGGCCGAAATAACAACCGCCGTGGCCCGGATGAGCGCGATTTTCGACTGCGTGGTGGCCGCGTCACCCTCTTGCAGGAACCGCAGCGTCAGGTCGTCATTGCCCCGGTTCCACAGCGAATGCAGATCGGAGGCAAGCTCATACAGATAAAAGGCAATCCGGTGGGGTTCGTTTCCTTTGGCCGCGATCTCGATCAGCCGCGGCCATTCCGCCACCTGCTTGGCCAGCTTCAGCTCGGCCTCATGGCTCAGCTTCGACAGATCTGCCACTGCAAGGGCTGCATCATCCACCGCAACGCCCGCCTCACGCGCCTTGCGCAGGACCGACTGCACCCGCGCATGAGCATACTGGACGTAAAAGACCGGGTTGTCCTTGTACTGCTCCAGCACCTTGGCAAAGTCAAAGTCCAAAGGCGCATCGTTCTTGCGCGTCAGCATCGTGAACCGCGTCACGTCCGGCCCCACCTGCTCGACCACATCCCGCAAGGTGACAAAGTTCCCGGCCCGCTTGGACATCTTGAACGGCTCGCCATTCTTCCACAGCTTCACCAACTGCGTCAGCTTGATGTCCAACGGCACCCGGCCCTCAGACAGCGCCGACACAGCCGCCTTCATCCGTTTAACATAACCCCCGTGGTCCGCGCCGAACACGTCGATCAGCGCGTCAAACCCCCGGTTCACCTTGTCAAAGTGATAGGCAATGTCCGGCGCGAAATAGGTCCACGACCCGTCCGATTTCTTCACCGGCCGGTCCACGTCATCGCCATGCGCCGTCGACCGGAACAGCGTCTGCTCGCGCGGCTCCCAATCCTCGGGCGTCTTGCCCTTGGGCGGCTCAAGCACACCCTCATAGATCAGGCCCATGCCCCTCAGCCGGTCAATCGCCGCCTCGATCTGCCCCGTGCCATAGAGCGCCTTCTCGGACGAAAACACATCCATATGCACGTTCAGCAGCGCCAGATCCGCGCGGATCAGCTCCATCATCTTGGCGGTCGCAAATTCCCGCACCTCGGCCAGCCAATATTGCTCGCCCTTATCAAGCAGGCTGTCGCCATAGGTCTCCTTCAGCGCCTCGCCGACCGGAACAAGGTAATCGCCCGGATACAGCCCCTCGGCAATCTCGGGCGCCTGCCCGCAAGCCTCGCGGTACCGCTCATAGGCCGACCGCGCGAGCACATCGACCTGAGCACCACCGTCGTTGATGTAATATTCCCGTGTCACATCGAACCCGGCATAGGCCAGAAGGCTTGCCAGCGCGTCACCAAAGACGGCACCCCGCGTATGCCCCACATGCAAGGGACCCGTGGGGTTCGCGCTCACATATTCCACGTTCACCCGCTTGCCCTGCCCCAGCGTCGACTTGCCAAAGGCCGGATCGGTCAGAGCAGCCCGCACGACACCCTGCCAGACGGCATTCGACAGCCGCAGGTTCAGGAACCCCGGCCCGGCGACCGTCGCCTCGGCCACACGCGGATCGGCCGCC
>JBGSWJ010000052.1:0-2097 GCA_041752495.1 Rhodobacterales bacterium
GTCTCCCAAATACCTCGGGGGGCTCCGCAGGAGCGGGGGCAGAGCCCCCTCGGCGGGGTGTCGTGGGGCCGGGCGGGTGTGGAGGTCCGCCCGGGCCGGGGTCAGATGCTGGTGCAGATGTACTTCATCTCAAGATAGTCCTCGATCCCGTGGCGGCTGCCTTCGCGGCCAAGGCCCGATTGCTTGACGCCGCCGAAGGGGGCGACTTCGGTCGAGATGAGGCCGGTGTTGACGCCGACCATGCCGTATTCCAGTGCCTCGGCCACGCGGGTCACGCGGGAGATGTCCTTGGCGTAGAAATAGGAGGCGAGGCCGAAGATGGTGTCATTGGCCTTTTCGATCACGTCGGCCTCGTCTTCGAACATGAAGAGGGGGGCGAAGGGGCCGAAGGTTTCGTCCTTTGCGACCAGCATGTCCTGCGTCGCATGGGTCACGATGGTGGGTTTGAAGAACTGGCCGCCGAGGTTGTGCAGATCGCCGCCGGTAAGGACGGTGCCGCCCTTTGACACCGCATCGGTCAGGTGTTCACGGACCTTGTCCACGGCCTTGGGTTCGATCAGGGGGCCAAGGTCGGTGCCGGGGGTGAGGCCGTCGCCGACGTTCAGTTTCTCGACCGCGATTTTCAGCTTGGCGGCGAAGGCGTCATAGACGCCGCGCTGGACGTAGATGCGGTTGGCGCAGACGCAGGTCTGGCCGTTGTTGCGGAATTTGGAGATGATGGCGCCCTGCACAGCAAGGTCGAGGTCGGCATCGTCAAAGACGATGAAGGGGGCGTTGCCGCCGAGTTCCATCGAGCATTTCATCACCTGATCGGCGGCCTGTTTGAGGAGGACGCGGCCGACTTCGGTTGATCCGGTGAAGGTGAGTTTGCGGACTTTCGGGTTTTCGCAGAACTCTTTCCCGACTTCGGAGGAGGAAGTCGAGGTGACGACCGAAAGGACACCGGCGGGGAGGCCCGCCATTTCGGCCAGTTTCGCCATGGCCAGCGCCGAGAGGGGGGTGAGCGAGGCCGGGCGTGCGACGAAGGCGCAGCCTGCGGCCAGCGCCGGGGCGACCTTGCGGGCGATCATGGCGTTGGGAAAGTTCCAGGGCGTGATGCCAGCGGCGACGCCGATGGGCTGTTTGATGACGGTGATACGCTTGTCGGGCTGGTGGCCGGGGATGGTTTCGCCGTAGACGCGCTTGGCCTCTTCGCCGAACCATTCGATATAGGAGGCACCATAGGCCACTTCGCCGCGCGCCTCGGCCAGGGGTTTGCCCTGTTCGGCGGTCATGATGATAGCGAGGTCTTCCTGATGGTCCATCATCAGGTCAAACCATTTCCGCAGCACCTTGGCGCGGTCCTTGCCGGTCTTCGCGGCCCAGCCCTTTTGCGCCTTGTGGGCTGCATCGATGGCCTGTGCGATTTCGGCGCGGGACAGGTCGGGGACATGGGCGATCACGTCGCCGCGCGCCGGGTTGGTGACGGCGAAGGTTTTGCCACTGGCCGCATCGACCCATTGCCCGCCGAGAAAGGCCTTGTCGCAGACAAGGTCCGGGGTCTTGAGCAGGGATTTCAGATTGGTGATGTGGTCGAGCATCGTGGCCTCCTTTAGCATGCTCCCTCAAAAGCATGGGGCAGGGGCCGGGGGCAAGGTGTAAACCCCCGGGGCGCAGGGGAGTGACGCGATGACGGATACGGAAAACGTGATGGACCGGGCCTATGCCAATGCGGCGTTCATCCCGGAGGGGGACCTTTATCCGGCGCGCTGGGCTGCGGCGGCAGAGGCGTTCCGGGCGGAGACGGCGGGGTGGCTGGATATGCCCTATGGGCCGGGGGCGCGGGAAAGGGTCGATCTGTTCCTGCCTGAGGGAAGGCCGCGCGGGGTGGTGGTGTTTGTGCACGGCGGATACTGGATCGCGACGGAGAAGGGGCTTTGGTCCCATCTGGCCGCAGGGCCGGTGGCGGCGGGATGGGCGGTGGCGTTGCCGTCCTATGACCTGTGCCCGGCGATCCGGATCGGGGGGATCGTGCGGCAGGTGGCGCGCGCGGTCGATCATGTGGCCGGGATGGTGGCGGGGCCGGTGGTGCTGACGGGGCATTCGGCGGGCGGGCAT
>JBGSWJ010000053.1:0-4816 GCA_041752495.1 Rhodobacterales bacterium
TTTGCCGTCCATCTGCCCGCCGGGCCACAGCGTTTCGCCGACCGTGACACAGCGCTCGCCGCCCTTGAAACCGCCCTGACGGCCGAGGCCGAAACCCGCGCCCGCGCCGCCGGCGTCGACGAAATCCGCCTGTCCGTCGAACGCGAAATCAACGAGGTCACGGTCGAAAACCAGCCCATGTTCATCGAAGCCCGCCTGCGCGTCACCGCGCAGGGCCGCCCCCGGATCGCCGTGGGCTAGGGGGCCTGCCACCCGAAACGCGGCGTCAGGCCCGTTCCCCGACAACCTTTTATTCAGCCATCTGCGTCACAATCCCCGTCAGCCCTCTCCCCAGGCCGCCCATGCTCCTCACCCGTCGCCTTGTCCTGCTTCTTGCACTTCTTCTGCCCGCGCCCCTGGCCGCGCAGTCGCTCCGCGCAGTCGACGCGGTCGTGGGGAACTACCTCAACAGCGATTCCCCCGGCATCGCCGTTCTCGTCATGCAGGGCGACCGAGTCCTCCACATGCGCGGCTACGGCTTTGCCGATATCGCGACGCAAACCCCCGTGACCCCCGACAGCCTGTTTGACCTCGCCTCTGTCTCCAAGCAGATGACCGCGCTGGCCGTGATGCTGCAACTCCGCGACGGGCTCTACACACTCGACACGCCCATCGGCGACATCCTTGCGCCCTTTGCCAACCGTCACGACGACAAACGCCCCGTCACCGTCCGCGACCTGATCCACCATGTCAGCGGTCTGGCCGATTACCTCGACGGCACGCTCGACTATCAGGCCGAAACGACCAATGCCGAGGTCGTGGCGTGGCTCGCCCGACAGCCGCTCCTTCGCCGCCCCGGTATCGTTTTCGACTACTCCAACAGCGGCTATGTCACGCTGGGCAGCCTCGTCGCCGCTGCCGACAATGCGAATTCCCTTGCCGATGTCCTGCGCGCCCGCATCTGGGAACCGCTCGGGATGGACCAGGTGTTTCTCGTCGGCCCGATGGACCCAATCCATACCGTCACCGGCTACACGGGCAGCAACGGCAATTTCGAGGAAAGCTATTGGTACACCGTGACCGAAGGCGACGGGAACGTCTTCATCTCGCTCCACGACCTCGCCCTGTACGAAGCCGCATTTGCCACCAACGCCCTGCTGACCCCAAAGGAAACCGCCCGCCTGTTCCTGAACGGCACCTATGACGATGGCCGCGCCATCGATGACGGCGAAGGTGACGGCTACGGCTTTGGCTGGTCTACGGTCAACCACAACGGCCAGACCTACGCCACCCACGGAGGAAGCTGGTCCGGCACCTCAACATGGTATCAGCGCAACCTGACGACCGGGATCACGATCATCGTTCTGGCAAATGGCGAAAACACATATACAGGCAACCTCGCCGCCGAAATCGAAGAAGCGCTGTAGTCTTTGGCGTAGGGTGCGTGCTCGCACGCACCACTCCCCGCGACCCGCCCATTTTCGCATGGGGGGACAACCCCGCCATCCGTCCATCCCCGGGTAGGGTGCGCACCGTGCGCCACGCCTACCCCAACACCCCCCGCCGCAGCATCGCCCGCGCATAGACCCACATCAACAGGATCCCGACCGCGATAACGCCTGTCATGATCAGCGCAAAACTCCCCGTCGTCTCAAGTGCCGAGGGATCTGCAATCCCGAACTGCCAGACCGACGACAGGATCAGCCCGATGAACGACGCCGCAAAGGCCCAGACCGCCGCCCGTGACCGCAAAAGCAGCAGCAGCGACCCTGCCACCGATCCCCAGACCCCGATGGCCCAGACCGCATCAAACCAGACGGGCCGCGAATCCAGCATCGCCCGCTGCGCCTCGGTCAGCATTGAAAGATAGGCCGCATTGTCCGTCTGCGTCATGAAATAATCATAGGCCCCCACGCCGTTCCACAACAGCGACAAGAGGCCCACAACCCAAAGATGCCACGGTGTCCGCATGATCTCTCCTCTGCTTGCAGGGGGAGTCTAGCACAGCCTGCCCATCCCGGAACACGTATTCGCGTGGCTGTTCCGACGGGGTAACTCTGGCGGTTGCGGGATCACCACCGCCAGAGGATCGCCACTTCAGTGGGACTGCATGTCACCCGACATGATCACAACCCCTTCGAACGAAGACGAAAGCGCCACCTTGTCGGCCCCCAGCGCCTCTTCCGCCGCATTATAGGCCGCCGAAAGCCTGTCAGCCGCCGACACGCCATGCTCCGTCAGGAACGCAGGCATCCGCAGATCGGGACCGCCACACAGAACAACCTCCCACCCGGCATGATCCTTGGTCAAAAGCGCCCGGCCGCCATTGCCGCCCTGCGCCCAAGAGGCCAGTGCATGATCGCCCTCGATAACGACGGGATCAACGGTCAGCGGGTTTTCCGGCGTGTCAAACGCGGCCTTGAGAACGGCAACGATGGCATCTGTATCGCTCATCCCCGTCTGGTCGAGCGTCGCGGCCGCATGGTCGTGATGCTGGTGGCCGGTCGCCCCATCCTCCATCGCGCCCATATCCATCGCATCCCCCGTCATCCGGGTCGAATCAACCGGCACCTCGACCGTGATCTCTCCAGCCGTTTCAAAGACCAGCGTCACAGACAAAACGGTCCCATCGGCCCAGTCGCCATTCGGGCCCATGAACATGATATGGTTCCCGCCGCGCTCCATCAGGATCTCGCCATCTGTCGGCAGGTCAAACCCCTCTTCGACATGGACCATCGTCATCACACCGTCCGAGTTTTCGGTATGCGTGTGCAGTTCCACCTTGGCCGCCGCCTCCGACTGCACGTCGAGCAAACGGTCCGGCGCGCCGCCGTGGTTGTGAATGGTCATGAACGCCGCCCCCGACATCCCCCCGGGCGAGGCGATGGCATAGGCATCATGGATTTCGATCCCCTCATCGGCCCAGACAGGCGCGGCAAGGAACAGGGCGGATACGGCAAACGCCACGCGGGCGCGGGTAATGAACGACATGGGTCGTCTCCTTTGGAAATGGTGTCAGATCGTGCAGGCGTCAGGTCAGGCCAGACCCGGCGGCCCCCGCGCGATCGGTGACGCCACCAGCGCCGCCGTCCCGTTCTGCGCCACGCCTTGCGGCAGGTCCGCCACCGTAACCGTCCCGGTCTGCGGCAGGATCACCGGGGGCAGGTCCGTCCCGGCAAAGCTCATCACCCCATCGGGGCAAACATGCGCGGGCCCTACGGGATTGCCCGAGGCATCGACCGCCACGGTCAACAGACCCCCGCCCACGCAAAGCACCATCTCGCCCGAAGCCATCGCCTGCCCGCGCGCCAGCGCAAGCTGCTGCGAGGTCAGAACGACCACGAGCGCGAGGAAGAGGGACAACAGACGTTTCATGCAGAAGGGATTATCACCATCCGTGCCGCCCTGGAAAGAGTGGCCAATCGCCGCGCATTCAGGGTGCCGTCGCCACCCACCCCCGGAACGCCAGCCCCGCATAGAACAGCGCCACATCCGTGAACCCGGCCTCTGCCAGCACGGCCTCTTCCTGCGCCGGGGTCAGCACCGGCAGACGGTCCGCAATCGCCACCCCCGCCGCCCGCGTGCTTTCCCGGTCCAGCCCCGAAGCCGCACCAAACTCCGCATAGCGCGACAGCCACAACGCCCGCGCCACAGGCTCCTCTGGGTAACTGAAATGGGCCATCACGAAATGCGCCCCCGGCTTCAACCTCTGCCGGATCGCCTCAAGCGTCGCAACCCGCTCCTCACGCGGCACGAAATGCAGCGTAAGGATACTCGTCGCCCCGTCAAACGGGCCGTGCGGCGCGCTGTCAATATAACCCTCATGCAGCGCAATCCTGTCCGCATGGGCCGCCGTCATGGTCCGGGCCAGCCCCAGCATCGCCGCCGACGGATCAACCCCTGTGAACCGCCACCCCGGCTCTGCCGTGGCAAAGGCGTTCAGTTCCAGCCCGCCCCCTGCACCCAGAACAAGGATGTGCCCCTCGGGCCCCGCCTTCTCGGCCAGCAGGATCGCCGCCATCCGGTGCAGATCATGAAACCCCGGCACAAGGCGCGGTGGCCGGTCGGCGTAATGGGCCACAGCGACGGGATCGTCAAAGGTACTCATCGCAGTCACTCCTTTTGCACAGGCAGGGCAGGGGAATCCCGCCTCAAGCCCCGGTCACACGGCTCTCAAGCCAGTCCACGGCAAACCGGACAACCGCCGCCGCATCGACAAGGATGCAATCCGCCACAGCAACAAAGGCCCTCCGGCCCCTGCCACTTTGCAGAAAGTCCCCGACCACGTCGGCAAAGTAATCCTCGTCCAGACCCTCAACGACAGGCAGGCCCGTGTCAAACTCCTCGACAAACCGCCAGACCGTCCCTTCTGCCGTGGCAAAGGGCACCTCCACCCGCTTGATCCGCTTGCCCGGAAGCCGCGCCAGATGCTCCGCATAGTGCAAGATCGTCATTGTATCCCAAGGCGCCCCCAGCATCAGCACCTTGGCACCCAGATCCACCAGCCGCGCCAAAGGCGACCCCGGCCCATAGCCATAATCCACCGGATGATCCCGCGTCAGTTCATCCGCCCGTCCCCCCAAAGCCGCCACCGAGGCCCCCGGACTCCCGCTCCGCAACGCCCCCGGCGTCGTCCGCAGGAACTCCGGAAACACCCCATTGTCCCGGATCGCGCGTGACGTCAGCGGATCAAACGGCACCACATGCGCCCGCCACTCCGGCGGCACCCGCCCCGCTTCATCCAGCACCGCCTCGTAATCCGCGTTCCAGTCGGTATAGGCCACAATCGTGCCCTCCGGCCCCGTCACGTCCCGCAGCGCGGCGATCACCGTATCCG
>JBGSWJ010000054.1:0-4137 GCA_041752495.1 Rhodobacterales bacterium
CCACGATGTCCATGCGGTGAAGAAACTGTGCGACCGTGCGGCGGTGATGAAGAACGGGCAGTTGGTCGGGGTCGTCAAGGTCGACGAGGTGACCGAAGACGACATTCTGGCGATGATCATTCTGGGCAAGAAGCCCGAGCATCTGGCAGCCTGAGATGTTCATCGGCCTCGATCTGGGGACTTCGTCGCTGAAGTCGGTGCTGATCGACGATGCACAGCGTATTGTCGCCGAGCATTCGGTCCCACTGACCGTGCAGCGCCCGCATGACGGCATCGGTCGCGTCCAGCCACGACGCCGGGGCCTGTTCGGACCAGCCGTCAAAGGGGCGGTTGACCTCGAGCGGGGCGGTTGCTTCGGCAAGGATCGACTGATCGTCGTCAATCACGATGCCCTTGAGGCCGGACGTCCCGAGATCAAGCCCGATATACATGCCTCAGGCCGCCAGATGGGCGGGCTTCTTGCCCAGAATGATCATGGCAAGGATGTCGTCTTCACTTACCTCGTCCACTTTCACCGTGCCGACAAGCTGGCCGTTCTTCATGACCGAGGCGCGGTCGCAGAGTTTCTTGACCGCATGGACATCGTGGTCGATCAGGAAGATTCCAAGGCCCTGCTTCTTCAGTTCGTTGATCAGATCCGCCACCATCTGCGTTTCCTGCGGGCCAAGCGCGGCCGTCGGTTCGTCCATGATGAGGATCTTTGCATTGAAATAGACCGCTCGGGCGATGGCGACCGATTGGCGCTGACCACCGGACAGGGCCGACACGGGTTCCTTGAATTTGCGGAAGTTGGGGTTGAGACGGGCAAGGATCTTGCGCGTCTCGGCCTCCATCGCGGCGTCGTCGACAAGGCCTAGCGAGGTGACAAGTTCGCGGCCCAGAAACAGGTTCGAGGCGGCGTCAAGGTTATCGGCCAGGGCCAGTGTCTGATAGATCGTTTCGATGTTCAGCGCACGAGCGTCGCGGGGGTTGTTGATTTCAACCTTCTGGCCGTTCACGAAAATCTCGCCCGCGTCGGCCATGTAGGCACCGGACAGGCATTTGATCAGCGTGGATTTGCCAGCCCCGTTATGGCCCAGAAGGCCCACGACTTCGCCGGGGTAAAGATCGACCGAGACGTTGTCGACGGCGCGGATGCCGCCGAACGAGATCGAGATGTTGCGCAGTTCGACAAGGGGGGTCGCCATGGTCATTTCCTTCCCGAGCGTTTGCGATAGACGATGTCAAGCCAGACAGCGAGGACAAGCACCACGCCCACGACGATGTTCTGGAAGGGCGAATCGACGCCGACCATGCCCATGCCCGATTGCAGGGATTGCATGATGAGCGCGCCAAGGACCGCGCCATAGATCGTGCCGAACCCGCCCGCCAGTGCCGTGCCGCCGATGACGGCGGCGGCGATGACGCGGAGTTCGTCCAGCATCCCGATATCAAGCGAATGGTTGGTCAGACGGGCCGAGGCGACGGCGGCAGAGATGGCCGTCAGCACGCCCATCAGGGCAAAGACCTTAACCGTCAGCCATTTTGTGTCGATGCCCGACAGGGCCGCCGCATCAGGGTTGCCACCAGTCGCAAAGACATAGCGGCCGAACCGGGTCTTGGTTGCCACGATCGTCATGACAAGCGCCACGAGCGCCAGAAGCAGGACCGAGATCGGCAGGCCGAAGGCCTCGGTATAGCCTTCGGGCATGGTTTCGCCGCGGGCTTCGAACATCTTTTCAAGGCGGCCATCGGGGATCAGATAGGCGTTGATCTGGGCCACAAAGCCAAGGATCAGGCCGACAGTGACAAGGCTGAGCACGACTTCGGCCCAAAGGGGTTTGACCTGAAAGCCATGCCCGGCCTTGGCCCGGCGCGAGGCCCAGATGCCCCAGACGGTCAGCGCCGCCACGACTGCACTGACAACCCACGACGCCGTGGACCCGATAGTGCCGTTGGTGCCGCCGAGCATGAGAAAGGTCGGATCGAGGGGGCCGATGGTCTGGCCGCCGACGACGAAATAGGCGACGCGACTCCAGACAAGAAGGCCGCCGAGGGTCACGATAAAGGACGGGATGCCCTGATAGCCGACAAGCCAGCCCTGAAAGGCACCGATCACAAGCCCGGTCAGCATCCCGACGATCACCGAAAGCGGCATGATCAGCGGGTTGCCAAGGCCAAGGCCCAGCCAGTGGGGCAGGATTTCAGTCTGCATCACCGCCATGACACCGGAACAGAGCGCGAGGAGTGAGCCCACCGCGAGGTCGATGTTCCGGGTGACAATGATGAACACCATGCCGGTCGCCATGATGGCGATGGACACGGTCTGAATGGCAAGGTTGTAGGTGTTCTGGGGCGACAGGAATTTGCCGTTGATGAGCCAGGCCGCCGGACTCCAGCGGAAAGTATCCATAGCGCGAATACCGGTCCACATCTGAAAGGCGAGCCCGATCAGCACAAGCGCGCCGATCATGCCCAGAAGGCGCGAGTCGATTTCCAGAGTATCCATGATGCCGCGGCGCGAGGACGCGGCTACTGCGGGACGTTCAGTTTTCAGAAAGAATGCGATGATGACCCCGATAGGGCCGAGAACCAATCCGAAAAGCGACGCAATGAGCGCTTTGTCGGGTGCCCGATTCATCGCGATAACGTAGCAAAGCACGCCCCAGCCAAGCCAGAGCAGCACAGAAACGACTACTTCCATTCGCGAATCTCCCCGGACGCGTTCGCCCCCGTTTCCCGAGGGTCCTTTGGTTTGGTCCGCCCCGCGACAACGCGGGGCGGAAGTCGTTATCTATCAGGGGCAGGGAGCCACACCGGTCACGCCCTGGCAAAGCACGTCAAGCGAGATCCAGCCTGCGTCGACGACCACGGACAGGTTGTCCTTGGTGATCGGGAGAGGGGCAAGGAGGATCGAGTTGACGGTGTTGCCGCCGGGGGTGGTGAAGGGCGCAGAGCCTTCGACGGCGTCAAGAGCGGTGCCCGAGGCCAGAGCCACGGCAACGGTCCCGGCGGCGGCGCCCAGTGCACGGCTGTCTTTCCAGACCGAAACGGTCTGGGTGCCCAGCGCCACGCGGTTCAGAGCGGCAAGGTCGCCGTCCTGGCCGGACACGGGGATCCCGTCCAGACCGACAGCGGCGAGAGCGGCGACAACGCCACCGGCCATGCCGTCGTTCGAGGAGACAACGGCGTCAACCTTGTTGTCGTTTTCGGTCAGGATCTGTTCCATGTAGCGCTGTGCGTTCGCGGGCAGCCAGCCGTCGGTGTAGGTTTCGCCGACGATGGTGATCGCGCCCGAATCGATTGCTGCCTGCAGGATTTCCTGCTGGCCGCCACGCAGGAAGTCTGCGTTCGGGTCGGTGTTGGCACCCTTCATCATGACATAGTTGCCGGTCGGGGCGGCTTCGAGAACCGCACGGGCCTGCATCCGGCCAACTTCGACGTTGTCGAAGGTGATGTAGAAGGCATTGGGATCTTCGATCAGGCGGTCGTAGGCGATGACGGGGATCCCGGCATCGGCGGCGGCCTGCATCGCAGGCGCAATGGCCTGGCTGTCCTGAGCGAGGATGATCAGCGCATCAACGCCCTGGGCGATCAGCGATTCGATATCGGCCAGCTGCTTGGACGACGACGACTGTGCGTCAGCCGAAACATAAGCCGCACCGGCTGCGTCAAGCGCGCCGACGATGGCGGCTTCGTCCGTCTTCCAACGCTCTTCCTGGAAATTCGACCAGCTCACACCCACGGTGATGTCCTGGGCGAGTGCAGCAGAGCTGAAACCGACCGTCGCGATGACGGCGGCCACGATTGCATTGCGCATATGAAACCTCCCTAAATACGCACACCCCCCGAAAGGGGCTACGGGCCCTTGAGCCCGACGGCGACAGGTTGCCGATATTATTTCAGTTGTCAAAATATAAATTTGTCCTGTCAGCTCATTCTGGCCCTTTTCCTCTAGGCGGACGCAAGAATCTTAGGCAGAGTTTGAACAATCTTGCCGCCAGGCCTTCGCAACTGCAGAAATAGTTCGGAATCTGAAGTTATGTATGACGAAACAGTCCCGAAATCGCCCGAATCAGACGGGGGGCCGGTGGGGTGCGGGCCGCTCCTGCCCGGTGCCGGGAAAGAGGCAAAGCCGCTCCGCCAGCAGGTGTTCGA
>JBGSWJ010000055.1:0-13390 GCA_041752495.1 Rhodobacterales bacterium
GCGGGGCTGGCAGGGACGCCGGGGCTGCGGTTGCCGGTGCGGCCCGAGAAGGAGGCGTTTGTGGCCTCGTCCTTCCAGTTCCTTCTGCCGAATTGGGAGGCAGCAAAGGTGCGCGAGGTCGTGGCGCGCTGTCTGAACCGGGGCGTAGAGTTGAAATGGTTCGGGGCGGCGGAGCCGGTGGCGTTTACGTCGCGCTATGACTCGTGGCGCTATGCCCCCGTGCCGGTGTTGCCACAGACAGACCGGGTGCTGGCGGGGGTGGTGGACATGCGGTTGCCGCTGACCTTCAGCCTTGAGGATTGCACCCTGATCGCGCGGATCATCCGGGCCGAGGTTTCGGCGGTGTTTCAGGGCGAGGCGGGCGGCACTGTGACGCTCGCAGCCGTCGAATGACGCCCGAGGCGCTAGCCGCGATGCAGCAGGAAAGCCTGCTGCACGAGAGGTTTCCGGGGCTCGTAGAGGCGCTGGACTGGGTGGCCGTGGGGATCGATCTGATCGCGGTGGCGCTGATGCTGGTGGGGGTGGTGCGGTTTCTGGCCGATCTGCTGCGCCCGCTGCGGGATAGCGGCAAGGTCACGTCGCGGATCGATCTCGCCCGGGTGGAACTGGGGCGGTACATCCTCGCCGCGCTGGAATTGCTCATCGTATCGGACATCATCCACACGTCGCTCAGCCTGCAGATCACGGACCTGATCTATCTCGGGATGCTGGTGCTGATCCGGTCGGCCATTTCGTTCTTTCTGTCGCGGGAAATCCGGGAAATCCGTGAGGGGGAAAGCGGATGAGGATTGCGGCACAGGTATATGCCGCGCTGGCCGCGGTCGTCATCCTGTTCCAGATTGCGCTGATCCTTGGTGCGCCATGGGGCCATCTGACGCAGGGTGGCTTTCATCCGGGCGTCCTGCCGTTGCAGCAAAGGCTGATGGCGGCGGCGTCGGTGGTTCTTCTGGCGGGGATGGCATTTGTCGTCCTGTCCCATGCCGGGGTGCTGGCGCGGCAGCCGTGGTCAAAGGTGGCCATGTGGGGTGTCGTGGTCATGGGCGTGCTGAGCGTCGTGATGAACCTTGCCACACCATCGGCGCCCGAACGGATGATCTGGGCACCGGTGACGGTTGTCATGCTGGCCTGTGCGGTGCGGGTGCTGCGGGGTAAGGGGCCCTAGGGAAATGCTGCGCTGCGACACGGGCTTGGTTGACCCTTCCGAGGCCGGGGTTTAAGGATCGGGAAGCCAACAGAGTTGTCCGCAGGATCGGGGCAAACCCGCCTGCCCAAGCGACAAGGGAAATGCCGTGCAGGACTTTTTGCGGGAATACCTTCCGATCCTGATCTTTCTGGGACTGGCCATTGCGCTGGGTGCCATCCTGATCATCGCCGCGGCCGTGATTGCCGTGCGCAACCCGGACCCGGAAAAGGTTTCGGCCTATGAATGCGGGTTCAACGCGTTCGACGATGCGCGGATGAAGTTCGACGTGCGGTTCTACCTCGTCTCGATCCTGTTCATCATCTTTGACCTTGAAGTCGCCTTCCTGTTCCCATGGGCTGTGGCCTTTGGTGATCTGTCGATGGTCGCATTCTGGTCGATGATGGTTTTCCTTGCCGTGCTGACGGCCGGGTTTGCCTATGAATGGAAGAAAGGGGCGCTCGAATGGCAGTGATGGCGGGGCTGAATACTGCAGGCGCTGACAAGGATGTGGCGACTGCGGAACTGAACCGGGAATTGCAGGACAAGGGGTTCCTTGTCACGGCGAGTGCCGACATCATCAACTGGGCGCGCACGGGTTCGCTGCATTGGATGACCTTTGGTCTGGCCTGCTGCGCGGTCGAAATGATGCATACTTCGATGCCACGCTATGATCTTGAGCGGTTCGGCACGGCACCCCGCGCGTCCCCGCGTCAGTCGGACCTGATGATCGTGGCGGGTACGCTGACCAACAAGATGGCCCCGGCTCTGCGCAAGGTGTACGACCAGATGCCCGAGCCGCGCTATGTGATCTCGATGGGGTCCTGCGCCAATGGGGGCGGTTATTACCATTACAGCTATTCCGTGGTGCGGGGATGCGACCGGATCGTGCCGGTTGATATCTATGTGCCCGGCTGCCCACCGACAGCAGAGGCTCTTCTGTATGGTATCCTGCAGTTGCAGCGGAAGATGCGCCGCACAGGAACCATCGTGCGCTGAGGCGCGCGACCATGATCGTGCGCAGCTGCGCGCGTGTGACGACCTGAATTCTTACGAAAGTTAAGCCCATGTCCGAAGCGCTGACCGAACTCGGCAACCATCTAGCGGCCAAGCGGCCCCAGGCCGTGATCGGCTGGGAGATTGCCTTTGGCGAGTTGACCGTGGATGTGGTGCCGGGGCAGATCGTGGCCTTTGTCGATTTTCTGAAGGCTGACAATGCCTGCAAGTTCTCGACGCTGGTTGATATCACGGCGGTTGACCATCCGGGACGGCCCGAGCGGTTTGACGTGGTTTATCACCTGCTGTCCATGTACCAGAACCACCGCATAAGGCTGCGGCTGGCTGTTGCGGAGCAGGACATGGTCCCGTCGATCATCGAAGTGCATCCGAGCGCCAACTGGTTCGAGCGGGAAGTCTTCGACATGTTTGGCCTGATCTTTTCTGGCCACCCGGACCTGCGACGCATCCTGACCGACTACGGGTTCCGGGGCTATCCGCTGCGCAAGGACTTTCCCACCACGGGCTATACCGAGGTGCGCTATGACGAAGTGCAGAAGCGCGTTGTCTACGAGCCGGTAAAGCTCGTGCAGGAAAACCGCCAGTTTGATTTCATGTCCCCCTGGGAAGGCGCGCAATACGTGCTGCCGGGCGACGAGAAGAAGGCCTGAGACTTGGCAGAGCCCACGCTTCTTTACTGTGTTGGTGCGACCAAGGCGGGGACGTCTTGGTTTTATCGCACATTGGCCGATCATCCCGATTGCGGGCTGCGGTCGGTGAAAGAGGCGCATTACTGGGACACGTTCGAGGCGGATGCGCGGGACAAGCAGATTGTGGCCTTCCGCAAGCGGCTTGAGACGTTCCGGGGCACGCGGGATATGGCGGCATCTCAGGGCATCCGCTGGCAGGAAGAGAATATGGCGCGGCAGGTGGCCGACATGGAAGGCCTGATCAACGTGCTTGAGGGCGACCGGGTGGGCGATGTGGCCTATGCCGCATGGCTGACGGCAGGGGCGGAAGGCAAGGCACTGGTGGCGGACATGACGCCGAACTATGCGCTGCTGTCTGATGAGGTGTACGGCCGGATGGCGGCGCTGCGGCCCGTGGTACGGTTCGTCTATCTGATCCGCGATCCGCTGGCGCGGCTATGGAGCCATGTGCGGATGCAGGCTGAACGCAAGTTGCTGCCCGAAGAGACGCTGGAGAAGAAGGCCAATGCGACGCTCTGGCGTATCCTGAACCGGGGTCAGGAACGGCATATCGTGGAGCGCGGCGATTATCCGGGGACGGTGGCGCGGCTGAAGCGGGCAATTCCGGCGGGGATGCTGCGGATCGAGTATTGTGAGCGGCTGTTCACCGAGGCTGGGCTGCGCGACATGTGCGCCTTTCTCGGGATCGGTTTTTCGGGGAGGATGCCGGAAGGCAAAGTTCACGAAGGGCCCAAAGTGGCGCTTCGTGAGGATCTGATCCCGGTGGCGGTAAAGTTTCTGAAAGACCAGTATGACTGGGCGGCCCGCGAGATGGGGCCTCTGCCACGCGAATGGCAGGACAATCTGGCAAGGATGGCGGCATGATGGACGGCGATATTCGGCGTAACACCTATAGCGACGGCACCCAGGATACGCTCACGGGCGAACAGAAGATCCGCAATTTCAACATCAACTTTGGCCCGCAACACCCTGCGGCGCATGGTGTGTTGCGGCTGGTGCTGGAGCTTGACGGCGAGATCGTGGAGCGTTGCGACCCGCATATCGGCCTGCTGCACCGCGGGACCGAGAAGCTGATGGAAAGCCGGACCTATCTGCAGAACCTGCCGTATTTTGACCGGCTGGATTATGTCGCGCCGATGAATCAGGAACATGCCTGGTGTCTGGCCATTGAAAAGCTGACCGGGACGGTGGTGCCGCGGCGGGCATCGCTGATCCGGGTGCTCTATTCGGAAATCGGGCGGGTGCTGAACCACCTGCTGAACGTGACGACGCAGGCCATGGACGTGGGCGCGCTGACGCCGCCGCTTTGGGGTTTTGAGGAACGCGAAAAGCTCATGGTGTTTTATGAGCGGGCCTGCGGGGCACGGCTGCATGCCGCCTACTTCCGTCCCGGCGGTGTGCATCAGGATCTGACGCCGCAACTGATCGACGACATCGACCAGTGGGCCGAGGAATTCCCCCGTGTGATCGACGACATCGACGGGCTTCTGACCGAAAACCGCATCTTCAAGCAGCGCAATGCCGATATCGGCGTGGTGACCGAAGATGACATACAGAAATGGGGGTTCTCGGGCGTGATGGTGCGGGGTTCGGGTTTTGCCTGGGACCTGCGGCGGGCGCAACCCTATGAATGTTATGACGAATTCGACTTCATGATCCCGGTGGGCAAGAACGGTGATTGCTTTGACCGCTATCTGTGCCGCATGGCCGAAATGCGGGAATCCACCAAGATCATCCGGCAGGCGGTTGCAAAACTGCGGGTCGAGAAAGGCGATATCATGGCCCGGGGCAAGATGACGCCACCGACCCGGGGCGAGATGAAGACGTCCATGGAAGCGCTGATCCATCACTTCAAGCTTTATACGGAAGGGTTCCATGTGCCTGCGGGCGAGGTTTACGCCTGCGTCGAGGCGCCGAAAGGTGAATTTGGGGTCTATCTGATGGCCGACGGGACGAACAAACCCTACCGCGCCAAGATCAGGGCACCGGGTTTCCTGCATTTGCAGGCGATGGATTACATTTGCAAAGGGCACCAGTTGGCCGACGTGTCGGCCATCATAGGGACGATGGATGTGGTGTTCGGAGAGATTGACCGATGAAAATCGGGGATGGCACAGTATTTGAGAACGACCCTTCTGGCTGGATTGTCCAGAAGAATGGGCCTGCCGGTGGGCATTTGCATCGGTTTACTGCGATTGGAGAGAATTGAATGTTGAAGTCTTTGCTTGCTTCTGCAGCACTGATTGGAACTTTGGGCACCGTGGCACGCGCGGATGCTAGTGCCGAGAATGTGGCGGCACTTGTTGCGGCAATCGAAGCCAATGGCTGTGTTATCAGCGAAGCGAATGCCGGAGCCATTTTGGGTGCGAGCGGGCTTGCTGAGGAAGACGCTGGCGCGGCGCTGGATGCGTTGGGCGAAGCTGGCGAGGCCGAAGGTGCCACGGTCAAACTGACCCGCAATGACGACGGCACTGTGACGCTGACCAGCCCTGGTTGCCCCGGCTGATACCACAATCGACTCTGCACGGGATCGGGGTGATCCCGTGCAGAGGCCCGTGACGGGCAAGGCAAATGCAACGCCATTGCGGCACAACAGGACAAAAGGAGCAGGCATGGCCATGGACCAACTGAAACTTGTGGCATTTGCGGCGTTTGTCGCCCTTTCCGCTTGTGGTGGCGGTGAGCCTTCAGCGACTTATTCCCCGGCTCCAGTTCCGGTCGTGAACTTGTCGCCGGAAGAGCGGCTGGTGGCGGCGATTGAATCGCAGAACTGCGTGCTGACGGCCAGCAATGTGGATACGATCCTTTTGCAGGCCAACCTGACGCAGGACCAGCTTGTCGAGATCACGCCGCAACTGGCGGCGGCGGGCCGGGCTGAGGTGGCGGCGACCGGGACGATCCGGGTTCTGACGGACAATTGCATCTGATGGAAATGACTCCGTCGATGATGGATGGTCTGCCGGTGATGCTGACCTTTGCGATATTCGAAATGTTCGGGGCGCCGACTGTGTCCTTCGTGCTGTCGGCGATCCTCGCCGTCCCTCTATTTTGACCGGAATGACCTGATGCTGCGCAGACTTTACCACGACCAGCCCGCAAGCTTTGCCTTTACGCCCGCCAATCAGGCCTGGGCCGAGGGGCAGATTGCGAAATACCCTGCCGGGCGTCAAGCCAGTGCGATCATCCCGCTGTTGTGGCGGGCGCAGGAGCAGGAGGGCTGGCTGTCGCGGCCTGCGATCGAGCATGTGGCGACGATGCTCGGGCTGGCCTATATCCGGGCCCTCGAGGTTGCCACATTCTACTTCATGTTCCAGTTGCAGCCCGTCGGTTCGGTCGCGCATGTGCAGATCTGCGGTACTTTGTCCTGCATGCTGTGCGGGTCTGAGGATCTGATGCAGGTCTGCAAGGATAAGATTTCGCCCAAGGCGCATCACCTGTCGGCGGATGGCAAGTTTTCGTGGGAAGAGGTCGAGTGTCTGGGGGCCTGCACGAATGCGCCGATGGCGCAGATCGGCAAGGATTACTACGAAGACCTGACGCCTGCGAAGTTGTCGGATCTGCTGGACGAGATGGCTGCGGGCCGTGTGCCGGTGCCGGGGCCGCAGAACGGGCGCTATGCGGCCGAACCGCTGAAGGGGCTGACTTCGCTGACCGAGCATGAAAGCGGGCGGACGAAGTATAATGGCAGCGCGCAACTTGCCGTGGATATTGGTGATACGATCAAGCGGATCGACGGAACGGAAGTGCCGCTGCGGACGCCGTGGATAGCGGGGTCGGAGACGGTCGTGAAGGAGCGTCCGGCCAAAACAGCGGCGCCGAAGGCATCGGCACTGAAGGTTGAGGAAGCCGTGGTCGAGGAAGCGGCCCCCGAAATCCTGACCGCGCCGCGTGGCGGTGCAGGGGATGATCTCAAGCTGATCGTTGGTGTGGGGCCGAAACTTGAAGCGCTGTTGCATGAGTTGGGCTTCTGGCATTTCGACCAGATTGCGAACTGGTCGCCGGCGCAGGTGGCTTGGGTGAACAGTCGGCTGGGCACGTTCAAAGGCCGGATCGAGCGGGACGACTGGATCGCTCAGGCACGGAAGTTGGGTGGAAACTGAGAGAGTTCCCGCATCGGCCTTCTCAGCGTGGCCGGGATCATGTGGTCTGACCTGAACTAATGTATTGTCGTTTGGGATTATCCGTTATGAAAGCATCAGGCAAACTGTGCGGGCGAACTGCACGGGCATTGCTTTGCCAGATATGAGGGAGATGACGATGATGAACGAGGAGAACGGCACACTGCGCTGTACCCTGGGTTGCTGGGGCATGGGCGCGTTCTTTGGCTTTATTGCCACGATGATGCTGGCGGTACTGGGTGAGTTTTCGTGGCCCGGCGCGGTGTTCAGCGGCGGGCTGATATTTGTCGTGTCGGGGCTAGCCATAAGCGCACTGCTTTGCCGTCCGCTGCCGCGCATGTCGCAGTTCGAATCGACGCAGAAGAATTACTGGCCGCATAATCTGCCCGCCAGCCATGCGCCGGCGCCCAAGTCTGCGCCGAAACCCGTGATGGTGGCGCCGGTTGCGGTGGCTGAGAGGCCCATCGCTGCTGATGGCAAGCCCGAGATGCTGGCTGGCCCGCGTAACGGTGCGCCCGATGATCTGAAAGAGATCAAGGGCGTGGGGCCGAAGCTTGAGCAGTTGTTGCATTCGCTGGGTGTGTTTCATTTCGACCAGATCGCGTCGTGGCGGGCGGCCGAGGTGGCCTGGGTTGATGAGAACCTTGAGGGGTTCAACGGTCGGGTAAGCCGCGATCAGTGGGTCGATCAGGCCAAAGTATTGGCAGCGGGTGGCGAAACCGAACATTCGTTGGCCGTACAAAGGGGTGATGCGACCTGAAGGGTTGCCAAGGCAGACATGGGCGCAGAAAAGGACGAACAGATCGCAAAGGCAGGCCGCAGGGCGGCGATTGTCATGGCGGGTACGGCGCTGTTCTGGATCGCGACCACGTTTGCAGGCGGTCAACTGGGCCTGTCCAACCGGACACAGGCCCTGTTTGACCTGATGGCATTGGCCGGGTTTGGCTTTGCCTTGTGGATGACGTATCAAGTCTGGCGGTTGCGCCAGAACGACAAGGGGTGAGCAGATGCTCAAGGATCAGGACCGGATTTTCACCAACCTTTACGGGATGCATGACCGCAGCCTGAAGGGCGCGCAGATGCGCGGGCATTGGGACGGCACCAAGGACATCCTTGGCAAGGGCCGGGACTGGATTATCAACGAGATGAAGGCTTCCGGTCTGCGGGGCCGGGGCGGCGCGGGGTTTCCGACCGGACTCAAATGGTCATTCATGCCGAAGGAGACGGACGGGCGTCCGGCCTATCTGGTGGTGAATGCTGACGAATCAGAACCTGGGACCTGCAAGGACCGCGAGATAATGCGCCATGATCCGCATACGCTGGTCGAAGGCTGCTTGATTGCGTCGTTCGCGATGGGGGCGCATGCCTGCTATATCTACATCCGGGGTGAGTATATCCGCGAGAAAGAGGCGCTTCAGAACGCCATCGACGAGGCATATGACGCGGGGTTGGTGGGCAAGAATGCCTGCGGATCGGGCTGGGATTTCGACCTGTATCTGCATCACGGCGCGGGTGCCTATATCTGTGGTGAGGAGACCGCGCTGCTGGAATCCCTTGAGGGCAAGAAGGGGATGCCACGGATGAAGCCACCGTTCCCGGCGGGAGCCGGGCTCTATGGCTGCCCGACAACCGTGAACAATGTGGAATCGATTGCCGTCGTGCCGACGATCCTGCGGCGCGGCGCGGGATGGTTCGCAGGTTTTGGCCGTCCGAACAACACCGGCACTAAGCTGTTTGCCATTTCGGGCCATGTGAACAACCCCTGCGTGGTCGAAGAAGAGATGTCGATCCCGTTCAAGGAACTGATCGACAAGCATTGCGGCGGCATCCGGGGCGGCTGGAAGAACCTCAAGGCAGTCATCCCCGGCGGGTCGTCCGTGCCCTGTCTGCGGGCCGAGCAGATGGAAGAGGCGATCATGGACTTTGACTGGCTGCGCGAAAAGCGGTCCGGTCTGGGCACGGCGGCGGTGATCGTGATGGATCAGTCGACCGACATGATCAAGGCGATCTGGCGGTTGTCCAAGTTCTACAAGCATGAATCCTGCGGTCAGTGCACGCCCTGCCGGGAAGGGACCGGCTGGATGATGCGGGTCATGGAGCGGCTGGTGAAGGGCGAGGCGGCGGTCGAAGAGATCGACATGCTGCTGGACGTGACCAAGCAGGTTGAAGGCCACACGATCTGTGCGCTGGGCGATGCGGCGGCATGGCCGATTCAGGGCCTGATCCGCAACTTCCGCGACGAGATCGAGGACCGGATCAAGGGCCGGGGCATGCGGGTGGCGGCTGAGTGAGACCGGCTTTTGCCGGTCTGATGCTGGTTGCGGCCTGCGCGACGGCCGATATGCTGCCTGTCGAGACCGTGGTCGTGGACGGGCAGAGCCTGACATTTCGCTATACGCCGACGGGGGATGTGGTACCGCATTATGGTGTTGCCGCGTCCTATGTGACTGACGAGGGTATTCTCGTGACCCCGCCCAGCGGCACATTCTATGACACGGCATCCTATCCTACGGTCCGGATCGGAGGGACAGAGGATAACTTTGTGGCGCTGACCGCGTTTTTTCAGCGGTGCCTGCCGGGCGAGACGTTTGACCGCGCCGATTTTGGCGACGAGGTTTTTACGCTGGATGAGCGAGCGGATGAATGGGTCTTTACCTATCCCTGTCCGACTTTGGAAAGCGCTGCGCCAGACGCGTGACAGGCGGAATCTTTTGCCAGTATGATGCCGGTCAGAAGCGGCCCGCGAAGGGTGCCGCCAGACAGGGGCAGGACAGAATGGGAAGTCGTTTCGCGCTGATCGCAGCGTTGGCACTGGCGGGATGCGGCGCGGTTTCCGACGCTGTGGATTCGGTGACTGGTGGACCGGGGGTGACGATGGTCAGCTTCCTGGGGCAGCGGTATCCGGTGACGCCGGTCGCGGCTGAACCGGCGCCTGATTTTGCGACGGTTGATCTGCTCGAACTGCCCGATGGCGGGCGGGCCGTGCCGCCGGGGACTCCGCTGCCGAATCTGGCACCGGCGATCCGGGTGGGGAATGTCGCGGCTCGGCAGACGGCCACGGATGTGCTTGCCACCTATTGTCAGGGGCGGGGCATGGCCGTGGCACCCGGATGGCGGGACGTGACGGTGCGGTTTGACGATGTGACGGCGGATTACATTTTCTATATCGAGTGCTGATCATCCTGTGTGACAGTCAGTAGAGGGATCCGCTTTCCGCCAAGGCCAGCGGTGTCCGCGTCGGGGTTGTGGGAGGATCAAATGCATCTGGCAGAGTTGAACATCGGGCGGTTGCTTGCGCCCACCCATGACCCGCGCGTGGCCGAGTTCATGGGGGCGCTTGACCGTGTGAACGGGCTAGGCAAGAGGATGCCGGGCTTTGTCTGGATGATGGAGGGTTCGGGCGCGCCTGGGACCGGGAATACCGAGACCAAGATCGGCGGTGACCCGCAGTTCGTGTCGAACCTGACCGTATGGGAATCGGTCGAGACCCTTGAGGCCTTCGTCTGGAACACGGTCCACCGGCAGTTTTATGCCCGCAAACAGGAATGGTTCGAACTGATGGGCGAGCAGCATTTCGTCATGTGGTGGGTGCACGAGGGGCACAGGCCGACACTTGACGAAGGGTTGGCCAAGTTGAAGCATCGGCAAGAACATGGAGACAGCGAGGCGGCCTTTGGCTGGACCTGGCTGAAGGAAGCGCAGCTTTACAAGGCGCATGTCGGCCGGGCTAAGCCGTCGGAATGATGCGCGGATTGGCGGCGATCCGCTGAATGTGATCGGTAAACCGGCGCGCGATATTGAATAGCAGCGAAGTCCGTTCATTCTTCTTCGCATAATAGCCGGGCAGGATGAGCAGACTCCGAGCCGGGCGGTGATGTGGAGTTCAGCTATGTTTCGTGACCTTTTGAATCGTCCCTATGTCAAGACGGCAACTCTGATTGTGGGCTTTGGCATCTTCGCCGGCGCCTCGGCGGCGCTGCCACCCTTGAAGGACCAGACCTATATAAGCGAGGGCCTGATCAACACAGCAATCGCTTATGAGATCAGCAGAAAATGCGACACGATCGAGCCCCGGATGCTCGACGGTTACAATTTTCTGTTGAGCCTTCGGGAATATGCCCGACAGCTTGGTTATCCCGAAGAAGAGATCGAGGCCTATATGGACGACAAGGTCGAGAAGGAGCGCTTGATCCAGATTGCCTGGGGCCGGTTTGCGGATATGGGCGGGGTCAAGGGCGACTATGCGACATACTGCGCCGTGGGCGAGGCCGAGATGGCTGCCCAGACTCAGATCGGAAAACTTTTGCGCTGAGGCAGTTCAGTAGGTCGCGGTGGCAATTTCCGCCATGACGGCGCTGAACCGCTGCGTCAAGTCGGGGGCATAGAGGATGTCAGAAACTGCAAGCGTGCCGTCGGCCTGCACTTCGAACTCGATCTGGTCACGCCAGATGTCGGTCGGCGAACTCGCGGGCGCAAAGACGAGCACAGCAGATGATTCCGTGACGGATTCGGGCAGACAGCTTTCCGCAGCATCCTGATAGCCGGTCAGTGGCAGGCCATCACCAAGCGGCGGTTTATCCTCGGGGTATTTCGTGAGGTAGGCATCGTTGGCGGACCGCGCCTCGGCAATCAGGCTGCGGAGGGCGGGGGACATGAGGATCTCTGCCGCCGCCTCATCAAAACGGATTGCTGCGGCGCAGTATTCGATGGCGAGCGCTTCGGCAGCAGTGATATCCTGGGCCCGTGCTGTCGTTGCAGCAATAATGGTCAGTATTGTCAGGCTGGCACGCAACATATCGGCTCCCGGCTGTTTTGAATTTCGGTTGGGTTTGCTGTCACTGACTTTAGGCCGGACGGACAAAAGGGGCAACGGCGATGCGCGGGGGAGCTTGCGGATGGCCAACCGCGCAAGTTTCGCCGCAGGTGCAGCGTGATCGGTCTGGCATCGGGGGCAGAGCCGGGTTAAAACCCGCCCGTCGGGCGTTTGACGAAGGGGTGGCCGCGCATGTCGGACTTGAAGAAGATCAGCATCGACGGGACCATTGTCGAAGTGCCCGGTGCGATGACCCTGATTCAGGCCTGCGAGGTAGCAGGCGTTGAGGTTCCGCGATTCTGCTATCATGAACGTCTGACGATTGCCGGGAATTGCCGGATGTGTCTGGTCGAGGTTGTGGGCGGGCCGCCCAAGCCGACTGCCTCCTGCGCTATGCAGGTCAAGGATCTGCGGCCCGGCCCCGAAGGCCAGCCGCCGGTCGTCAAGACAAACAGCCCTATGGTCAAGAAGGCCCGTGAGGGCGTGATGGAATTCCTGCTGATCAACCATCCATTGGACTGCCCGATCTGTGATCAGGGCGGCGAATGCGACCTGCAGGATCAGGCGATGGCCTATGGCGTGGACTTCAGCCGCTATCGCGAGCCCAAGCGCGCGACCGAGGACCTGAACCTTGGCCCGCTGGTGGCGACGCAGATGACCCGCTGCATCTCCTGCACCCGCTGCGTGCGCTTCACGACCGAGGTCGCGGGCATCACCCAGATGGGCCAGACCGGGCGGGGCGAGGACAGCGAGATCACGTCGTATCTGAACGAGACGCTGGTGAGCAATCTGCAGGGCAACATCATCGATCTTTGCCCGGTGGGGGCGCTGACGTCGAAGCCCTATGCCTTTACCGCGCGTCCGTGGGAACTGACCAAGACCGAAAGCATCGACGTGATGGATGGGCTCGGCAGCAACATCCGGATCGACACCAAGGGCCGCGAAGTCATGCGCATCCTGCCGCGCAACCATGACGGCGTGAACGAGGAATGGATTTCCGACAAGACCCGCTTCGTCTGGGACGGGCTGCGCCGTCAGCGGCTGGACACGCCTTATCTCCGCGAGAACGGTCGCTTGCGAAAGGCGGGCTGGGGCGAGGCGCTGGAGGCGGTGGCCAAGGCCGTCAAGGGGCGCAAGGTGGCGGGCCTTGTCGGCGATCTGGTGCCGGTCGAGGCGGCCTTTGCGCTGAAGCATCTGGTCGAGGGGCTGGGCGGCAAGGTCGAGGCCCGTGTGGACGGGGCGAAGCTGCCTGCGGGCAACCGGTCCGGGTATGTCGGCACGGCGGCGATCGAGGACATCGACGGCGCGAAGTCGATCATTCTGGTCGGCACCAACCCGCGCATGGAAAGCCCGGTGCTGAACGCCCGCATCCGCAAGGCCTGGTCGCTTGGCGCGCAGGTCACGCTGATCGGCCCGGCGGCGGACCTGACCTATGACTACACCCATGCCGGAACCGGCCGCGAGACGCTCGAGCGGATGGCCGCCGAGGCCCAGCCGCTGGATCGTCCGGGGATCGTGATCGTCGGCATGGGCGCGCTGACCGAGGCCGACGGGGCGGCGGTGCTGAGCCAGG